>NZ_CP068046.1:1917272-2236818 GCF_016698665.1 Devosia rhizoryzae
GCGCGCGCGGCATCAACGAGGACCGGCGGCTGGACTTTTGTACGCCCTATGGTTGCTCGAAGGGCGTCGCGGACCAGTATGTGCTCGACTACCAGCGCTCCTATGACATCCCGACGGCCGTGCTGCGCATGAGCTGCATCTATGGGCCACGCCAGTTCGGCACCGAGGACCAGGGCTGGGTCGCGCATTTCCTGATCCGGGCGCTGCGCGGCGAAGGCGTCACCATCTACGGCGACGGCAAGCAGGTGCGCGATGTGCTGCATGTGAGCGATGCCGTAGCGGCCTACAAGGCGACGCTGGCGAACATCTCTAAAGTGCGCGGACGGGCGTTCAATCTGGGTGGCGGGCCGAAGAATGCGGTCAGTCTCAATATGGTTCTGGCCGAAATCGGCAAGCTGGTCGGGCGCAAGGTCGAGGTCTCGCATGAGACCTGGCGCGAGGGCGACCAGCTCTATTTCGTTGCCGAAACCAGCCGGCTCAAGGCCGAACTCGGTTGGCGGGCGCGGGTCAACTGGCACGATGGACTGCAGGATCTTGCCGATTGGCTCTTGGCACGCGAACAGACGATCGGGGATCGGGCACGGCAGGTCCAGGCATGATCGCTGCCGCCTCGGCTGCGTCACAGGCCGGACTTCCGACCAAGCATATCCTGATGAGCGTGGATGCGGTGGGCGGTGTATGGCGATATGCCATGGACCTGGCCGCAGGCCTCGCGCGCGTGGGCCATCGCTTCACCTTCGTCGGCTTCGGGCCCGAACCCTCTGCCGCGCAGCGCGACGAGGCAGAGCAGATCGGTCCGTTGCTGTGGCGAGATGCGCCGCTCGACTGGATCACCGACGACGAGGCGCAACTCGATCGTATTCCGGAGCTGTTGCGCGACATCGTCGGGAGCGATGGCATCGACCTTGTGCACCTCAACTTGCCGTCACAGGCTGCGGGGTTGATGCTCGATGTTCCTGTGCTGGTGGTGTCGCATTCCTGCGTGGTGACCTGGTTTGCCGGGGTGCGGGGCACGCCGGTGCCGCCGGACTGGGATTGGCAGTTCCGGCGCAACCGCGATGGCATGATGGCGGCGGATGCGGTGATCGCGCCAAGCCAGTCGCATGCGCAGATGTTGCGGCAGAGCTATGGCGAGATCGACGGGCTTGAGGTGGTGCTGAATGGCTCGGACCTCGAGGTCGAGCCGGTCGGCAAGGAGCATGTGGTTTTTGCCGCCGGGCGCTGGTGGGACGATGGCAAGAACGGCGCTTTGCTGGATGCTGCCGCCGCTGAAACGCACTGGCCGGTGGTGATGGCCGGAACGCAGAGCGGACCAAACGGCCAGTACCTGGCGCTCCACAATGTCGAGGCGCTCGGACACGTGCCCTATAGTGAGATCGCCGGCCGTGTTGCACGGGCAGCTGTCGTGGCATCGCCGTCGCGCTATGAGCCGTTCGGGCTTGCGCCACTGGAGGCGGCCCGGGCCGAAGCGGCGCTGGTGCTGGCCGATATTCCGACCTATCGCGAACTTTGGGACGATGCGGCGTTGTTTGCGGCACCTGATGATGCTCGTGGCTTCGCGGCGGAGATCAACCGGCTTGCGGATGATGATGATTTGCGGGCCGATTACGCGGCACGGGCGAAGGCGCGGTCAGGGCGCTACACGATCGGCGCCCAGGTTGCGGCGATGAACGAGGTTTATGGTAGGCTCCTGCGGCCTTCTGAGGCACGGGGGGCCTGATTTTGAAGTTTGTTTTCTACACTCATTCGCTGGTTTCGGACTGGAACCACGGCAATGCGCATTTCTTGCGCGGGGTCATGCGCGACCTGGTGAGGCGGGGGCATTCGGCGCTGGCGCTGGAACCGGTGGATGCCTGGAGCCGCATGAACCTCTTGGAGACACAGGGACAGGCCGCAATCGACCGCTTCGCGACGGATTTTCCGGAGCTTGAGTCGCGGCAGTATGGGTCCGATTTCGACCATGAGTCTGCACTGGTCGATTCCGACGTGGTTGTGGTGCACGAATGGACCGAACCGGCGCTGGTGGAGCAAATCGGCCGCATAAGGGCTGGTGGGGCGAATTTCACCCTCTTGTTCCATGACACCCACCACCGGGCGGTTTCTGCCGAGGACGACATCGCCGGGCTGCAGCTGCGTGACTATGACGGCGTGCTGGCCTTCGGCGAAACTCTGCGGCAGCGCTATCTCGATGCCGGCTGGGGACGCCAAGTCTTTACCTGGCATGAGGCCGCGGACGATGCCCTGTTTCACCCCATGCCCGAGATCGAGCGCAGGGAGGACCTGATCTGGATCGGTAATTGGGGTGATAACGAGCGCACGGCCGAGATCAGCGAATTCCTGATCGAGCCGGCGGCGGCGCTCCAGCTATCGGGGACAATCCGGGGCGTGCGTTATCCCGAGGAAGCAATTGCGGCGGTGAAGCGCGCCGGGCTCCATTATGGCGGCTGGATCGCCAATGCCGATGCGCCAAAAGCTTTTGCCGCGCATAAGGTGACGATGCACATTCCGCGGCGGCCCTATGTGCAGTCGCTGCCGGGCATTCCCACCATTCGTGTCTTTGAAGCGCTGGCCTGCGGCATTCCGCTCTTGTCGGCGCCTTGGGAGGATGCCGAAAACCTGTTCCGGCCGGGCAAGGACTTCCTGTTTGCGCAGAACGGGACGGAGATGCAGCGCCTGTTACGCGAGGTGATCGAGGACCCGGATCTCGGCCGTGACATCGCTGCAAGCGGCCTCGAAACGATCCTTGCGCGCCATACCTGCCGGCACCGCGTGGACGAGTTGCTGGGAATTCTGGGTCAGGTGGGCACCGCCCGCGTCACACAACACCTCGACGATCTGGAGACTACGCCATGAAGATCGCCTTTTATGGATCAAGCCTGCTTTCCGCCTATTGGAACGGCGCGGCCACCTATTATCGCGGCATGCTGCGGGCGCTGAGCGCCAAGGGCTATGACATCACCTTCTACGAGCCCGATGTTTACGACCGGCAGAAGAACCGCGACATCGATCCGCCCGATTGGTGCAAGGTCGTGGTCTATGAGGGCACGGTCGAGGCACTGAAGCAGGTGGCGGCGGAAGCGCGCCACGCCGATATCGTCATCAAGGCGAGCGGGGTCGGCTTCGAGGACGACCTGCTGCTGGAGCAGGTGCTTGCCCATGCTGCGCCGCACGCCCTGCGCATTTTCTGGGACGTGGATGCGCCGGCAACCCTTGCCGAGTTGCGCGCTAATCCGGAGCATCCCCTCCGCAAGGCGCTGGAGACGATCGATCTGGTCCTCACCTATGGTGGTGGCGAGCCGGTGGTCGCCGCCTATCGGGCGATGGGCGCGCATGACTGCATCCCGATCTACAATGCGCTCGATCCGGTCACGCATTTTCCAGTCCAGCCTAATCCCAGGTTCGCAGGGGATCTCGGGTTTTTGGGCAATCGTTTGCCGGATCGCGAAGCGCGGGTGGAAGAGTTCTTCCTGGTGCCTGCCATCCGCACTCCCAAGCAGCGGTTCCTCCTGGGTGGCTCAGGCTGGGGCGACAAGGTGATGGCGACCAATGTGAGCTATCTCGGCCATGTCGGAACCGCCGACCACAATGCCTTCAACAATACTCCCAAGGCGGTGCTCAACATTTCGCGGGAAAGCATGGCGGAGATCGGGTTTTCACCGGCGACACGCGTGTTCGAAGCAGCCGGCGCCGGGGCATGCCTTATCACCGACTTTTGGGAAGGCATTCCGCAGTTTTTTACGCCAGACCAAGAAATTTTGGTCGCGCGGGACGGCAGAGATGTCAGCCAGATCATGGCCGAACTGACCCCGGAGCGGGCCAAGCAGATTGGTACGGCGGCGCTGGAGCGGGTGCTGCGGGAGCATACATATGCGCATCGCGCCGAGGATGCCGACCGGGTGTTCCGCTCGGCGCAGCGCAGGCAGGTGGAGGCGGCTGAATGAGTGCGCCCTACGACATCGTCTTTGTCGGGCTTTCGCTCTCGTCATCGTGGGGGAATGGGCACGCAACGACGTTTCGGGCGCTGATCCGCGGCTTGCACACGCATGGGCAGCGGGTGCTGTTTCTGGAACGCGATGTGCCCTGGTACGCCAATAACCGCGACCTGCCGCATCCGGACTTCTGCACGCTCGCCTATTACAATAGTGTCGATGAGCTGATCGAGAAGTTCGGTTCGCAGCTTACGAGTGCCGGTGCGGTGATCGTCGGTTCCTATGTGCCTGATGGGGTTGATGTCATCGATGCGCTGGAGCGGCTGAAGCTCAACAGCTGGCATTTTTATGACATCGACACGCCGGTAACGCTGGCGAAGCTGATGCGCGGTGATGAGGAATATCTCGCCAAGCGGCAGATCCCGCTGTTTGACAGCTATTTTTCGTTTTCGGGCGGGCCGACGCTGGAGCGGCTGCAGGGGGAGTTCGGCGCCAAGCGGGCGCTGCCGCTTTATTGCTCCGTCGATGCGGACCGCTATGGGCCGACGGGCGAGGCGCCGGAATGGGACCTGGGGTATCTCGGGACCTATAGCGTCGATCGGCAGCCAATCCTGGAACGGTTGTTGCTTGAGCCGGCGCGGCTTCTGCCGCAGATGCGGTTCGTGGTGGCGGGGTCGCAGTTTCCAGGCGATATCGAATGGCCGGAGAATGTCGAGCGGATCGAGCATCTGCCGCCAGCCGAGCACCGCTCGTTCTACAATCGGCAGCGGTTTACGCTCAATGTCACGCGGGCCGACATGGTGGCGGCCGGGTGGTCGCCCAGCGTCCGGCTGTTCGAGGCGGGTGCCTGCGGCACGCCGCTCATCAGCGATATTTGGACGGGACTAGACCAGATGTTCCCGGCGGACTCGATCGTTCTGGCCCGGACATCGGACGACGTGGTTCGCACGCTGGAGCAAACCACGGCATCCGAGCGCAACGCCATGGCGGCTTCGGCACGGCGCTATGTGCTGGCGGAGCATACTGGGACAGCGCGTGCGGGTGAGCTTTTGTCCATGCTCGGTCATGAACGATCGACCATCCGCCCCTCGGCCTGAAAGGCGAACGCATGAGTGCAGAACGAAAGACGGTCTTGGTGGCGGGTGGCGCCGGCTTTGTGGGCTCGCATCTTTGCGATGCACTGCTGGCGGACGGGCACCGGGTCATCTGCGTCGACAATTTCCAGACCGGTTCGGCGCGCAATGTCGAGGCATTAGAAAACCATCCGGCGTTCAGCCTGATCGAGGCGGATATCTGTGAGGTCTTCGCGGTCGAGGGGAAGATCGATCAGGTCTACAACCTCGCCTGCCCGGCTTCGCCGCCGCAATATCAGGCGGATCCGATCCACACGATGATGACCAGCGTCGTGGGCACGGCTAATCTGCTCAAGCTTGCCGAGCAGCATGGCGCGAGTTTCCTCCAGGCGTCGACCAGCGAGGTCTATGGCGATCCCGAGCAGCATCCGCAGCAGGAGGATTACTGGGGCAACGTCAATTGCACAGGTCCGCGTGCCTGCTATGACGAGGGCAAACGGGCGGCGGAGACGCTGTGCTTCGATATGCTGCGCATGGGCCGCGTCGATGCGCGGGTGGTGCGGATTTTCAATACGTACGGTCCGCGCATGAGCCCGGATGACGGACGCATTGTTTCCAACCTGATCGTCCAGGCGCTGCGTGGGGACGACCTCACGATCTATGGCACAGGCGAGCAGACGCGTTCCTTCTGCTATGTCAGCGATCTTGTGGCGGGGCTCGTGGCGCTGATGAATGTTGCGCCCAATCCGGGCAAGCCGGTCAATGTCGGCAATCCGGGCGAGTTCACCATAGCCGAGCTTGCCGACCTGGTTCTGGAAATGACGGAGAGCCGTTCGAAGCTCATCCATCTCCCCCTGCCCGTGGACGATCCGCAGCGTCGCCGCCCGGATATCAGCCGGGCCAAGGAGGTGCTGGGCTGGGAGCCGCGCGTGCCGCTTTCCGAGGGCTTGGCAATGACTATCCCCTGGTTTGCCGGTCAGTTGCGAAGCAATCCGGCGGTAAAAGGCAGGTCGCAGCACGCTTCGGCGGTGGTCGCGGCGCCGGCATAATTCTTTGGCATTCGTTAACGCCGGTTAATTGACGTTAAAGCTTTCCGCTTCCATGCTGTGTGCGCGGCGGAGGACTTCAACAATGGAACGAGTATCCCAAGTTCTGGACGTTACGATCGAGCAGGACGGACAACGTCATCACGCGAGTTATTACGTTGAGCGTGACGTTATTCATGCACAGATCGAGGGCAAGGTGATGGAGATGCCACTTGGCCGGAAACCCGCGGCCGAGACGGTCAAAGGTCTTCTATCCGGCTTCTGGATTCAGCGTACCCGTCAGCTTCGGCACGTGAGTGCCTGGGCCGGCAAGTAGCGAACGAACTGGGCGCCAGCGCATTATCCTGCGACAGGCACCACAGAGTGCCGCAACAGGAGCGCACATATGGCCAAAGTCACCTACGAGATCGTCGAGCATGATGGCGGCTTCGCCTACAAGGTCGGCGATGTGTTTTCTGAGACTTTTGCCAGCCATGACGAAGCGCACCAAGCGGCGGAAAGCGCGGCGCAGCGCCAGCAGCTGAGCGGCGAGGACGAGCAAATCCTTTACGAGGAAGCCGACGGCACCTGGAAGGAAGAATTTGCTTCTGGCGGCGACCGTCCAGATGCTGTGGTCGAGGATGAGCTGGAAGACGACACCAACTAGGGGCGGTTTAGGCTGCCAAGTGTTGCACCCGGTCTAGGCCTTGCACCAGGGCGTCGAAGCAGCGGCGATCAATGGCGGTGTCCAGGTCCTGCCGCATGATGTCGAGCGCCGCCGAAACGGACATCGCTTTGCGATATGGCCGGTCGGCGGTGAGGGCATCGAAGATATCGGCCGTCGTGACGATGCGGGTTTCGACGTTGATGGCGCCGGCATGGATGCCAAAAGGATAGCCTTTGCCATCCAGCCGCTCGTGGTGATTGCCCGCTATCGCTGCGGTGTCCTTGAGCGCCGCAATCTTTGAGAGAATGTTGCGGCCCATTTCCGGATGCCGCTTGATCTCGGCCCATTCATCGGGTTCGGGACGTCCAGCCTTGTCGAGAATGGAGTTTGAGACGCCGAGCTTGCCGATATCATGCAGGAGAGCTGCGCGCCGCAAGGTGCGCCGGCTGGGCGCGTCGTAGCCGAGCTGTTCGGCGATCAGGTCGGCAAAAAGCGCAACCCGGTCGCTATGACCTGCGGTGAACGGGCTCTTCGCGTCGACAACCTTTGCGAAACCTGCGGCGATGTCGTCTAGGTAAGACTCATCGATCTCTCGCACCAAGCTTTGCGGCTCAAGCCTTACGACACGTTCGGCCAGATCATTGCTGCGCATGGCGGCCCAGATGTGCTGCTGACCGGCAAGGCCTTCAAGGGCCTCGACCAGCTTGGGATCGAACCAGCGGCCTGACCGGGCCCGGGCTTCAGCGATAGCGGCCGTCGCACCACCGCGCATAAAGAAGACGTCCACCACTTGGCTCAGGAGCGCGATGCGGGAGAAAATCGAGATCTCCTCGCCCACGCGCCGCAGGGGCTGACCGGTGCCGTCCCAATGTTCATCAAGATCGAGGATGCCGTCGGCGACAGCGCCGGAAAACCGCATGGACCTAGCGATGTCGGCGCCGCGCTGGCAGCGGGTCTCGACCAGTTCGCGGGCAATTTCGCCGCCATTGCGCGCGATGTTGACCATGGCTTGCAGGCGCTCGATCATGCCTGAACTGCGTCCGGTATGAGCCACGAGGAACCGCATGACTTCGGGAAGGCGCGTATCCACGAACTTATAGGCGCTTTTGAAGCTCAGATCATCGGTGAGATAGAGCCGACAGATGCGGGCGGCGTTGGAACTGCAGCCAATGTCCTTGAGCAGAAGCGTGTAATAAAGGTCGGAAAGCTCCTCGGGCGAGAGGCCGATGCGTTCGCCCAGATGCATGCCGATCCAGCAGCAGCGCAGGCCATGGCCTACCGGCTGCCCCTCGGTGATATCGAGAGCCAGGCTCAGCGCGCCGACGACGTCCGACAGGTGAATGGCCTCGATAGCTTGCATATTCGTTCCGCTCCGCAAGCCAGCATAAGTAGAAGCCGCTAATATTTCCTTCGATCGCTTTTTGCTTGCCTCTCAGGTCACTGCACGATACTGAACTATATGGTTCAGTTTCTGCAAGTCCAGTTCAACACCTCGTTTGCCGCCCTGTCCGATGCCACAAGACGTGGTGTGCTCGAACAGCTAGGGCGTTCCGACGCTTCCGTCAGCGACCTTGCCGACAGGTTCGGCATGACGCTGACGGGCATGAAGAAGCATATCGGCGTGCTTGAACAGGCTGGACTGGTCACCACGGAAAAGGTCGGGCGGGTGCGCACATGCCGGCTCGGCAGCAGCCGCCTCGAACGGGAAGTGGAATGGATCGAGCGGTATCGCCAGCTGTGGGATGCCCGTTTCGACCGGCTGGACAAGGTTGTCGAAGAACTCAAACGCATGGAGCAGACGAATGAATGATCGACCAGTCGAGGAGCGCACATCGGTCAAGCGCGTGTCGGACACCGAGGTTGCCGTGACGCGCACCTTCGATGCTCCGGCCCGGATCGTGTTCAAGGCATGGAGCACTGCGGAGCTTTTCGCCAAGTGGTGGGTGCCCCAATCGCTTGGCGCGCAGTTGCGCTCCTGCCAGATGGATGTGCGCACCGGTGGCACCTACCGCCTTGAATTCGGCGCCGATGCCGAGAACAGCTTCGCCTTTTTCGGCACCTATACCGACGTTGTCCCATCCGAGCGGATGGTCTGGACCAATGAAGAGGGCGAAAACGGCGCGATCTCCACTGTGACTTTCGTGGAACGAGACGGCAAGACGCATGTGACCTTCAGCGAAACCTATCCCAGCAAGGAAGCGCTTGAGGCAAATCAGGGCGGGCTCGACGGAGCGGCAGAACAGTTCGCGCAACTGGACGAGTTGCTGAAGACGCTTTCCTGACGATTTCGGCAAACCGCGGTTGTGCTCAGCCGCGGTTCGCCCCCTCCCCTCGCATTACACCGAAGACCTGAGGGCCGCGTTGATGCCGTCCGTCAGCTGTTGTTGATTGAAGGGCTTTGCGAGACGGCCGACGCCGCTCAGATCGATATCCTCGGGAAATTCGGCATAGCCGCTGGCAAGGATGATCGGCAGCTCGGGCTTGATCAGGCGCACCTTCTGGATCAGCTCGGCACCAGACATGCGAGGCATGGAGAAGTCGGTGATCATCAGGTCGATGCTCTGGTCGGAGCCAATGATGTCAAGAGCGGCTTTGCCGGACATGGCTTCGATCACTGTATGGCCGAGATCTTCGATCATGCCCGCCGTGCTCATGGCGATCAGCGCATCGTCGTCCACAACAAGGATGCGCGCCGCGGCGGCGGCTGCCGGCATTTGGGGAACAACCGGTTCATCCAGGTTCATCGCGGGGTGATCCGCCTCGGCTATCGGTAGCAGGATGGTTGCCGTCGTGCCGGTACCAACTTTGCTTTCGAGGGTAAAGGCACCGCCCAGCTGCAGCACAAGACCGTGGATCATCGAGAGGCCAAGGCCTGTGCCCTTGCCGAGGCCCTTGGTGGAAAAGAACGGCTCGACAGCCCGCCGCAAGGTTTCCGCATCCATGCCGTTGCCGGTATCGGTGACCCGGAGCCGGGCATAGCCACCGGCAGGCAGATCGGCCTCGCCTGCCTCAAGCTCCACGCGCGCAATATCGATGGTGATGGCGCCGCCGTCCGGCATGGCATCACGCGCATTGACCACGAGGTTGAGGATGGCCAGCTCAAACTGGTTGCTGTCGACATCGACAAAGATCGAGGAGGGGACTGGCTCGATCATGATCTCGACATTTGCAGCGGCGGATTGCTGCATGAGGGGCGAGAGGCCCTGGATCAACTGTCCCAGATCGTGCCGGCTGACTGCCAAGTCCTGACGGCGGGCGAAGGCGAGCAGCCGCTGCGTCAATGTCGCGCCGCGCTTCGCGCCTTCGAGCGCGCCCTCGATCAGGCGGGTGGCACGCGCATCGTCGCCGACGTGGCGACGCAAGACCTCGAGATTGCCCAGCACCGCCATCAGCAGATTGTTGAAATCATGCGCGACGCCGCCGGTCAGCTGGCCGATGGACTCGACCTTTTGCGCCTGCAGCAGTTGAGCTTCGGCCTTTTCGCGCTGCTCGACTTCCTTGATCGCGAGTTGATGGGCCTCCTGCAGCGCGGCCGTGCGTTCCGTGACGCGCCGCTCGAGGCTCTCGTTGACGGCCAATAGCTGCTGCTCGAGAGCCTTCCGATTGGTGATGTCGGAGGAGACGCCGACGATTCGATGGGGCCGGCCAGAAGTATCCAGCAGGCGGCGACCATGGATCTCGGCCCAGTGATGGGTGCCATCAGGCCAGATGGTGCGATACTCGATGCGATAATCTTCCCCCTGCTCCACAGTCCGCTGGACGGCCGCTTGCATGCGGCCGGTGTCATCGGGATGAATGCTGGAGATCAGATCGTGGTACTCGAACGGGTCATCGGGGCTACGGCCAAACGTGGCCTTGCAGGTGGGCGATGCATCAAGCTGCATCCGTTCAAGATCGAGCTCCCAGGTGCCCAGATTGCCAGCGAGCAGGGCAGTCTTCAGGCGTTCCTGGCTTTCGGCCAGCTCGTTCATGCGTGATCGTGCATCGTATTGCCGGCGGCGCGCGGCATTGGCTGCGCCGGTGATGCTGGCAAAAGTTGTCGGCCTGAACGGGCGTTCGAGGAAGGTGACGTTGCCCAGCACTTCCAGCAGGCGGGCGGCGAGCGGATTGCGCTCGGGACCCATGCCGGCATGGGTCAAGACGACGATCGGCAAGTCCGACCAGGCCGGCTGGCTCTTGAGCCATGTCGAGAAGGGACGAAGATCGGTGGTCGCCAACTCTTCTTCGGTGACCACGACCATGCTGATATCGTCGCCAAGGCGGGAGACGAGCGTGCCGAGATCGGGCACGGCCAGACAGTCGATACCGGCACCGGCCAGCAGCGACGTCGCAACGGACGCGTCTCGGCCGCGCGGGGCGAGGATAAGGGCGTGCGGCGACCGGGTCACAGCGTTAGGTTTGCTCCAGCACCGATCTGAGCCTCTTCGCCCACAAAGGTCGGCACGCCCCGCAGCACGCCTTGGAAAGCGGTGAGCGGCTGGCCAACGACGAGGCCCCCCTTGCCCATCCAGAATTCACGGATGGTTTCCTCATGGGCGCTGGTGCGCTTCTTGATGACCGAAACGGCGCGCCGCACCTTGCCCAAAGCTTCGAAGTAGCGGAGGACGATCACCGTGTCGGCGAGATAGGTCACGTCAACGGGGGATTTCATATCGCCTACCAGGCCATGCTGGGCAACTGTCAGGATCGTCGTTGCGCCCTGACGGTTGAGATACTGCAGGAGTTCATGGATGTGCAGAATTAGGGCGTTCTCTTGCGGCATGGCGGCCTGGTAGCCGTTGAGGCTGTCGATCATGACGATCTTTGCGCCAAGCCGATCGACGGCCAAACGAACCCGGTGGGAGAATTCTCCAGGCGAAAGCTCGGCAGCATCGACCGTTTCGATATGCAGCAGGCCCGAATCCATCATGGCACGAGCATTGATGCCCATTGCCGCCAACCGTTCCTCGAGGAGCCCAAGCTCTTCGTCGAAGATGAAGGCAACCGCCTTTTCGCCCCGCGCTACTGCGGCGTCGATATATTGGAAGCCGATCGTGCTCTTGCCGGTACCGGCCGGGCCGATGATCAGGGCGCTGGAGCCAGTTTCAAGGCCGCCGCCGAGGAGCGAGTCGAGTTCGCCCGAGCCGCTGGATAGGGGTGACCGGCTGAAGGTGGTTTTGTGCTCGGCCGAGATAAGGCGTGGAAAAACTTCGACACCGCCGGTGGCGATGGTGAAATCGTGAAAACCGCTGCGGAAATGCTGCGCACGATACTTGGCGACCTTGAGCCGCCGACGATCGCCGCCGTATTCAGGCGTGATCTGCTCAAGACGGAGGACGCCGTGAGCAACGCTATGCACTGTCTTGTCGCTCGCTTCCGACGTCAGGTCGTCCAATAGAATGACCGTAGCCCCGTTGCGGGCGAAATAGTGTTTGAGGGCTAGGATTTGCCGCCGGTAACGCAGCGAGCTCTGTGCCAGGAGGCGGATCTCGGAAAGGCTATCGAGCACGACCCGCTTGGGTTTGAGCCGTTCGACTTCGGCGAAGATGGCCTGCGTCGCTTCCACCAGTTCTAGGTCCGACGAATAGAGAAGCGTCTGTGCCTGTTCGGAGTTAAGCAGCGATTCAGGGGGTACCAGTTCGAATATCTTGATCAGTGGGCCAAGGTCCCAGCCATGGGACGCTGCGCCGTTGCGCAGCTCATTTTCGGTCTCGGAAAGGGTAATGTAAAGGCCCAACTCGCCGCGCTGCTCGCCCGCCAGGAGAAATTGCATGGCCACCGTGGTCTTGCCGGTGCCCGGCGTGCCCTCGAGCAAAAACAGGTGCCCTTCACTGAGGCCACCGGCGGTGATGTCATCTAGCCCGGCAATACCGAAATTGGCTTTGCCGGACGCGGGGGCGGAAGTGGCGGTCATGTGAGCTCGAAAAGAGGCAGAAAGGCACGGGGGCCTGGTGCTGCCGCAAGGCTATCTGACCGTTCGCGGGCCGTCCAGCGCAACACTCGTCGATCACCCGATGATCTTGTCGATGGTGAAAGGCAGATGCCGCAGCCGCTTACCCGTGGCATGGTAGATGGCGTTGCCGATTGCCGCCGCCACGCCGACGATGCCGATTTCGCCCAGACCCTTGACGCCGATCGGGTTGACCTTATCGTCGTGCTCATCGACGAAGATCACGTCGATGTCCTCGATATCAGCGTTGGCGGGCACGTGATACTCGGCAAGGTTGTGGTTCATGATCCGGCCGGTGCCGTGATCGAACAACCCTTCTTCATGCATTGCCATGCCGACGCCCATGACCACACCGCCTAGAATTTGGCTGCGCGCGGTCTTGGGATTAAGGATCTTGCCGGCGGCAATGGCGCTGACGATGCGCTTGACGCGGGCGACGCCCAATTGCTCATCGACCCGCACTTCCACGAAGACCGCCGAGTGCGTGTAGCTGATATATTTTTGCATCTGCAGCATGTCGGGGCCAGCCTTGCCGGTTTCCTCGACAGCGTCCCAACCGGCTGACTGCATGAGTTCGGCAACGGAGATGGTGGGGCCGGTGCCATCGATTTTTTTCACCATGCCTGCTTCGACGCAGAGGTCTGCCGAGGCGATGGGGAGGAAAGCCTCGTGGTGGCGATTGGCGCGATGTATCAGCTTGGTCTTGATGGCTTCGGCCGCCATGTGGACGGCACTGCCGACGGAAGCTGCCATCCAAGACCCGCCTTCGACCGGTGAGGTCGGAAGGTCCGAGGCGCCGATGCTGACTTTTACCCGGTCGATTGGAACGTCGAAGGCTTCAGCGGCGATTTGTGCCAGGATCGTATAGGTTCCAGTGCCGATGTCGGTTGCGGCTGTCAACACTTCGACCGAACCATCGGCAAGGAGGCGAACCTTGGCTTCGGCCTTGTTGACCTGGGCGTCCCAGAAGCCGGTGGCCATGCCATAGCCGACCAGTTCCTTGCCCTCGCGCATGGAGCGTGGCGCCGCCTGGCGGGCGGACCAGCCGAAGCGTTCGGCGCCTTCTGCATAGCATTCGCGCAGCGCCTTGCTGGTAAATTGCTTGTCCATGTTCTGGTCGCGATCGGCATAGTTGCGCAGGCGCAGCTCGAGCGGATCGATGCCGACGGCGTAGGCGAGCTCGTCCATGGCCGTTTCCAGCGCGAAGACGCCGGTGGTGGCGCCGGGTGCGCGCATGTCGCCGGGCGTGTCGGTATTGACCTGAGACAACGCGTAGGAAAACTCGGCATTGTCGCACTGGTAAGCGAGGCCCGACCAGTTGACGACGACCTCCTGGTAGTCCTCGAACATCGATGTCGCCTGCACGGCATGGTGTTTCAGCGCCAGGAGCTTGCCGGTGCTGTCCGCGCCCAGCGAGAGCTTTTGCAGCGTGATCGGGCGGTAGCTTAGGTAGAACATTTCCCGCCGCGACAGTTCAACCCGTACCGAGCGCTTGAGCTTGAGCGCTGCCATGACGGCGAGGAAAAGCTGGTGGCGCGGGCGAAGGCCGGAGCCGAAGGCGCCGCCGACATAGGCGTTCACGACCTTGACGTCCTTGAGGCCGAAAATGGCCGAGACGAACTGCTGGGCGTTCTGTGAGCCCTGCGTCTTGTCGTAGATGGTGAGCTTGTCACCCTCTTCGAAGATCACCGTGGACGCAAAAAGCTCCATGGGATTGTGGTGTTCGCTGGGCTGCTCATATTCGGCATCCACGCGGAAAGGCGCTTCGGCTAGGGCCCGATCAAGGTCGCCGCGCGGCTCGGGCGGTGGCGGCACGTTCTGGCGCTTCTTGGGCGGCACGTACTGGTCCGGCTCGGCGACGCGGAGATTGGTCTGATGTTTCTCCACCTCGTAAAGCACGTGGACAACTGCCGCAGCGTTGCGGGCGGCTTCAAAGCTTTCAGCGATCACAAGAGCGATGGGCTGTCCGTCGAAGAGGATGCGATCGGAATGGAGCGGGCGGAAGGGGTGGCCCGGAGGGGCCGTTTCGTCCTGCCAGTCGCGATCCCACCAGGAGACGCCTTGGCGATCGAGGTGGGTGAAGATTTCGACGACGCCGGGCATGGCTCGGGCTTCGCGCGTGTCGATGGCAACGATGCGGCCCGCGGCGATGGTGCTGATCACGACAAAGCCGTGCAGAAGCTCGTCAGCCTGGTATTCGGCGGCATATTTGGCGGCGCCGGTGACCTTGAGCTTGCCGTCGACGCGGCTGCGGGGTTGGCCGATGTGAGAAAGCGAGGGGGCCATCAGAACACCACCTTTACTGCTTGATTCTGCGGGGTGCCAGCATGGGCCTGCTCCAGCGCACGGACGATGGCACGGGGGGCCAGATCGAGCTTGAAGTCGTTGTGGCCATGGCCGGTCGCGCCTTCCATCAAGGCTTGGGCAAAGGCTTCAAAGGTCGGCCGGTTGGCGGGGCGGCCAATGAACTCAGCTTCGACATCCTTGCGGCGCCATGGCTTGTGGGCGACACCGCCGAGAGCGACGCGCAGTTCGGCGATTGTTTCGCCCTCGAGGCGGATCGCGGCCGCGACGGACACCAGCGCGAAAGCATAGGACTGGCGGTCGCGGAGCTTGAGATAGGTGTGGTGAGAGCCAAAGCCATTGGCTGGCACGGAGATGGCGGTGACGATCTCGCCACGTTCCATGGTATTGTCCAAGTCCGGCCGGTCACCGGGGAGGCGGTGGAAGTCGTCAAAGGGGATCTGCCGTTCTCCGGCCGGACCTTCGACCGTCACGACGGCATCGAGCGCGGCGAGAGCCACCGCCATGTCGGAAGGGTGCACCGCGATGCAATTGGCGCTTTCGCCCAAGATGGCATGGATGCGATTGACGCCGTGAAGCGCCCCGCAGCCGGAGCCCGGGCGGCGTTTGTTGCACGGGGTTGATGGATCATAAAAGTAATAGCAGCGGGTGCGCTGAAGAATGTTGCCGCCGTTGGTTGCGGCATTGCGCAGCTGCGGCGAGGCAGCAGCGAGCATGGCGCTGGAAAGAAGCGGCCAGCCGGATTGCACCTCGGGGTGGTAGGCAGTGTCGGCATTGGTGGCCAAGGCGCCAAGCTGGAGGGTGCCCTCCCCGTCCACACGGATATCGCGCAGGTCGAGACCGTTGATGTCGATGACCGTGCCCGGGCGGGTCACGTCGTATTTCATCAGGTCGACGAGATTTGTGCCGCCCGCGATGATCTGCGCAGAAGGATCGGCCACAAGCGAGGCTGCAGCTTGGGCAACGGTTTGCGGGCGCGAATAGCTGAAACGCATCATGGCGTGGGCGCCTTCTGGTTCTCGCCGAGGACGCTCTGGACGGCATCGACGATGTTGGTATAGGCGCCGCAGCGGCAGATATTGCCGCTCATGAGCTCACGAATTTCGTGACGCGAATGGGCGTGCCCTTCGTTGACGAGCCCCACCGCCGAGCAGATTTGTCCGGGCGTGCAATAGCCGCACTGGAAGGCGTCGTGCTCGATGAAGGCTTCCTGCATCGGGTGGAGGTCGTCGCCGGTTGCCAGACCCTCAATCGTCGTGATCTCGGCACCGTCCTTCAACACGGCGAGTGTCAGACACGAATTGATGCGCTTGCCGTCGATCAGCACCGTGCAGGCACCGCACTGGCCATGATCGCAGCCCTTCTTGGTTCCGGTCTTGCCCAAGGGGCCGCGCAGCAGATCAAGCAGGGTGGTCCATGGATCGATCGTAACGGAGCGTTGCGCTCCATCGATGGTCAGTGAAATGGTGTGCGTGCCCGCTCTGGGGGCTGCGGCTTCGGGCATAGCGGAATGTCCTTGCGTGGCGCGTTTCAAAGCGAACGATCACTTAACGGCTTTGTTCCGCTGCACCGGGCTGGTTGCTTTCGCTGGTGCGCCGCCTTGGAGTGGAACACGAATTTCTTTTCTCCATGCCTCTTCGGAGAAAACCAATTCGCCAGCCGGCCCTATCCCGGCAGCGTTCGCGCGGTAACATGAGCAAGAAACAACAAGGGAGCGATCATGAAACTGGATTCCATTGCCCTCCATCACGGCTATACGTCTGAGGCGACCACCAAGGCGGCGGCTGTCCCGATCTACCAGACGACCTCCTATACGTTCGACGACACCCAGCATGGTGCCGATCTCTTCAACCTGGCCGTGCCAGGCAACATCTACACCCGCATCATGAACCCGACCACGGCGGTGCTGGAAGCACGCGTCGCCGAGATGGAAGGCGGCATAGGCGGGCTGTGCGTCGCCTCGGGCATGGCCGCAATCACTTATGCCATCCAGGCTATTGCGGGTGTCGGCGACAACATCGTCTCGGTCAGCCAGCTTTATGGCGGCACTTATAACCTCTTCATGCACTCGTTTCCGCGGCAGGGCATCGAGGTCCGCCTTGCGGACCAGGGCGATTTTGATGGGCTTGACCGGCTGATCGACGAAAACACCAAGGCCGTGTTCTGCGAATCCATCGGCAATCCCGCCGGTAATGTCGTCGATATCCCGCGCCTGGCCGAGATCGCGCACAAGCATGGCGTGCCGCTGATCGTCGACAACACGGTCGCCACGCCCTATCTCTGCCGCCCGTTCGACTTCGGTGCCGATATCGTGGTGCATGCGCTGACCAAGTATATTGGCGGCCACGGCAATTCGATCGGCGGCATTATCGTCGATAGCGGCAAGTTCGATTGGAAGGCAAACAAGGATAGCTTCAAGATCCTCAACGAGCCCGATCCGTCCTATCATGGCGTCGTCTACACCGAGGCGCTCGGGCCTGCGGCCTATATCGGGCGCTGCCGCGTCGTGCCGCTGCGAAATACCGGCGCCGCGCTTTCCCCGCACAATGCCTTCCTGTTCCTGATGGGCTTGGAAACGCTTGGCCTGCGCATGGAGCGCCACTGCCAGAACGCGGAGGCTCTGGCCAGCTGGCTCAAGAACCATCCCAAGATTTCCTGGGTCAACTACGCCGCCCTGCCCGACAGCAAGTACAATGCCACGGCCCAGAAGATCACCAAGGGCAAGGCGTCGGGTATTGTCAGCTTCGGCATCAAGGGCGGCGCGGCTGCAGGCGCGCAATTTATCGACGGGCTCCAGATGATCCTGCGCCTGGTCAATATCGGCGACGCCAAGTCGCTGGCCTGCCACCCGGCCTCCACGACCCACCGCCAGCTCGGCCCGGACGAGCTGGCCAAGGCCGGTGTTTCCGAAGACCTGGTTCGCATCTCCGTCGGCATCGAACATATCGATGACATCATTGCCGACGTGGAACAGGCGCTGGCCGGCGTGAACTGATCCGCCGTTACCCTGGCCGCACTTGACGGTGCGGCCAGCCCCTCCCCAGTTAGCAACCGCAGGCACTCCGGAGCGTTGGCGCACGATCAGGAGGATTTTCCATGCAGTATCGCAGGCTCGGCAATAGCGGGGCGGTCGTTTCGGCCTATTGCCTCGGCACCATGACGTTTGGGGACGAAGCGGACGAGGCGACGTCGTTTCGCTTGATGGACCAATATGTCGAGGCGGGCGGAAATTTCCTCGACACCGCCAATGTCTACAGCGCCGGCATCTCGGAGGAGATCGTCGGGCGCTGGCTCAAGACCAAGCAGCTGCGCGACCTGGTGATCACCACCAAGGGCCGGTTCCCCATGGGCGACGGGCCCAACCACGTCGGCCTTTCCCGCAAGAACCTGCGCGAAGCGCTCGATGCGTCGCTGAAGCGTCTTGGGGTCGAGCATATCGATCTCTACCAGATGCACGCCTACGACGCGCTGACGCCGCTCGATGAAACACTGCGCTTTCTCGATGACGCGATTGCGAGCGGCAAGATAGGCTATTACGGCTTTTCGAACTTTCTGGGCTGGCAGCTGACCAAGGCGGTGTGGACGGCCAAGGCACAGGGCTACCAGCCGCCGGTGACGCTGCAGCCGCAGTACAATCTGCTGGTGCGGGACATCGAGCACGAGGTCGTGCCAGCAGCGCTCGACGCCGATGTGGGTCTCTTGCCGTGGTCGCCGTTGGGTGGCGGCTGGCTTAGCGGCAAGTACAAGCGGGACCAGATGCCGACCGGCGCCACGCGTCTGGGCGAGAACCCCAAGCGCGGCATGGAGGCGTTCGAAAAGCGCAACAACAATGCGGCGACTTGGGAGGTCATTGGCGCGGTGCAGGATCTATCCGAAGCCCGCGGCGCCAGCATGGCGCAAGTGGCGCTTGCCTGGGTCGCGGCGCAGCCTGCCGTCACTTCGGTGATCCTGGGCGCGCGAACAACGGAACAGCTTGCGGACAATCTTGGTGCGGCGTCGCTGACGTTGAGCCAGGATGAACTCTCCGAGCTCAGCGCCGTCAGCAAGCCGCAGATGGCTGACTATCCTTATGGCGAGGGCGGTATCAAACAGCGCCATCGCAAGCTTGAGGGCGGACGATAGATATGGCTGAACTTGTTATTCCCGACCTTGCCGGCAAGGTCGTGCTGATCACCGGCGCATCGACTGGTATCGGGGCGGCTTTGGCACAGGCTTTTGCCGCGCAGGGCGCCAAGGTGGGCGTGCACTACAATTCCAGCGCGGATGCTGCCGAGCAGGTGGCGGCTTCGATCCGCGATTCTGGCGGCGAGGCGGTGACCATCCGGGCCGATGCCAACCAATCGTCGGCGATGAAGCAGGCCGTGGAGGACACCGTTGCGGCCTTCGGGCGGCTCGATGGCCTGATCAACAATGCCGGCGGCATGGTCGCCCGCGTCACCTATGCCGATATGAGCGACGAGCATTATGATGCGGTGATGGACCTCAATGGCCGCTCGGTGCTGGCGGCAACGGCGGCGGCCGTGCCGCATCTGAAGCAGGCGGGCGATGGCTTCGTTATCAATACGACGTCGATCGCGGCCCGGAACGGGGCCAGCAATGGGGCGGGCATCTATGGCTCGTCCAAAGCCTTCATCGCCAATGTAACGCGCGGAATGGCCAAGGAGCTCATCGCTTTCGGCATCCGCGTCAACGCGGTGGCGCCGGGCGTGATCAGCACGCCATTCCATGAGCGCTATTCGACCGACGAGCAGCTCAAAGCCGCGCTCGCCACGATCCCGCAGGGTCGCCTCGGGACGGTCGAGGACGTGGTCGGGACCTATCTGTTTTTGGCGTCGAAGGCGCTATCCGGGTACATCATTGGCCAAGAGATCGAGGTCAATGGCGGCCAGTTGATGCCCTAAGAGGAAGAATTCATGAGCAAACGCATCGTTTTCACCGGCGGCAGCGGCAAGGCCGGGCAGCACGCTGTCGCCTATCTCGTGGCGCAGGGGCACGAGGTGTTCAACCTCGATCTCAAGCCGCTCGAGATGGAAGGCGTCAACACGCTGATCACCGACCTGACCGATAGCGGTCAGGTGTTCAATGCGCTTTCGATGCATTTCGGTTTCGGTGGCTTTGCCACAGGGAGTGGTCCCAAGCCGATCGATGCGGTGGTGCATTTTGCGGCAGTCCCGCGCGTGCTGATCCAGCCGGACAACGAGACATTCAAGGCCAATGTGGTCTCGACCTATAATGTCATCGAGGCGGCGACCAAGCTTGGCATTCGCAAGATCGTCATTGCCTCGAGCGAGACGACCTATGGGGTGTGCTTTGCCGAGGGCGACAAGGACTTTCACGCCTTTCCGCTCGAAGAGGATTACGACAGCGACCCGATGGACAGCTATGGGCTCTCCAAGGTGGTCAACGAAAAAACGGCGCGAGCCTTCGCCCTGCGCTACGGCGCCGACATCTATGCCTTGCGCATCGGCAATGTGATCTCGCCGGAAGACTATGCGAACTTCCCGGCTTTCCTGGCCGATCCGCCATCGCGCAAGCGCAATGCGTGGAGCTATATCGACGCGCGCGACTTGGGGCAGATCGTCGATCTTTGCGTCGGCAAGGACGGACTGGGGTTCCAGGTGTTCAACGCCACCAATGACGAGATCACCGCCTACGAGCCGACGGAAGCGTTCTTGCGCAAGTGGGCGCCAGGCTCGCCGATCACAAGGCCCATGGGCGAATGGGAGGCGCCGCTCTCCAACCGCAAGGCGCGCGAAGTGCTGGGGTTTCAGGAAAACCACAGCTGGCGAAATTACGTCAAAGCCCCGTAACGCAGAGGATTGCCAAACCGTCTATCGCGGATCAATGTCCCGCCATTGAATGCGCCGGGGAGTGAGCCGCGATGATTGCAGAGGGTAAGCAGGCTGTTGGGCTCAACAGAAGATCCTTTCTGGTGGGCCTCGCCGCTGTCGGAGCCTTGGGCTTGGCCGGATGCGCGACCACCGGCGGCGGCATGAGCGATGCGGACGCAGCACGCATCTACGGCCCGCTGCCCAATGAGCGCTTCCCCATTCCTGCGGTCAATCTCAGCAAGCTTGATCCGAAGTATCGGCGGCAGCGAGTGCGCTACGACTCCAAGGAAGCGGTTGGGACGATCATCGTCGATCCGCGCAACTATTATGTCTACCGCATCGAGGGTGACGGCTACGCAACGCGCTATGGCGCCAATGTCGGACGCGCGGGCTTCTTGTGGAGCGGCGAGGCTTATATCGGCCGCAAGGCGGAATGGCCGATCTGGACACCGCCCAAGGAGATGATCGCGCGCCAGCCGGAAGCGGCACCCTATGCCAATGGCATGGCACCGGGCCTCAACAATCCGCTCGGCGCGCGCACGCTCTACCTCTACCAGGACGGCGTTTATACGCTTTTCACGATCTACAGCACGATCATGCCGGAAACGATCGGACGCGGCGTCACCAGCGGCTGCGTGGGGCTGCTGACGCAGGACATGCTCGACCTTTATGACAAGACACCGGTCAACACCAAGGTCATCGTCATCAAGGCCTAAGCGCCTGATCCTGGTTGCGGATCGCGATCGTGCGGCGGCAAGCAACCAATGTGCTGAGTTACCGATTTGGGTGAGGCTTCTTCCTCTCCCAACCATTCGGACGCAATGACCAGCAAGCAATCGAGCACTCCTGCACCGGCGCGCATGGAGCCTGTCGGCCTGCCCTCGCAAGACATCAGGAGTGCCCAGCAAAGCGAGCAGCCGCCTTCGGCAGGCGTTGCGTTTCGGCTGTTGCAGACCTTGCGTGACGAGGCGGATGGCTGGATCTATCTCACCACAAGCGAACGCCGGGCGGAGGAGACAGCACGCGCTCTGGCAAGCTTCCTCCCGCGCCGAACGGTTCTGCATCTGCCGGCCTGGGATTGCCTCCCCTATGATCGGGCACCGGCAAGCAGAGAAATCATGGGCAAGCGCTTGCGCACGCTCCGGGAGTGTCTCGAGGCAGAGATCGCTCCCATCCTGGTGCTGTCGGCCGAAGCCGCTGTTCAGAAACTACCGCCCACCGGCATTGTGAGAGAAACCGTTTTTTCCCTCGCCACCGGCGAAAAGCTCGATCGCGAGGCGCTTGAGCGCTTTGCCCACCAGACTGGCTATGCCGTCGATGACCGGGTCGATGAACCGGGCGAGATCGCCTTCTATGGCAATGTGGTCGACATCTTTCCGGCCGATGCCGAAGACCCGGTGCGCATCACCGACATAGATGGGGTCATCCAGGCCATCATGCGTTACGATCCGCGCACACAACGCACATCGGACGAGTTGGAAAGCCTCAACCTGGGCCCCGCCTCCGAGGTGATCAAGGCTTTGGAAGATCGCCAGCCCGGCCAGGAGCACCGGCTCTCCGAGCACTATGAAGACCTCGCCAGCGTCTTTGACTACCTGCCCAAGGCAAAGATGGTGTTTGCCGGTCCGGTCAGCGAACGCCTGACCCGCGTCCTGGAACAGATCACCGAAGCGCATGCCTCGGCAGACCAGTTCGGCGACATGCACCCGGTCAGCGTGACCGGGCTCTACCTCGACGAGAAAGGCTGGAAGGCGCAGACAGGAAAGCGCGAGCCGCTTGAAGCTGACCTCTCCGATCTTGCCCCCATGCAGGCCTTTTCAGCCGAGCGTTTTTCAGGTCGTGCGCTGGCAAAATACATCCGCGAGCACGAGTCGGAGCCGGTCGTGCTGTGCGGCAGCGAGGCTGAACGCAAGAGACTGCTCGCCATTCTCAAGCGCAGCGCGCTTGAAGCGACCGAGATGCCGGACACGCTTGCCGAACTTGGCGCAGAACCAGGATTGTGGCTGGCCGGCATGGATCTTGATGCCGGGTTTGTGGATACCCAGAGCGGGCTTTCGGTCATCGCCGCCACCGATGTCCTGGGCAGCCGCCTCCATGTCGAGCAGGTGGATCTTCAAACCCTTATTGCGCCGCTCGAACTGCGGGTCGGCGATGTTGTCGTCCATGAAGAACACGGCGTCGGCATTCTGCGGGATCTCGCCCAGGTCAAGACCGGCGACGTTGAGGAAGACACGATCCAGCTCGAGTATCAGGGCGAGACCAAGGTGATGGTCCCGGTGACCGACTTCGGCAAGCTCTGGCGCTATGGCGCAGAAGCGGACGCGGTAACGCTGGACCGGCTCAACACAGATGCCTGGGACAAGAAGCGCGCCTCGGTCAGCCTCGAAATCGAGGAAGCCGCTCAGCACCTTGCCGAGCTGGCAAAGCAGAGGCTGGCTGCGACGGCGGAGCCGCTGAAGCCACCGAAGAAAGACTTCGACCTTCTTGCTCAGCGCTTCCCCTATGTCGAAACCGCCGATCAAACCGCAGCCATCAAGGCGGTGCTCGACGATCTCGCTTCCGGGCACCCAATGAACCGGCTGATCTGCGGCGATGTCGGGTTCGGCAAGACTGAGATCGCTTTGCGCGCGGCGGCCGCGGCAGCCCTGGCCGGCCGGCAGGTGGCCATGATCGCGCCGACAACCGTGCTGGTGCGCCAGCACCTTGAAAGCTTCGAGCGCCGCTTCGCCGGTACGGATATCAAGGTCGGCACGCTCTCCCGGCTCAACAGCGCCGCTGAAGCGACCGCAACCAGGGACGCCCTGCGGAACGGCAACATCCGCATCGTGGTCGCTACCCATGCCATCGCCGGCAAGGACGTCGAATTGCCCGAGCTCGGCCTCGTCATCATCGACGAGGAGCAGCGCTTTGGCGCCAAGCTCAAGCGGCAGCTGCAGGACATGGCTGCCAATGTGCATCTGCTTTCCATGACGGCAACGCCGATCCCTCGGTCGCTCCAGGCGGCCATGGTGGGTCTTCAGGACGTCAGCATCCTTGCAACGCCCCCTGCCCGCCGTCGGCCAATCCGCACCTTTGTCGCCCCTTTCGACGCCGCCACTGCTCGCACTGCCCTGCTGCGCGAGATGCGGCGCGGCGGACAAAGCTTTGTCGTTGTTCCGCGCATCGAGGACATCGAACACGTTCAGGCAGAGCTCACGCGGATCGTGCCCGACCTTGAAGTTACCGTGGCCCACGGCGGGCTCAAGCCGCAGGAGATCGACGAGGCGCTGATGGGCTTCGCCAATGGCCGGGGCCATGTGCTGCTTGCCACCAATATCATCGAAAGCGGCCTCGATGTGCCCCGAGCCAACACCATGCTGGTCTGGCGCGCCGACCGCTTTGGCCTGTCGCAATTGCACCAGTTGCGCGGGCGTGTCGGACGGGGGCGCAGCCAGGGCGTGGCCTACCTGTTCCTTGATCCCGAACAGGAGGTCGCCGAAAATACAAGGGCTCGGCTTTCGACGCTCGAAGCCTTCGACCGGCTCGGTTCGGGGTTCCAGATCAGTGCCCGCGATCTTGAACTGCGCGGGGCCGGTGACCTTTTGGGTGAAGACCAGGCCGGCCATGTGCACCTGATCGGCTCTGCGCTCTACCAGCAGTTGCTTGAACGCGCCCTCGCCCAGGCCAAGAACGAGAAGGCCGAAAACATAAGGCCCGCAGAACTCAACATCGGCAGCCTGGGCAGCATTCCGCCGGACTACGTGCCCGAAGCGGTGGTGCGCATCAACCTTTACGCCCGCCTCCAGCGCATCACCAAATCCGACGACCTCGACGCATTCGCCGAAGAGCTGGAAGACCGTTTCGGACCGCTGCCGGAAGCCACCGAGCAGTTGATCGCCGTCTCCCGCCTTGCCATCGCTGCCGGCACGATCGGCATCGACCGCATCGACGCAGGACCCCTGGGAATCGCGCTGACCGCGGCGCGAGACTTCGATCCGGTACAGATCGCCAAGAACCTAGCCTCAGAGTCCAAGATCAAGGAAAGGCGCATCATCGTCGAACGCAAAGCGGACCTGACGGCAACGGCGCAGCTGAGCCAGCTGCTGAGGACATAAGAGCTCGCCGAAAGCATGAAGCAATCCAGCGCCTCGTCCGGGCGCCAGACGAAGCCTCGCGTCTGTTTGCCGATGACGCGTCAAGGACTAAGGCCTAAAGCTGTTGGGCGGCGGTGCTTGCCAACCGGGCACCGGCCTGCTTTGTCTGGGCGCTTGCGGAACACTTTTGGACACGGAGTGGCTCTTGGCCCGCCCCAGCACACCAGCGCCTGGCCTTTTCAGCACCGGCGACGTTGCAGCGGCGTGCAACTCAGCCTAGGCAAGCGGGGCTTTCCGCCGCACGACGAAGGAGTACCGCAAGGCAGCGACCCGGTGAGCCTTGCCTTCTTCAGTCTATCGCTGGCCATCCGGAACGCTTTCGACCGCATCGCGGCGGCGCGCGCACAGCAGCGTTCAGCCGGCTAGCGGGTGAACGGTGCCTTCGACGCGCACCTCTGCACGCGTACCCTGACCCAGGGGTTCTCCACCCGCCACATCGAGTCCCGGCCAACAAGGGGTTTCAGCCGTCGCCCTTCAGCGACACCTCGGAGCAGGACAACCAGCTCTCGTTTGCCGGGGCGCGCGACGTCTATTTCGGGACCGGGCTCGACCAGCTCGTCCAGGTCACCGATGCAGCGCTCGCTGTAAAGATCGTGACGGGGTTCGATCAGGCCGAAGCGGCGCTTGCGTCCATGGATGGGCCATATGCGCGCTTCCTTGCGCCGGCAAGCGACAGCAATGAGCGCGCCACCGGAGAGGCTGCGGCGCGTGCCCTGACCGACCTCGCACGCGACCTGCGTCAAGCCGCCAACCAGCTGGGCCTGCTGGTGGTCGTGCCGGGCATGTAGCCCACCAACTAAGTTTCGGCCGGCAGGCCAAGGCTCTGCCGGGGAAAAACACGGGACTGGGCAAGGCGAGCTTGCCTCTGCCAGGCTTCAACATGAGGGACTTTCAATGCTTTCTCGCAGCATCATCGTTCTCGGCGCGGCCCTGATGGTCTCGACCGCGATGGCTCAGGACATCACCAGCTCGGTCGACTACACGACCGACCAGGCCAACGACTTCCGCGGCCTCGCCTATGCCGCCGACGGCAAGATCTATGTGTCGGGCCATGCCGGCAATCCGAGCGCCGAAACCGATCCGCAGTCCCATGTCGTGGTTGGCCGCTTCAACGCTGACGGCACGCCGGACACGAGCTTTGGCGAAGACGGAATGGTTGATGTGGACCTGCCGGGCGGCACCATCGAGCAGTCGCTCGCCGTGGCGCCGCTCGCCAATGGCGACGTGGTTGCCGCCATCAACGCCACCGAGGAAGACGGCGGCATCTCGGTTTACCTGGTGCGCTTCGATAGCACGGGCAAGCAGATCACCGGCGATGCCTGGGGCGGCGAAACCGGTGCCCTCGAGGTGGTGTTCGGCTGGGCCAACAGCAACAATGACAGTTTCCCCGGCGTCGAAAACCCGCCGCAGGGTACCGCTTGGGACCTCAAGGTCGACAATTCGAGCGGCGAAGAAAAGCTCGTGGTTGCCGGCCATGGCTCGGCTGCCGAAGGGTCGGGCCGCACCGATGCCGACCGCTATGTGGTGCGTTTGCTTGCCAGCGACGGCTCGGTCGATCCCTCGTTCAATGGCGGCACCCCTTCACTTATCAGTCGGCACAGACCTTCAACGAAGGTGGCCGCCGCGTTACCATCGGCGAAGACGGCTCGATCATGAGCGCCGGCTACACCAATCTCGGCGAAACCCTGCGCAACCACATCATCCTGATCCATCTCAACGAAGACGGCTCGCTCGATGAGGATTTCGGTGGCTTCGTGTCGCCCCAGTCTTCGGCCGATGCCGTTGGCCTTGTCGCGACGCCCGGCGTTGCCGTGTTCAACCCGCTCGTTGCCGATGGCGGCTTTGCCGAAGGTTATGCCGCCGTGCAGCTGTCGGACGGCAGCTGGGTCACGACCGGCTATGGTGGCGCCACTGCCGAGGCGACCCCCTCGACCCTGGGCTTCAAGACCACCGAAGCGCCGGACCTGGTCAGCTTCCGCGTCCATGGCAAGGAGCTCGACACCAGCTGGGGCAGCAACGGATCTGCCGTGGTCCAGTCCGAAGGCCTGTCCGGCCTTGCTTCCGCCGAGGAACGCGGCCGCCTGCTGGTGGCCCTGCCCAACGACCGCACGCTCCATGTTGGCTATTTTGGCGGCATTCCGTCGGTCGTGGTGCTCGACAGCAAGGGCCAGCTCGACACCAGCGTCAGCGAAGATGGCATCCTGGCCCTGCCCAATGACACGGTCAGCGCGCAGTTCTTTGGTGCCGCCGTGTCGCCTGATGGCCAGCATGTGGCGCTGACCACCAACAACAACGAAGGTGGCGCGCGCCTCGTCGTGCTCGACCTCGTCGAGTAATCCCTTCTGTCACAGCCATCGGCGGGCAGTCTCCCTGGCTGCCCGCCGTCTCGTTTGCAACAGGTTTCCCAAGTGACCAGTTACCTGCCGGCCATCTTTGCCTTTGCCGCCCTGGCACTGTCCGTCGCCTTCCTGCCGATTGGGGGCGGAAGCGCAGGCACCGGCCGCCGAGCCAGTATCGGCCGAGCTGCTTTCGCAGGGAGAAGCGCTGTTCGCCGGCAATTGCAAGAGCTGCCATGGCAGCACGGGCGGCGGCTTTGTCGGTCCCAAGCTCGTGGGCAACCAGCGCCTTGCCAATGCCGAGTTCGTGCTGCGCCAGATCACCAAGGGTTAGCGCCGACATGCCCGCATTCGGCAAGCGGCTAAGCGAAGCAGAGATCGAAGCGGTCGGCACCTTTATCCGCAACAGCTGGGGCAACAGCTTCGGCCCCTTTCCGGCGCCTTAAGCCGCGACGTCCAGCCACCCACGTCTGAGCGATACAATTTGGTGAGCCGCCGCGCCTTAAAGGCCAAGCGCGGCGGCAGGATAACAATGCCCTATGCGAGGAACGGAGTCGCTGCGGCCAGCACGGCACTCTTGCTCATCGGCTTGTCAAAGGCGCTGTCCCAGCCGAATTTAAGCCCGATCCGGCGTACTTCGGAGGCGTGACGAGCTTCGACCGAGTGGATTTGGAGAGCGACCGTCAGGATGTTCTTGGAACCCATCAGATTGCCCGCCTGGCCCTTGTATGCTGCGACGCCGAGGTCTTCGAAAGTCTGGCTGAGGAGCCGGAAGGTTTCAAAGTTTTCGAAGACGTCCGCATATTTGCCGCCGGCGGTGAAGTCCACGGCAGGAGCGGCAACGGCCGCGGAGCCCAGGACCGACTTCAAGAGCTTGACGTGTGCGTCTTCGTGATCGCCGATGGTGCGGAACACGGCACGATATTGGCTCGGCACGACGCCGGACTTGTTGCCCTGGTCGTAGAAGGCGGCCTCTAGATATTCGAGCGTCAGCGCGAAATTGAGGACATCGACGACCTGGCTCGGCAGCGACTGGCCGAATGCCTGGTTGGACGCGAGGGCCAGTACCAGCGGCGCGCTGGCGACGATGCCGCCCATCTTGGCATAGCGCGAAAACATCTCGCGACGGCCAAGCGCAATACGATCGACGACTTCGGGCTCGATGGTGGAGAGGATGGAATTTTCAGTGGTCATGTCAAACTCTCCTTATGGCAGGGTTGCAGCAGTGACGGGCGTTGCGATGAACGGTCCGGCGGCCTTGAGCACGGTGGACGGGAACAGCGCCTTGTCGAGACCCTTGCGGTCCACTTCGCCACGGCCGACGGCTTCGGCGCTGAACGGGCGCAAGAGATCGGAGATTGCAGCAGCGTGGCGGGCTTCGACCGATACGATCGAGCCGGCAGCGACAAGGTAATCCGGGTTGGAAATCAGCTGGCCGGCGCCGTTATAGGCGGCAACGCCAAGGTTTTCGAAGACTTCGGCAGTGCCGAGGACGCTGGCGCGCGAAGCGAAGTTGACCGCCGAGAAATCAACTTCCAGCGCTGGTATGGCCTGGCGGCCGAGGGCACCTTTCAGGAAATCGCGGTGGGCGATTTCGTGGTCGCGAATCTGGGTCAGGATGCGCTGGTCATTGACCTGCATTTCACCGAACGGGTTGTCCAGCACGGTGGTGTAGAACGCCGCTTCGAGCTGCTCGAGCGCATAGGCGTAATTGAGGACGCCGATATCGCCATCCCCAAGCTCGGCGGAAAGGGCGGCAGTGATGCCGAAATTGGGGAGCAAGGCGCCGGCCACTGCGACGGTTCCGGCAGCGCCGGTCCATTTTAGCAGGTGACGCCGGGATAGGCGGGAAGTGCTGTCCATTTATTGTTTCTCCGGGTGGGCAGGTTCAATCCGAGCACGCAACCGACAGGAGCTACGGCAGCAGGGACGAATGAGTTTCGGAGGAGGAAAGACGGGCAACAAAGCCGCCGCGCTGCAGCGCGAAGCACCTCGGCAGGACGTCGAGTGCTTTAGACGAGGAACGGCGTAGCTGCAGTCAGCACTTCTTCTTTCGTCATCGGTACTTCGAAAGCGCCATCCCGGCTCTTCGTGTCACCAATTTTGCGTGCAGTCAGCGCCCATCAGAGACCGAGGCGCTTCACCGCTGCAACTGCAGTTGGATGCCCACCGGCGGCGCGGCTGCGAAGGATATTCGCAAAAGGCTCGAAGCTGATGCCAGCACTCTGCGCCAGGGCATAGGCTCGGTCGTAATCGACCTCGACGCATGGCTCACCAAAGAATGTGCCGTGAAAGTAAGTACCGATGGCGATCTGCGTTTCGGCGCCACCCTTTGCAGCGTTCGCGATGATGGAAGCGCAACTCATGCCGGCCGCTTCCTGGCTGTGTGCGGTTGAGATAGCGAGCGTCATCAGGAGAACGGCGAATAGTGGGCGCATCTAGTGGCTCCGTCCGGAAGGTCCTCGACAGTGCTACGGCATAGCGGGTGATGCAAGCCGCTCCCGATGCCTTCGGCACTGCACCGGGCACGCGAAAACAGCCTCTTGTCTGTCAGCTTCCCAACACTGCGGTTCAGGCCGGGTTCATCCTGGAAAGCGCCTTATGGGGTCAACGGACCAAGACTGGTCCAACCCGAGTGAGGAAGCTGAAATGCAGATCAAGAAAAACGTCATCAAGGCAACAATCGCCGGTGCTGTGATGCTGGCTTCGGCTGGCGCCGCTTTTGCTGCGCAGGCAACTGCCACCACGACCGTCAACGTCCGTTCCGGTCCGGGAGGCGGGTACGGCATCGTCGATAGCCTCCGCCGTGGTGATCGCGTCGAGGTTCAGGAATGCCAGGCGGGCTGGTGCTATGTTCAAAAGCGCGGTCCGGACGGGTGGGTGTCATCCCGATACCTTCAGCTCCGCGGAAATGGCAGCGGCGGCAACTACGGCGGCGGTTACAACGCAAACCCGAGTTTCAGCTTCGAGTTCAACTTTGGTGACGCGCCTGCTCCTCGTCCTCAGCCCCCGCGTCCTCCGCGCCCAGACTATGGTGGCTGGAACGGGAATGGCGGTTGGAACGGCGGCCATCATGGTGGCGGCAGGGACAATGACTGGGATCGTGGCGGTTGGGACAACGGCCCGCGCGGCGGTCGCGACTGGAACAACTAAGCAGTGGTGAGCTGAAGCGAGAAAGCGGCCTGGGTCAATCAGAGCCGCTTTTTCATGCCGGCCCGGTTGAATCCAGATTGTCGAGGCTTGCCGATCCTCGCTAAAGCCGCGTCTTGCTAAGCCAATCTTCCAAAAAGCGCCCCAGCATGACGGCTTCATCCGGGTGCAAAGCGTTCGTTTCCGCGAAGGCTGACCTTTGAACGGATGCGTCCTGGTGAACCTCCTGACCCTTTTGGGTCGTCACCAGGCCAACAACCATGCCCTCTCCATTGGTGCCCTCGGATAGGCTGTGATAGCGAACGAGGCCTTCTGCGCTCATCCAGACCAAGGCTTCGGTGAAGGCTTTGTCGAAATCGGTGAAGTCGTCGAATGTTGAGGCGAAGACCACCCAGATCTGTTCCGAAGACAGGGTCAAGGGCCCCTCGGCGTTTGCAGCCACATGCAACAGATAACCGCGTAGAGCGTCGCGTTTCGACATTTAGGTGTTCCCAAATCTTGCTCGTCAGCAGCATGCACCGAAGCCTCGTCAAAGAGCAAACGGCGAGGATGTCGGACCGCAGACGGAACAAGTGATCTCGGTGCGTGCAACTTAAATTAATCTGCTGCTTTCCCCGTACCTGAAAGGGGGATGCAATGGCAGAGTTTGAACGGCTGATGCACGGCGCGCGGACCCCTTGGGATGCTGTGGTTGTGGAGGTTACTCAGATCTTCGGACGCAGCGTGGCGGACGTAGCAGCCGTGGATCACATCGCGTGCTTACCGGTTCCAGTTCGTCAAGCCCTGGATGAAGCAGAGGTTTTGCGAGACAAGCTGGGGCTCAAGCGCATCGTGGTGCGCATAGGCGACGAGAACCTTTGGAACCCCGCATGGGGTAAGCTCGTCGAGCCGGTGCGCTAGTCGCACTCGATCTAGCGGTCTGCCAAGCCCGAAGCCCGGCCGGCGGCAAGTTGCAGAAGGTGCAGGAAGTGCCCTCTAACCGCCAAAAGCTAGGGGCACGTCAAAGGTCCAGCTGTTGCGGGCTGCTGCGGCGGGGATCGGCGGGAATGGCGCGGCGCGCTGCACCAGGGCCGTACCTGCCGCATCGACTGAGGGATTGCCGGAGCTGCGCGCGACGCTGACGCCTTGCAGATCACCCCCTGCCCCGACCGTAAAACGCACGATCATCTCGCCCCGATCGCCGCCACGGCGCATGGCGTTGCGCAGTTTGCCGATCACCTGGCTCGGATAGCGCGCGACTTCTGCCTCGCCACCATTGCCATTATTGGACTGGAGCGGCTGGGCGCCACCGGCCGACGCAGAACTGTCGGCCTGGCTGTTTCCGCCATTACCGGCCGTCTGCGGCGCTGCGGGCTTGGGCGGCTGCGACTTGGCTTCTCGTGGCGTTTCGCGCGGAACCTCTCGCGGTTTCGGCTGGTCCGGCGGGCGCTGTGATACCGGGGTCGGCATCGCGGGTGGAGTAACCAGGGTCTGGGTTTCTACCGGTTCAAGGCTTTGCGGCGGCGTGGACGAAGCAAGACTTGCTACTTCGAGGGCATCCTGAGGCGCCACTTGCACGGGGGTCACCGGCTGGATCGACAACGCGCTTTCCGCCGTAGTGCTGAGTTCAACGGCATCGATAGGCTCGGCTTCGATCGGCTCGACCGTCGAAGCTTGTTCTGGCGCGACGCTTTGCTCCTCGACTGGCTCCAAGAGCTCCTGCGCCAGCGGCTCGACCGGTTCAGCTTCTTGTGGCTCCACCTGTTCCGTCATCGGATCGAGGGTTTCGGGCGGCGTCTCTTCGATTGTCTCCTGGCCACCGGCTGAAAGGCTCGACACGGTGTTGTTGGCGGTCAGAACTTCGGTGGCATTGCTGGCGACCGTGGAGAGCGGGATGATGTTGACCGTCACGGGTGCAGGCGCCGCGGCGTCGTCGGCTTTTGGCCAGACAAACCCAACAAAGAGCAGAGACACGGCCCCGGCATGCACCAGCGCCGACCCGGGCAGAGCCAAACGCATTAATTGCTCTCTTTGCGGTCGGTAATGAGACCGATCTGGCTGTAACCAGCAGCCGACAGTGCGCCCATCACCTCCATGATCGCACCGTAAGCGGCGGTCGCATCGCCACGCACATAAAGCCGCTCGTCGGTGCCGTCGACGGCGAGCGCATTGACCGAGGTGACCAGCGCCTCCAGGCCGACGGGGTCGCCATCTATGGAAAGGGCGCCATCGGGTGCCACAGTGACGGTGATCGGCTTGCGCTCAATGGGCATGGCCTGCGCATCGGTCTTGGGCAGAGTGATCGGCACACCCATGGTCATCAGGGGCGCTGCGACCATGAAGACGATCAACAGCACCAGCATGACGTCGACCATGGGAGTGACGTTGATCTCACTGATCGGCGGCGCCCCGGTGCGGCCGCGGCCGCGCCCGTTCCTTGCGCCTCCCGGCATTGCCCCCATGCCCATCAGACGGCCCTGCCGCTATCGAGCTGGCGCGACAACAGCGCCGAGAGCCGGTCGGCAAAGGCGCCCAGCCGGAAGGTCAGCTTGCCGGCGTCGGCGCTCAGCTTGTTATAGGCGATCACCGCGGGAATGGCGGCAAGAAGGCCAAGTGCGGTGGCGAGCAGCGCTTCGGCAATGCCCGGTGCCACGACGGCAAGGCTCGTGTTTTCGGCAGTGGCGATAGCGGTAAAGGCATTCATGATGCCCCAAACGGTGCCGAACAGTCCGATGAACGGGCCCGCGCTGCCGACGGTCGCAAGAATCCCTAGCCGCTTTTCCAGCGCCGAGGCCTGTTCGGACACGGCAAGATCGAGCGCGATCTCCAGCCGTCCCTTGAGGCCCTCGGGCGTCGCAGCATGGGCGGCGTGGCTGCGGTCCCATTCGTCGAGCCCGGCGCCCAGGACGGCGGCCAGCCCACCCTCATGGTTGCCTCCAAAACGCTGGTGCAGTTCTTCAAGCGACTGGCCTTGCGCGAAGGCGCGGTCGAACTCGCCCATCTGCTTTCTGGCGCGGGCGAAGGCTGCGGTGCGGTTGGCAATAATGGCCCAGCACCAGACCGAAGCCAGAAGCAGCCCGATCATGATGGATTTGACCACCCAGTCGGCCTGCATGAAGAGACCGAGGATAGAAAAGTCGTGTGCTGCCGTTTCCATGTTCTAAACCCCGAAGTCGATGTCGGTGCGCGAACTTGTGGTGAGACCGGTCAGGCAGGTGGCGGCATCGAGACCTTCGCCGTCACAGGCAGTAATGTCGTTGATCAGCACGCGGCCGAGATTGGCGCAGTCGAGCCCGGCGAGCTCGAACTGCAGCACCTTGGTCTTGCCGGGGCTCAGTGCCTTGAAATCGAGGGTGACGATGCGATCGATCGCACCACCGCCGTCGAACAGCGCGGTTTCGACCGATGCACGATCGAGGTTCGTGTCAAAGCCGTTGACCGCAAGAAAGGTGACGCGACACCCGGCATCTGCCGGCTGGACGGCATTGAGCTCGATCGAGAGACCCGCTTGCGCAGCCTCCTGGGCCTGGACTGGGAGAAAGCTGGTCGCAGCGGCGACGGCAAGAGCGAAAAGAGGGCGCATTCAGGCTACCTGGGCAGGAGAAAGTTGGGACAGTTCCGCCGATTGCGGCAGGACGAAAGGTTGGCCGGCACGTGGCGTCACGCCGACGCGAAGCGGGGCGTCAAACACGGTGCGGATGGTGGCGTCGGTCAAGACCGCCGCCGGCGTGCCACTGGCAACGAGCCGGCCGCCGGAGAGGGCGATGATGGTGTCGGCATACATCGAGGCCAGGTTGAGATCGTGCAGCACGGCGATGACGCCGCCACCGGCATCGGCAAAGCGGCGCGCCACATCCATGACGATCAGCTGGTGCTTGACGTCGAGGCTCGATACCGGCTCGTCCAGGAACAAAAAGCGCGGAATGCCGTCGAGCACCGGCTGCCAGACCTGGCAGAGGACGCGCGCCAGCTGCACGCGCTGCTGCTCGCCGCCCGAGAGATCGCCGTAATAGCGGGCCCCGAAGCCGGAGAGGTCGACGGCCTGGAGCGCCCGCTCCGGCAGGGTGCGCAAGCTCTCACCCACAGGGCCGGGACGGCCGGCGGTGATGCCCATGGCGACCACCTCGCGGACGGTGAAGGGAAACGGCAATGTGCTCGATTGCGGCAGCACGGCGCGGATCGCGGCTGCTTCCAGGCTGCTCATGTTCTGCAGATCGCGCCCGTCGAAGCGCACGCTGCCTGAATAGGCATGGTCGCGGCACATGGCTTTCAGCAGGGTGGATTTGCCCGAGCCATTGGGGCCGATAATGGCGGTGAAACTGCCATCTCGTGCCGCGAAGCTGATGCCGGACAAGATCGTGCGGCCGTTAAGGGTCACGCCCAGTTGGTCGATTTCGATCATGGCGTTACCACGCAAAGGCGGCGCGGCGCCGCAGCAGGATCCAGAGGAAAAACGGGCCGCCAAAGGCCGCGGTAACGATGCCGATCGGCAGCTCGGCCGGGGCGACGATGGTGCGGCTCAAGGCGTCAGCCAGCAGCAGAAAGCTTGCGCCCAGAAGCGCTGTCGCCGGGAGGAGGAAGCGGTGATCGGGCCCGATCACGAGACGCAAGAGGTGGGGCACGACGATGCCGACGAAGCCGATGCCGCCGCTGACCGCCACCGATGCGCCGGTTGCTGCTGCCACTGCGAGGATGGTGATGCGCTTGAAGCGCTGCACCGGCACGCCCAGATGGGCCGCCGTGGCCTCGCCCAGGGTCAAGGCGTTAAGACCCTTGGCGAGAAAAGATGAGGCGACCAGGGCCAGGACGATAATGGGGCCGGCGGCCAGGATCTTGATCCAGGTGGCGCCGGCCAGCGAGCCCATGCCCCAGAATGTGAGGTCACGCAGTTGGGCGTCGCTCGCAACATAAACCAGCACGCCGGAGATGGCGCCGGCCAGCGCGCCGAGCGCAATACCGGCAAGCAGCATGGTGGCCACCGCGGTCTGTCCGCCGCGCGTCGCGACGCGATAGAGAATGGCCGTCGTCAGCAGCCCGCCCAGAAACGCTGCAGCCGGCAAGGTGAAGATGCCGAATACTTGGGTCAGCGGTGCAAAGATCGTAGTGCCGAGGACGATGACGCTGACCGCCCCCAGCGCCGAGCCGCTCGACACCCCGACCAGCCCCGGATCGGCCAGCGGATTGCGGAACAGCCCCTGCATCAAAAGACCCGAAACCGCGAGCCCGGCGCCGATCAGCATGCCCAGGAGCATGCGCGGCAGGCGAATATTGATGACCACGGCATGGTCGCGCATCAGCTGGGCGGCATCGCCACTGCCAAAGCCCAGCCAATGGCCGAACAGCGACCAGGCCGAGGCCCCGGAGGCGCCCGTGGTCATGGACAAGGCCATGGCCACGAGCAGCACGAAAACCAGCACGACGATGGACAGGCGGCCAAGATGAGAGCGGTCTCCGGCGGCGCGCGCCGGTGCTTTTCCCGCAAGTGCCTCTGTGATTTCGGCCACCATCGCCCTGCCCCTCAGTGTTCGCCGTAGATCAGGCCGGACAGCTCGGTGGCCGCATCTGCGGTGCGCGGGCCGAAGCCCAGGAGATAGGCACCATCGAGACGGTAGATCGCCTTGTTCTGGCCAGCAGGGGTCAAGGCGATCGCCGGGTGTTCGAGCAATTCGCTATCGGAAGCGCCATGGTCGCCGCCCCGGTCCATCATGACGATGACGTCGGGCGCCGCCTCGGTGATCGCTTCTTCGGACAGCGCCTTGTAGCCGGGATATTCGGTGACGGCGTTGACGGCGCCGGCGAGGGCAATGATGCCATCGGCTGCGGTGCCAGTGCCCGAAGCCTGAATCTGCCCGCCTTGGTTGGAGAGGATGAACAGAACGCGCTTGGGCTCGGTGATGGCGGCGTTATGGTCCTTGAGGGCGGCAAATTCGGTTTCGAGTTCAGCGGCCAGGGTTTCGGCCTTGTCGGCAACGCCCAGCACTTCACCGACGGCGCGCACCTTGGCGACGACACCTTCGGCCGAATAGCTTTCGGGCACGGTCTGGTAGGCGACGCCGGCATGGGAAAGGACGTCGAGCGCATCCGGCGGGCCGCTGCCTTCGAGCACCAGCAGCGCCGTGGGGCTGACCGAAAGCACGCCTTCAGGCGCCAGCTGGCGCATATAGCCGACGTCGGGCAGCGCATTAACGGCTTCGGGATAGGTGGCGGTCTGGTCGCGTGCGACCAGACGACCCTCTTCACCCAAGGCATAGATGATTTCGGTCAACGAACCGCCAATAGATACAAGCCGCGACGTATCGGCAAAAGCGGTCAGCTCCTGCGCGGACGCGGCATGGGGAAGCGAGAAGACGGCGGCGAGCGCCAGGGGGGCGAGGAAAAAGCGCATGGGTCTCATCAGGCAGCGTTGGAGGTGGAATGGAGCGGCAGCGTTTCGACAAGGCTCCGCCATGCCGTGCGTTCATCGGTGCCCTCCTGGCGCTGGCCGAAGAACTGGATGATCAGCTCGCGATTGGCGTCATAGAGTTCGACCGAGGTCACATGGCCACCGGCGGTCGGCTTGCGCACGGCCCAGGCATTGACCACCTGGTCGAGCCGCAGGTGGAGATGGAAGGTCTCATCCATGACATTGAGCCAGGGACCCATTGGCGCGACCTTGGTGATCGGGCCGGCATGGATCTGAATGCAGGCATTGTTGCCGACAAAGACCATGATCGGCAGCTGATCGGCAGCGGACTGGTCGAACATGGTTTTGATGGCGGCGTGGTCGAGCTGCCAGGCATAATCCTCACCCACCATCTCCAGCGCATCGAGGCGGGGAAGGTTGAGCTTGCGCAGCATGGGGAAGAACTGGTGCGTGTCGGTCATCGCCGCCCAGCTTTCGCGCAGCGCGGCAAGGCTGGCCGGCTCGCCCAGCGCCTCGACCGGCGCCGGTTCCGCAACGGTCAAAGTATCGGTCTGCTCGGGATGGCGCAGGTTTTCGACCAGCAAGGCCCAGGCCTCGAGGTCGGTCGCCGGACGTGCATGCACCTTGTGCGCAGCCATGCCCTGGGCATCGAAAAACTGCAGCGAGCGGCGAACGCTGCCGTCATCATTGGCCTTTTCCACGGCATAGCCATGAGCCCAGCGCTTGGGGAAGATGCGGAGGTCGATCTGCTCACCCAAGACCATCGAGGCCATCGGCCCGATCACGACCTTCTCGTAAGGTCCGATCTTTTCGTGCACAGCGCTTTCGTTGCGCGTCAGTGCCATCACCTCGCCTACGGCGGTCAGGCCATTTAGCAGGACTTCGACGTTGGGCTTGAGACGGATCACCGTGCGTCCCACGTCGGCTGCGACCAGTTCGGCTTCGGAGATGGAATGGATGCGCGCAAAATCGCGCTCACGCATTTCCGGGTGCTTGGCCCGCAGGTCGCGGATGTCTTGAGGGGTTTTGCGCATGATGGATCAGGTGACGCCTATTTGGTGAGAATGAGCTTGTCGTTGCGGGTCACCCGCAACCGGTAAGGCACGCCGGCATGCCAGACGATGACTTCTGTCGCCCCCTGAAACAGGTCTTCCGCAGGGATAGAGCGCGGCTGTGCATGGTCGTTTCGGGAGTCGGACATAAGACAGGAGGCAGCTTTTTAGCGTTTGATGACAATGGCTTGCTGAACTGCGGCTTTTTCGACGCCGTGTTTCAGAAAACTTGACTCCAATAGCCATGTTATGTAGCAGACGCAATAGGTGATTTACGTTGTCACCTTTAGCCAGCCAGCCGACGCCAGCCAGCCAACTCAAAAACAATTGGAGACTAAAATGGGGCTGGTTAGGTCGCGTCGCGCTGCACTCATGTGCGGCGTAGCGCTTGGAATGGTTGTGGCGCAGGGGGCTGCGGCACAGCAAAACGTCAATGCGACGAACATAACGCTGCTCGAGCGTCTGGTGATCGGCCTCGGCATGCCCAAGGTCGCGATCGACACGCCGCAGGCGGTGACGGTGGTCAATCAGGCCGATATCGACCAGATCCAGGCAACGACCACGGGCGAGATTTTCAAGAGCGTTCCCGGTGTCACCATTGTCGGCAGCGAGCGCCAGTTCGGTGAAGCTTTCAACATCCGCGGCATCGGCACGACCGAGAACTCGTCAGACGGCAGCCGCGTTGTCGTTAATGTCGACGGCACGCCCAAGTTCAACGAGCAGTACCGCATGGGCTCGTTCTTCTCCGACCCCGAGCTTTACAAGCAGGTCGAAGTGCTGCGCGGACCAGCGTCCTCGACGCTCTATGGCGCCGGTGCTCTGGGCGGGGTCATCAACTTCACCACCAAGGACGCGTCCGACTTTATCAAGGACGGCTATACCGGCGCGCTCAACGTCAAGACCGGCTTCTCCAGCAATGGCCTGGGCACGCTGACCTCGGCGGTTTTGGCGCAGCAGATCAGCGATACGTTCGAAGTTCTAGCCGCCGGCAACTGGCGCCGCCAGGAAGACCTGACCCAGGCCAAGGGCACGACGCTTCCGGGTTCGGGCTTTGACACGCTCTCCGGCCTGATCAAGGGTACCGCCCTCATCGGCGAACAAAAGCTCACCGCCTCCTACCAGCACTGGACCAGTGACGCCAAAGACCAGGCCTATGCCCAGACCAGCACGCAGGCCGCTTTCGGCGTGACTGATCGCGCTGTGCTCGACCAGACGGCCGTGCTGCGCTGGGAGAACCCGGCCACAGACAATCCCTGGGTGGATCTCAATGTCCAGCTGAGCTATTCCAACACCACCAACAACCAGACCAATCACCGCTATGCGCTTGGCGCACCGCGCACCGTGATCGGTTCCAATCTTCCAAACTTGGGGGTCGTCACGCCTGATGGACAGTTGGGCATCCTGCTGGACACCACGTATGGTTACAAGACTTGGCAGCTACAAGCCGATAACACCGTGGAATGGATCGGCGAAGACTTTGAGAACTACTTCACGTTCGGCGCACAGGGCTCGACCCAGGATCGCACCGCGGTGCGGCCGGGAACGTCGATCACCCTACCTGCCCACCCACAGGGAACGGAAAACAAGCTCGGCATTTTTGCGCAGAACGAGTTCGTTTGGAACGACAAGCTGACGCTGATCGCCGGCGCACGCAGTGACAGCCATTGGGTAACATCCACGAATGGTTTTGCCAGCGCTGCCGACACCGCCTTTTCCCCCAAGCTTTCAGCACTTTATCAGATCGACGATACCTTTGGCGTCTTCGGCTCTGTGGCGCATACCGAACGCCTACCCACGATCGACGAGCTCTACTCAGTTGCCCTACCTTCTGCTCGCAGTGCCGCAAAGACCACTAGCCTTAACCTGCGTAAGGAACAGGCCAATACGGTCGAAGGCGGCTTGACAATCTCGACTCAAGACCTCTTCAGCTCGGGCGATGTGGCCAGCGTCAAGACCACCGCGTTTTATAGCGACCTCACCGATCTTATCGTCTCCAACACCGCACTCCCTGCCGTGCCGGTCACCTATTACGGCAATGTGGGAAAGGCGCGTATCTATGGCCTAGAGATCGAAGGCGCTTATGACAACGAGTGGATGTACGCCAATCTCGCCTACTCCGCGACGATCGGCGACAATCTCGTCACCAACACGCCACTCACCACCGTGCCGCAGAGCAAGGTCGTAGCGACGCTTGGCTTCAAGCATGAAGAGTTCGGTCTCAACTATGGGGCGCGTGTGACCTTGGCTGACCTTGGCCGTTATTTTGTTCCTGCGGCCACACCACAGGGTCAAACCGCCGACGGTCCGGCCGAGGCCGTCGGCACGCTCGATCTTTTCGCCAGCTGGAAGCCGCAGACCGGCCCCCTCGCCGGCACGCAGATCCAGGGCGGGATCGACAATGTCTTCAATGCCGACTACCGCGAGAACCTCTCCTCGGATCGCTCCACCGGCCGAACCTTCAAGATCAGCCTATCCAAGCAGTTCGACTACTAGCGTGCAAAGCGGCCTTCCCACGAGGGTCGCCAAGCACAGGCCGTAAACCCTTCGGAGCGGACGCGTCCAACGACCCGTCCGCTTCTTTTTCCGCGGCTCAACTGCTGCGTCACTGCGAATCCGCGTTTCAGCTCGGCGCGCCCAAGGGGCGCAAAGGCCGGAAACGCTCTGGCAACGTCCGGGAGCGGCATTTCTGGCTGGGGTGCTAGGATTCGAACCTAGGAATGCCGGTACCAAAAACCGGTGCCTTACCACTTGGCGACACCCCAACTGGCGCGGTTCCTACACGGTTTGTTTTGCCTTCGCAACACGGCCTGACTGCTCCACGAAAAGGTTGTGACAGCGCTTGAACCGGGCCCGGACCGCAGCTATAAAGCCGCCACATCGCGACCGCGCCGGCCAACCCCGCGCTCCCCGAATGTCGCATGCCTGACGGAGTATAGCGCAGCCTGGTAGCGCACCTGCTTCGGGAGCAGGGGGTCGAGTGTTCGAATCACTCTACTCCGACCAATCAACCCCGGTCTCGCAAGAGGCCGGGGTTTTTGCTTGGGCGGTTTGCCAGGCGCATCGCCCTATGTTCATCTGAACATCAGCGAACTGTCATTGAGCTTTCACATGAGGCCCTTACTTGGGCTGCATGACCGATGAGACACTCACCCTTCGCCAGATCGCCATAGCCGACCTTCTGCGGGAAGAACGCTATCTGCCGATCAGCGACCTGGCTAACCGGTTTACCGTCACGACGCAGACCATCCGGCGGGACGCGGCGGTTCTGTGTGATTTGGGCCTGGCGCGGCGCCTGCACAAAGGCATCAAGGCCATGGATTTTCCCGGCACGGAAAATCTCGCCTATGCCAAGCGCAGCATGCTCAATGCCATCGCAAAACGGGACATTGCCGAGCTTGTTGCCGAGCTCGTTCCCGTAGACCAGGATGTGTCGGTGTCACTGGGCATCGGCACGACGCCCGAACAGATCGCCGTCGCGCTGGCCCGGCGCGAGCGGCTGATGGTCGCCACCAACAATCTCAATGTCGCCTTCGCGCTCAGCGGCAAGCCCAATATCCGCGTGCATGTGAGCGGCGGCCAGATGCGTCCGCTGGACCGTGATTTCGTCGGCATCGAGCCGATCGGCTTTTTTTCGCAGTACCGCGTCGATTTCGGCATCACCGGGGTCGGTGGCATCGATGAGAACGGCGACTTCTACGATTTCAGCGCCGAGGAAGTGGCGATCCGCCAGGCGATCCTGGGCAATTGCCGGCAGCGCGTCGTCGTTGCCGATACCTCCAAGTTCGGCCGCTCCGCCCCGGTGCGTGGCGGCTCCCTAGACTCGGTGGACATTCTGGTCACCGATCTGCCACCCCCGCCAAGCGTCCAGGCGGCGGCCCGGCAGGTAGGCGTGCGTCTGGTTTATCGCCAGAAGCGCAATCTCAACCTCCTCCCCAGCAAGGACTAGCTAAACCATCATGACCATTCTCAAATCACTTGGCGGCCTTGCCGCTGGGGTGGCTGTTGTCGCCCTTATGGCTGGCGCAACGCTTGCCCAGGATCGCCCCACATTGCGCATTGCGGTGCAGTCCAATCCGCCGACCGCCGAGGTCATCGATGCCGAAAGCAATGTCGGCTATCGCTCCAACTATTCGATCCACGATACGCTGATCCAGTTCAATTATGCCGGCGACATGTCGCTGCAGCCGCACCTGGCGACCAGCTGGGAATGGATCGACCCGACGACGCTTGAAGTGAAACTGCGCGAAGGCGTGATCTTCCACGACGGCCGCGAGATGACCTCCGAAGATGTCGTCTTCTCCTTCGGCCCCGAACGCCTAACCGGCGAGGAAGCCCCCGGCAAGCCGATGGTGCGCCGCTATTGGGTGAGCCTTGAGGGCGTCGAGGCGGTCGACAAGTATACCGTCCGCTTCACCACGACTTACGAAGATCCCATCTTCCTGCAGCGCCTCACCGCCTGGACATCGCAGATCATCTCCAAGCAGGCCTATCTCGAAGCGGAAAGCTACGATGCCTGGCGCATCAAGCCGGTGGGTGCAGGTCCCTTCAAGGTCGACCACATCACGCCCAATGATGAAACGGTGTTCGTCGCCCATGACCAGTATTGGGGCGGCAAGCCGAATGCGGAAAAGGTGATCTTCACGGTTGTGCCGGAAGTATCCTCGCGCGTCGCCGGGCTTTTGGCCGGCGATTACGACATCGCGACCGATCTGCCACCAGACCAACTCGATGCCGTGGAGGCCGGTGACGGCGTTTCGGTGGTCGGCGGCCCGGTCAACAACAACCGCATCATCTTCTTCGACAAGACCAATCCGGTTCTTGAAAATCCGCTGGTGCGCCAGGCCATCAGCGTCGCCATCGATCGCCAACTGATCGTCGACACCATCTGGGGCGGACGCACGCAGGTGCCCAATGGCCTGCAGTATGATTTCTTCGGCGACATGTATCTCGAGGACTTCCCGGCCTACGAATATAACCCGGAAAAGGCCAAGCAATTGCTGGCCGAAGCGGGCTATGACGGCACCGAAATCAGCTTCCGCAGCAACAACAATTACTACACCGCCGAACTTGCCACGAGCCAGGCCCTGGTCGCTATGTGGCAGGCAGTGGGGCTCAATGTCGTGCTTGAAGTGGGCGTCGACAACTTCACCCGAGAGGATGGCCGCGCCTTCGGCAACTGGTCCAACTCCGCACTTCTTCCCGATCCGCTGTTCTCGCTGTGGAGCCAGCACGGCCCGGCAAGCGTCCAGGCTTCTCTGGGCATCTGGAGCAATGACGAGTTCTACGCCCTGGGCGAAAAGCTCGAGCGCTCCACCGCGCTCGAAGATCGCCGCGACGCCTTCCGCGCCATGCTCGACATCAACGAGTGGACCGATCCGGGCGTGCTGACCCTGCACCAGAACGCTGTCTTTTACGGCATCTCCGATGAGGTCGACTGGAACCCCTACGTGTTCCTCTACATGGACCTCGGTCCCGACCGCCTGAAGTTCAACTGATCCTATCCCTGAAACTTGGCTCCGGCGGTTCGCTGCCGGAGCGCTTTGACGAGGTCATCATGCCCCTGCTCGCGCTCGAAAACCTGTCCATCGCCTTTCCTTCGCGCAACGGCTTCCATTGGGCCGTCGAGGACGTGTCCTTTTCCCTAGGCAAGGGCGAAATCCTGGGCATCGTCGGCGAAAGCGGGTCGGGCAAGAGTGTCACATGCCTGTCGCTCGTGGGTCTTCTGGGTCATGGCAGCCAGGTGAGCGGCACCATGCGGTTCGATGGCCAAGTCCATGCTATTGCGGACCTGCCGCGCCTCAGCGTCGATCAGCGCCCCTCGATCGGCATGATCTTTCAGGACCCGGCGGCAAGCCTTAATCCCGTGCGCACCGTGGGCTCGCAGATCACCGAAGTGCTGCGTTTCGGGCGCGGCATGGATCGCCGCGCTGCCCAGGCGGAAGCAGCCGCCTTGCTGGATCGCGTCGGCATCCGCGAACCCGAAGCAAGGCTTCGCTCCTATCCGCACCAAATGAGCGGCGGCATGAACCAGCGCGTCATGATTGCCATGGCCCTGGCCGGCCAGCACCGCCTCCTCGTGGCCGACGAGCCGACCACGGCGTTGGACGTGACCATTCAGGCGCAGATCTGCAAGCTGCTGCGCAATCTCGTGCGCGAAACGGGCCTCTCCATCATCTTCATCTCGCACGACCTCGACCTTGTGGCCCAGCTCTGCGACCGCGTCGCTGTAATGTTCGGCGGGCATCTGCTCGAAACCCAGTCCGCCAGCGACATCGTCGTCGCCCCACGACACGCCTATACCAAGGCACTGCTTGCAGCCATTCCCGGCCATCAACCAGCCCGCTCCCGGCTGGGGGTCATCACCGACGAGATGCGTTCGAGCTTTCTCGATCAAGGAGAAGCCGCATGAGTGCTCCGGCCCTCCGCCTCGACGGCGTCCGTTACCTCCATCGTCAAGCCAAGAGCCTTTTGCCCTGGCGCCGCTCCATCGCCCGCTCGGGCGGCGTGGAAGAGGTTTCCATCACGGTCGCCTCCGGCACGACGCTTGGCCTTATCGGTGAAAGCGGGTGCGGCAAGTCAACGCTTGCCAGCCTCATCATGGGCGATCGCGTGCCGCAGGCGGGCACGATCGACCTCTTCGGCAGGCCGCTTGCCCAGCGCCTGGGGCGGGGGCGCAAGGCTTTGGCGAGAGAGCTCCAGATGGTGGCGCAAGACCCCTTCGGCTCCATGGACCCGCGTCAGGCGATCGGCCCGCAACTGGTGGAAACGCTTGATGTGCATGACGAGGGCAGCTCGGCTGGCGAGCGGCGGGATCGCGCCCTTGCCATGCTGGTGCAGGTCGGTCTTTCGGAAATCAACTACGCTCGCCTGCCCCATCAGCTTTCGGGCGGACAACGCCAGCGCGTCTCGATCGCCCGCGCACTGATCCTCAAGCCGCGCATGCTTGTTTGCGACGAGCCCGTTTCCGCCCTCGATGTCTCGGTGCAGGCACAGGTGCTCAACCTCCTGCTCGATCTGCAAGAGCAGATGAACCTCACCATGGTGTTCATCAGCCACGACATCCGGGTCGTCGGCCACATGTCCCACGCCATCGCAGTCATGCAGGCGGGCCGTATCGTCGAGCAGGGCGCTGCCGAAACCGTTCTGGCCAACCCGCGCCACGAGTATAGCCGAACACTTTTCGCCGCCGTGCCGGGGCGCGTAACCGTCGCAAAGCCTGCCCGGCTTCTGGAGTCCGCATTGTGATCCGCACCCTTTTCGCCAATCTGGCCCGCGGCCTCCTCGCTATTATTCTCACCGTGACCTTCGTCTTCGTCATCCTGCGCGTCGCTGGTGATCCGATGACCATGATCCTGCCGCTCGAGGCCAGTCCCGAGCAGATAGAGGCCACCCGCATCGAGTGGGGATTGGATCAGCCGCTCCATGTCCAATACGGCAACTACGTCGCCAAGCTCCTGCAAGGCGATTTCGGGCGCTCCAATGCCGATGGCCGCCCCGCCCTTGCCGTTGTCATGGAAAAAGCTCCGGCCACCATGCTGCTGATGTTGACGGGGATGAGCCTCGCCTTGGTCCTGGGCATCAGCATGGGCATTCTTGCCGCTTTCTTTCGCGGCGGCATCGTGGATCGGGCGGTGATGGGTGGCGCGGTGCTCGTGCATGCCATGCCAGGATTTTTGCTCTGCATCTTCGCCGTGCTGCTGTTTGCGGTGCAACTGGGCTGGTTGCCGAGCGGCGGCGGCAGTTCGCCGCTGCATCTGATCATGCCATCGCTGGTCATCGGCCTGTCCGCCGCCGGCGTCATCGCGCGCTTCGTTCGCTCCAGCGCGCTCGAAGTCCTGGGGCAGAACTACATCCGAGTTGCTTCCATCAAGCCCTTGCCGCGCTGGTATCTGTTCGCCTTTCACGTCATGCCCAACGCTTCCCTGCCCTTGCTGACGCTGGTGGGCTTTCTGCTCGGCGGCATGATCGGTGGCGCCGCAATCGTTGAATCGGTCTTTGCCTGGCCCGGCATCGGCCGCTTCCTTGTCACCGCCGTGACCAAGCGGGATCTGGCGACTGTCCAGGCCATCGTGATCCTGGTTTCGGTGACAATGGTCACCGCGAACCTCCTCGCCGACATCCTTTACACCGTCGTCGATCCACGCCTGCGCAACCGCCGGGAGGCTTGAGTCATGACCATTCTTGCGCCCCCTGCCCTTCCCGTCCGCAGCCGCCCCGGCTGGATCGCCCGGCAAGGCTGGCCGGTCGTCCTCGCCATGGCCGTGATCGCCCTCTACATCGTGGTCGCCATTGGTGCGCCATGGCTAGCGCCCTATGATTTCGCGGGCATCGACCTGGTCGCGCGCAATGCGCCGCCGGTTGGCTTCGGCGGCACCTGGGCACACCCCATGGGCACCGACGATCTGGGCCGCGATGTGCTCAGCCGCACCATGAGTTCGGTGCGCACCAGCCTGTCGGTGGCGCTGATCGCCAGCATGGTGAGCCTGGTGATCGGCGTTGGCCTCGGGCTCCTGTCCGCCCGCCGCCGCGGCTTTGCCGATGGTGCCATTCGCGTTGCCGTCGACGTCAATGCCGCCCTGCCCTTCATGATCCTTGCGCTCTCGGTTCTGGCCTTTTTCGGCAAAAACATGGTGCTGTTCGTCTGCCTTCTCGGCCTTTACGGCTTGGAGCGATACACCCGCCTCGTGCGGGCAGTCGCCATGGCGGAATACGAGAAGGGCTATGTCGCAGCGCTTCGCCGGATCGGAGCGTCCGAGCGCCGCATCGCCCTCAGCCATGTGCTGCGCAATGTGTTGCCGGTGGTCATCGTCAACTGGACGATATCGCTCCCCGAAGTGATCCTGCTCGAATCGAGCCTCAGCTTTCTCGGTCTCGGCATCCAGCCGCCCAATGCCAGCCTTGGCAATATGGTGGGGCTGGGACGAGACTCGGTGGTCACCGCCTGGTGGATCGCTACCATGCCCGGCATCACCATTTTCATCCTCACCTTTGCCGTCAGCGTCCTCGGGGACTGGCTGCGCGACTATACCGATCCCAGCCTTTCCAAAGGAAATTGACCATGACCCCTCCCCAAATCGTTGCTCACCGCGGCAGCGCGACCGATCGTCCCGAGAATGCGCTCTCCTCGTTTATTGCTGCGGCAGGAAGTGGCGTGGAGCAGATCGAGCTCGACGTGCATATGAGTTCGGATGGCCAGCTCGTGGTCATGCATGACGCCATGCTGGAGCAGACCAGTCTCGGCCATGGCGCGATCGCTTCTCACACCCTGGCCGAACTGCAGCAGATTAAGCTGCGCGGCATGGACGAGACCATTCCCACGCTCGCCCAGGTGCTCGACGCCGTTGGCCAATCGATCCACACCCGCATCGAGATCAAGAAGGGCCCGGTCGAATATGCCGGACTGACGGAAGCGATCATGGAGGCCGTCGAAAGCCGCTCGCTCAAGGACCGCGTCACCATCATGTGCTTCCAGCTCGCCTCGATCCAGCCATTTGCCAAGGCCGGATACGAGACCAGTCTCTCCTTTTCCAAGAGCTTTGGGTCCGAACGAGACCTATCAACCCTCGTCAAGCGCCTAGCCGACGATGGCGTCGCCGATATCGGCTATTTCTTTCACGAGCTCGACGCGGAAGCGATCGAGACGATCACGGCTGCAGGCCTCACCGTCGGCGCCTGGACCGTCAATGGAATGCCGCGGCTCGATTACTGGCTGCGCCAGCCGATCAGCTACATCCTCACCGATCAGGCTGACCTCGCCCTCTCTATCCGCGCCGGCCTCTGACGCCAAGAAAAGCCCTTCATGACCGAGACCACATCCAGCGCCGTGGCGGAACGTGCCACGGTGGCAACCCGAATTATCCGCGATGCCGGCCAGCTCGCCCTGGCCTACTTCCGGCGCTATCGGAGCCTTGCCGTCGAGACCAAATCGGGTCAGCAGGACATAGTCAGCGAGGCCGACCGGCAGGTCGAGACGCTGATCCGGGAAGCCCTGATCACCAGTTTCCCCGAGGACGGGCTCGTCGGCGAAGAGCACGGCGTCCAGAAGGGCACTTCCGGTTTCACCTGGCTGATCGATCCGATCGATGGCACTTCGCCCTTTCTTCACGGCCTTCGGACCTGGTGCGTGGTGCTCGCCTTGATTGAGAAGAATCGCCCCGTCGCCGGATTGATCTATGATCCGTCCGCAGACGAGCTCTTTGTCGCCGTACTGGGGCAAGGCGCTACCATGAATGGAGCTCCGATCACGGTCGACCAAAGCTCCACGCTGCAGCAGGGGCTGACGGCGATCAGCGCTGTGGTGGAGGTGCCGGGGGCACAGATCGCCGGCATGATCGAACGCCTGCACGATCTTGGTGGCGCCTATATTCGCCTGGGATCCGCCGCTCTCACCCTCGCCTATGTCGCGGCCGGGCGCCTTGTCGGCTATTTCGAGCGCCAACTGCATTCCTGGGATTGCGTTGCCGGCCTGCTTATCGTCAAGGAGGCTGGGGGCACCGTCTCGGTGTTCCCGCTCGCCGATGGTCCCCTGGAGATCGGCCCAGCCTATGCCGCCAGTCCCACTGTTCACAATCCCCTGGCCAATTTGATCCAGGCACAAGTGTTCGAACTGGCCCCTTTGGAGGTTAGCTCAAGCGGGTATTAATCGGCGTGAAGCGGGAGAGTTGAACAATCTGGCGCGCCAGTGTTCTTGGGGCGAATGGATTTCATGCTATTCGCCTTTGCCGTCGACCTCGCGCTCTGGACGTTTGCCGGTTACGGCGCCTTTCGCCTTGCCCGGCGGCTCTGGCCCAACCGCGCCTTTGATCCGCAACTCATCATGCTGGGCTTTTTCATCGTGGGCGCCCTGGTCATCATGGCGACCTTCACCCACTGGCTGATCTACAAGTAAGAAAAGTCCAGCCGATCGAAATGACCGGCTGGACTTTGCGCTCTAGCGAAGGACGTAGACGATCTGGCGGGTGCCTGGGTCGACAAGAACCGGCTGACCGTTGATGTAGACGTACTGGTATTGATAATCGGGAATGGCCTGGAGCGTCACGTTGTCGGGCACACCGGCGCCGATCACCACTTCCCCGTCGAGGTAAACGGGGTCGATCGGGTTGGCTGTGACATAGGTGCGGGCCACTTCAGGCGGATCGATCACGGCGCCCGTGGTGGCGCCCGTGCCAGCACCGATAGCGCCGCCGACGACAGCGCCGATCGGCCCGCCGACCAGGGCACCCACGACCGCCCCGGTGGCAGCACCGGCTGCGCCGCCCGCAGCAGCGCCGCTCTCATCATAGGTCACGGTGGCGAGGCCAACATCGGGGTAGCGTTCGGTCAAGACCACCACCTCGCCGGAAAGGTCGGCAGTGAGGTAGTCGGAATAGGCCCAGCCGCTGACACCGTTATACTCGACGCGGCACCACTTGCTGCCCTGAAGGCAACCGTCCACATCGGCGGAATCGCCCACGGCGATGAAGCCGATCGAGGAATATTGCGGGCCCGGGCCGGAACGGATGTTGAGATCGGCAGTGGCCGTAGCCGAGGCGCTCTGGGCAAAAGCCGAGCCCACAAGAGCGGTGGATGCCAGTGCGGCAACAGCGGTGAAAGTCAGAAGCTTGTTCATGATGGTCTCCTGGTGAAGGCGTTCGGCTATGCCGGAGGCGCTACCCTGTCTGGTGTTCTTGGGATCAGTCGGTGACGGTGACAGCCGGCAGATCGACATTGACCGCATCGCCGTTGCTGGTGATGCCGCCGTTCACGACCCACATGATAAGAAGCACGGCGACGATCACGGCGATGATCACGCCGATGATGCCGAATGGGCTGCCACCGCTCACCACGGTGGTTTCCGAGGGGGCCGGGCGTTCGATAATGGTTTCTCGCTCGATTGGCATTCTCGCCTCCAGATTGTGTGATGGAAAGAACGCGCTGCCCGGCGATTGTTTCCCCTAACTATCTGATTTTATTATTATATTTAGCTTACGTGAGCCGTAAGCTTTGCGTCAGTCGGCGTGTGTTACCGAACACTGCTTCGGAGCCCGCTGATGCGCCTAGACACCAGAACCAGCCTTATCTTTTCGACTCTTGCCGCAGCTTTCGTGACTGCGGTGCCGCAGTCGCTTGCTCAGGAAGCGCCGGATCAAAGCGTCTTTTTCTTTGGCGGGCGCTACAGCAGCGACTACTTCGAGTTCGCGCTGAACCCGTTCACCACTACGTACGAAAACAATTTCGTGGGCGGGGTGGGCTATCAAAGCTTCTTCTGGGGAGAGGACGGGGGCTTCAAGCTCGGTGCCGAAGCCGGTGCGGCCTTTCGCACTGGCAACCAGTCATCGGCCGAGCTTTGGGGTGGCGCCGTGGCGCGGGCCGATCGCTTCATCCAAACCGACCAATTCGCCGTTTCGGCCAGTCTGACCCTGGGCCTGTCGGTCACCACCGACACGATCGGCATCGAGGCACAGCGCGAACGGGACGAAGGCGGCAACAGCACCCTTCTCTACTACTTGGGCCCGGAGATCAGCCTATCCTTGCCCGGCGCATCGAACACTGAAGTGTTCTGGCGTCTCCACCACCGCTCCGGCGGGTGGAAGACTCTTGGCAATATGCGCGATGGAGCCAACGCAACAGCGATCGGCATTCGCTGGTCGTTCTGAGCGCGTCTCGAAAAGACCCCGGCGCAGAGCCGGGGCAAGTTTCTCAGTCCCTGCCGCTTAGCAGGGACCGCCATAGCGCGCGTTGCCGCGTGATGAGTCAACTCCCCTCTTGCCGGACGCGGCACGGGGCCAAGGTATAGGTCGCGAGGATCAGAGGCTGGGCTGCGCAGTGAGCGTGGCAACAAAGCGCTTGGTGCGCTCGTCCCGCGGCGTGCGAAACACTTCGCTTGCCGGCCCGGACTCGACCACGTGGCCGCCTTCCAAAAACACCACGTTGGTGGCGATGGTCGCGGCAAGACGCAGGTCGTGCGTGGCCATCAGCATGGTCGTGCCTTCGCGGGCGAGCTGGGCCAGAACCTCCACCACTTCGATTGCGAGTTGTGGATCGAGCGCCGAAGTCGGCTCGTCGCAGAGCAGCACCTTTGGCGCCGGCGCCAGCGCCCGCGCGATGGCCACGCGTTGCTGCTGGCCGCCGGAAAGGCTCGAGGGCCAGGCATCGGCCTTTTCGCGCATGCCGACCTTGTCGAGCAGTTCGAGCGCCCTGCCCCGAGCCCGCTCGCGATCCCATCCAAGGACCGTCACGAGGCCTTCCATGACGTTCTCCAGCGCCGTCTGGTGCGGAAAAAGCTGGAAGTTCTGGAACACCATGCCAGTCTTGCGGCGCAGCGCCAGCACCGCGTCCTGCCGCGGCTTGCTGCCGGGTGAAAGATGCACATGGGCATCGTCGATGCGCACATCGCCCGATTGCGGTGTTTCGAGCAGGTTGACGCAGCGCAACAGCGTGCTCTTGCCGCTGCCCGAAGCCCCGATCAGCGCGGTGACGCCGCCCTCCGGCACCTCGATGCTGACGCCCCTCAGCACATGGTTGGCGCCGAAACTCTTCTCGATCTTGTCCAGCCGGATCATGACGCGGCCTCGATGCTGCCGCCGTAGCGGGACAGGCGTTTTTCGAGGCGCCCCTGCAGGCTCGACAGGACGGAGCTCAGCACCAGGTAAATCAGCGCCACCTCGACATAAAGGATCAGCGGCTCATAGCTCGTGGCAACGATGCGCTGCCCCGCACGGAAGAGCTCCGGCACCGTGATGGCGGCGGCAAGCGAAGTGTCCTTCACGAGCGAAATGAAGGTGTTGGAGAGCGGCGGCACGGCGATGCGGGTGGCCTGCGGCAGGATGGTGCGGCGCATGGCTTGCGACCAGGTCATGCCGATCGAAAATGCCGCCTCCCACTGGCCCTTGGGTACGGCGAGCAAAACGGCCCGGATGATTTCGGACGTATAGGCGCCGACATTGAGGGTGAAGCCGATCAGCGCGGCGGGGAAAGCATCAAGCGTGACGCCGACGCTGGGCAAGCCGTAAAAGATCAAAAAGAGCTGCACCAGAAGCGGCGTGCCGCGGATGATCCAGACATAGAAACGAACGATCCAGGCGATCGGCGCCGGGGCGAAAAGGCGGAGCACCGCCGCAAAGAAGCCGACCGTCAAACCGAACACGAAGCTCAGCAAGGTCAGCGGCACGGTGAACAACACGCCAGCCCACAAGAGCGAGGGCAGCGAGTCGAGCATCAGGGACAGCCAATGCGGCATGGGCACTTTCCACGAAAAAAGGGACCGGCCGATTCTCAGCCGATCCCCAAGGATGTTATCCGGTTAAGCCGCTTACTGCGACACGTTCTCGCCGAAGTACTTTTCGGAGATCTCGGCATAGGTGCCGTCGGCCTTGATGGCTTCCAGCGCTTCGTTGATCGCCGCCAGGAGTTCCGGCTTGTTCTTGGCAAGGATAACGCCCGAATAGTCGGCGTCCTCGGCCGTGGCCACGACCTTGACCGGCGCATCGGGCTGCTGCGTCTTGAAGTCGAAAAAGGAGAGGCTGTCGTTGATTGTGGCGTCGGCGCGGCCCTGGATCACCAGGGCGATCGACTGGTCGAAGCCTTCGGTGCCGACGAGTTCGGCACCATAGCTCTGGGCGAGCTTGCCGAAGTTGGAGGTCAGCGACTGGGCCGAGGTCTTGCCGGACAGCGATTCAAAGCTCGTGATGTCGGTATTGTCGTCCTTGACCACGAGCGCAGCCTTGGAGGCGATATAGGGCTCGGAGAAATCGTACTTGGCTTGGCGCTCTTCATTGATGCCGACCTGGTTGATGACGACGTCATAGCGGTTGGCGTCGATGCCGGCGATCAAGCCGTCCCATGGCCCTTCGACGAACTGGGCTTCGACGCCCAGCTGTTCGGCGATAGCACGGCCGATCTCGACGTCGAAGCCGACCAGTTCACCGCTGGCATCATGGAAGGTGAAGGGCGCATAGGTGCCTTCGGTGCCGATGCGCAGGGCGCCGGCGGACTGAACCTGTTCAAGCGCGGTCTGAGCGAATGCGGGAGTCGAGAGGGCCATCAAACCGACGGCAAAAAGCACTTTCGAAAGTTTCATTTTCAATTCTCCAGGAGCCGGATCATCGCTGAGGGCCGGCGCTTCTGGCGGGAAGATGCCCCCGCCAGCAGGCGGTTTCAACAGGTTGGACGGATGTTTTTCTTCTGCACTCGCACGTAAAGAGACATGCTCACAAGAACGACAGTCGGAGCCGATTGTTGCGCGTTTGTGCAACGCAGGAGTTGATCAACCGGGATCACCCCGACACCGCCTTCAGCATCTTTGCCGTAAGCTTTTGCTTGAGCTTGAAATAGTCGGGCCAGGCATTGTCGCCCTGCGCCCGTTCGGCAGCGGCTTCGAGCGAAAAGATGTTGGCGCCCTTGAGCCTTGGCACCTCGTCCCAGGTCACCGGCACGGCCACCGGCGCGCCTTCGCGGGAGCGTACCGACCAGGGCGCGATGGCGGTCGAGCCGCGCTCGTTGCGCAGATAGTCGATGAACAGCCGTCCCTTGCGCTTGGCTTTGCTGAGGTTAGCTGTGAACCGATCGGGTTCATCACTTTCGAGCTTCTTTGCAAAGTCGCGGCAGAAGGTCTTGGCCTCGGCCCAATCCATTTCCGGCTTGAGCGGCACGATGACGTGCACACCCTTGCCGCCCGACACCATGGGCACGCTCTTGAGGCCCAGATCGGCGAGCCGGTCGCGAATGTCTGTTGCGGCGCTGATGATGTGGGAGAAGTCGAGCCCTTCATCGGGGTCGATATCGAAAACCAGGCGATCTGGCTTGTCGACGTCGTCGAAATGGCTGCCCCAGATATGCCATTCGAGCACGTTCATCTGCGTGCCCGCAACGAGGCCGGCCAAGTCCTTGATGAAGAAGTAGTTCTGCCTGTCGCCGTCTTTTTCGGTGATGGTCTGCGAATAAATCTGCTCGGGGAAGCTGCCGGTATCGTGCTTCTGGAAGAAGCAGTGCTTGGCCCTGCCCTGCGGACACCGCACCAGGCTCAGCGGCCTATTGGCGATGTGGGGCAGCATGGCTTCGGCGACTTCGGAATAATAGTCGACCAGCTGCGCCTTGGTCGTGCCCTGGTCGGGGTAGACGACGCGATGCGGCGAGGTCAGCCGAACGCCAAGCCGCTCGGCGACTTCCTCGCCCTCTTCGTCCTTGAGCTCGATGCCCTGGGGTGGCTCGAAGGCGTCGAGAGCCTGCGCCTTTTCCATATGCACTTCCTCCGCTGCCTTATCGCCGCGCAGGGCAATAAAGCTCGGGTGGCGCAGGATGTCTTCGCTGGTCAGTTCGGTATAGGCGATCTCGGCCACGAGCTGCGGCTCGACCCAGTGAACGCCGCGGGCACGCTCGCGCGGCACAGCCTCAAAGGGATTGTCCTTGCGCGCCAGCTTGGCCAGTTTCTCATCCATTTGCCCCAGGAGCTCCTGGCTGAAGCCCGTGCCGACTCGCCCGCGATAGAGCAGCTTGCCGTTTTCCCAGGTGCCCAGCAGCAGCGAAGCAAAACCCTTGCGCTTGGTGGAAGGCGACCAGCCGCCGATGACGAATTCCTGGCGCTTGAGACATTTGATTTTGAGCCAGGATTTGGTGCGGTCGCCGCGATAGGGCGCCTTGGCGCTTTTGGCGATGACGCCTTCATGGCCATCTCGGCACAGCGCATCGAGGACCTTTTGCCCGTGTCCGGCGACATGCGACGAATATTGGATCGGCGAGCCCTTGGCCAATTTGCCCAACATCTTTTCCAGACGTTCCTTGCGCTCGATCAGCGGTAGCTTGGTGACGTCTTCACCATCTGCCTCCAGCAGGTCGAAGGCGAAGAACTCGAGCCGTCTGCCTTCGGACAGCACCTTCTGCAGCGTCGAAAAGTCGGTGCGGCCCTTGTCGTCGAAGGCGCAGATTTCTCCGTCGATCAGCGCCGAGCCGATCTTAAGCTTCTGCAACGGCTCAACGAGAGCCGCAAACTTGTCAGTCCAGTCGAGCCCAGAGCGGGTGTAAAGCTGCACGCTGTTGCCAGCCACCGCGGCGAGGCACCGGTAGCCGTCATATTTCATCTCGAAGAGCCAGTCCTCGCCGGACGGCACGGTATCCACCAGGGTTGCGAGCTGCACCGGGCGGAAGCCGGGCCCCTCGCCCTTTTTGGCACTGGCCAGAATGCGCGTGGTCTGGTCCGCCTGCTCGGCCTCGTCGGCATCGGAATGCCAGACGGCGTCGGCCTTGACCTTGCTGGTCTTGATCGGCTTGGCGCCCGCCGCGATCTGTTTGAGATCACGCCCGGTGTCGACCGAGCGGGTGAAGCGGGTGGTCAGCGTGTCCTTGTCGCGCGCGTAAGCATCCTTATGCTTGATCAGCAGCCAATTTTCACGCGGCGGGCCGGACTTCCGCTTTGTGTCGCGGCCCTTCATGTGGACCAGCACCCACTCGCCCTTGAGCCGTTCGCCATAAAGGCGGAATTTGAGGTCACCCTTTTCCAGGCCCTCATGCGGATCGCCCACCGGCTCCCAGGTGCCGCGGTCCCACAGCATCACCGTGCCGCCGCCATACTCGCCTTCTGGGATGGTGCCCTCGAAGCCGCCATATTCGAGCGGGTGATCTTCCACATGGACGGCCAGCCGCTTGTCACCGGGGAAATTGGATGGCCCCTTTGCCACCGCCCAGCTTAACAGCACACCATCGAGCTCGAGGCGGAAGTCATAGTGGAGACGAGTCGCATCGTGCTTTTGCACCACGAACGAGCCCCTGCCCTCCTTGCTGACCGGCTCGGCGCCGGCCGGCTCCTGGGTTTTGGCGAAGTCGCGCTTGGCCTTATACTCCTTGAGGAGATCGGCCCCCGATGCTCGAGCCATGGCCTAGCTCGCTTTCTTTCGCGTTGTGGCGGTCGATTTCGCTGCCGTCTTCGAAGGCGCCTTGGCAGCCGTCGTCTTAGCGGCAGCTGTCTTGGCCGCCGGCTTGCGTGCCGTGCTGCGGCGAGCGGGCGGCGCTTCGTCATTGGCCGCTGCAGGCTTTTTGGCAGATGGAGTCGGCTTCTTGCTGCTGCCGCCTTCGAGGCTTTCCTTGAGCGCTGCCATCAGGTCGACGACGTTGGCCCCGCTCGGGCGCGCCGGACCGTCATCCTTGTCCGCCGTGATCTTCTTGCCCTTGGACTTGACCTTGCGCGCGATCAGCTCGTGCAGTGCATTCTGGTAATGATCCTTGAAGACCCCGGCATCGAATGGCGCGGTCTTTTTCTCGATCAGCGCCGTGGCGACCTCGAGCAGGTCAGGCTCGGCCTTTTTGCTCGAAATGGTCGAAAAGAAGCTGTCCGATTTGCGGATCTCGTCTTCATAATGGAGCGTCTCGAGCATCAGCCCGGTGCCGCTCGGCTTGATGGCCGCAAGGTATTCCTTGCCGCGCATCGAGAGCTGGCCCAGCCCCACTTTTTGGCTGTTGCGCAACGCGTCACGGATGACGCGGAAAGCGTCTTCCGCCAGCTCGTCGGTTGGCACGACGAAATAGGATTTGTCGAAATAGATCGGGTCGATCTCGCAGGCGCCAACGAACTGCGTCAGCTCCATGGTCTTGCGCGTTTCGAGCCGCACGGCGTCGATTTCGTCATCGGTAAGAAGGACGTACTCGCCCTTTTCATATTCGAACCCCTTGATGATCTCGTCGGCATCGACCGGACCGACGCCTTCGACCACTTTCTCATAGTGGACGCGCTTGCCGGTCGGCTCGTGGATCTGGTTGAAGCTCGGCTTGGCGCCGGTTTTGGCAGCGCTGAACAACTCGACGGGGATGGACACCAGCGACAGGCGGAGCTGGCCTTTCCAGATGGGACGCGAAGCAGGCATGGCCGATCCTCAGGGGTGCGGAATTTGCGACTCAACGCCGGATGTTCGCCCGCGTTCCGAGTCACGTTTTCGAGGTTGAGGAACGCTTGGCGCCGCCAATCATTCTGCGCCCGAATGAGGCTCATGCCATGAGATTTGCGCACCAGGTGTTTGATCGTATGCGGGCCGACGAAATTGGTCCTGCCCCAACCCTTGCCTTTTCCTCCGACGACAGCCCCGGCTGGCATCGGGTCAAGCGCGGCAAAGGGGTGAGCTATGTCGATGAAGACGGCAACAAGCCCGAAGAGCATGATCTTGCCCGCATCCGGGCCCTCGCCATTCCCCCCGCCTGGTCCGACGTCTGGATCTGCAAGGATCAGTGCGGGCATATCCAGGCCACCGGCCGCGATGAAAAAGGCCGCAAGCAGTACCGCTACCATGCCGAATGGACGCAGCTGCGCTCGACCAACAAGTTCGAGACGCTGCCCGCCTTCGCCAAGGTGCTGCCGAGCCTCCGCGCCCAGGTCGAGAGCGACCTCCGCCGCCGCAGCCTCTGCTTCGAACGCGTCGTCGCCTCGGTGGTCTGGCTGCTCGATCATAGCTTGATCCGCGTCGGCAACGCCGCCTATGCCCGGCAGAACAAGAGCTTTGGCCTAACGACCCTGCGCACCAAGCATGTCGACATCACCGGCCACAAGCTGCACTTCCAGTTCAAGGGCAAGTCGGGCAAGCAGTGGAACCTCCATCTTGCCGATCGCCGCATTGCCAATACGCTGAAGTCGCTGCAGGACATTCCGGGCCAGCACCTTTTCACCTACGAATGCGACACCGGCTACTCGACGATCTCTTCGCGCGACGTCAACGACTACCTTGCCGCCTTTGCCGGCCCCGACTTTACGGCCAAGCATTTCCGCACCTGGGCGGGCACGGTGCGCGCCTTCGGGCTTTTTGCCGATACCGGGGTGCCGGAGACCAAGACGGCGCAGAACCGCGCGATGAACGCCATCATCGACCAGGTGGCGGCGCGGCTTGGCAATACGAGAGCAGTGTGCCGCTCGGCCTATATTCACCCGGCGCTTGGCGAGACCTGGCTCAAGGGCGAGCTGCACCGATCCGGCCGGTTGAAGCCGATCGAGGGTCTCGACGAAGACGAAGTCGAAACCGCCGCCTTCCTGCGCAAGCTCGACAAATAGGCAAAAGAAAAAGGCCGGTGTTTCCACCGGCCTTTGTTTGTTAGCGAGGCGAAGCTTAGCGCTTCAGCGCAGCCCAGAGACCGGTCACGGTCAGCGTGGCGAACGCCATCTTGAGCGCATCCCAGACCAGGAATGGCTGCACGGCTTTGGAGAAGGCGGAGGCGACGATATTGGTCTGGTCGACCCATGCGGCCTGGCCGGCCATGGCCACGAGCCAGGCAAAGCCGAAGGCGTAAAGCACGGCGGTCGCAACCAGCATGGCGCCGAACAGAGTAAATGGACGCCCCAGCGCGCCGCGATCGGCGGCATAGCCGGTGATGGCGGCCTGGGCGAGGAAGCCGAGGAGGAAGCCACCGGTCGGGCCGACAAGGTAGGCCGCGCCGCCACCCGCTGCAAAGACCGGCAGGCCCATCGCGCCTTCAAGAAGATAAGCGGCAACAGTCGCCACAGCCATGCGCATGCCGAAGGCCGCGGCAATCGCCGCAATGGCAAAGCTCTGCAGCGTGACAGGGACCGGCCATACCGGCACGTTGATCTTGGCGGCAGCGGTGATGAGCAGCGTGCCCAGCAAAACGGTTGCGGCATTGATCGCCAGCTTGGCGGCGTCGCCCTTGGGCTGGAACACGCCGAGCAGCGTGTTGGGCGTGGTCAAAGTGACGGCCATTTCATAACCTTCCATGCGAAAGATGCTCCGGCTCCCATCGGCGCCGGTTCGGTTCATCACGTTCATACTTTCTCGTTATCGTCGGCGCAATGGCAAGCACTCTCCAGTTCAACACGAGCTTCGATCCGCAAACTGGAACCCCGGTCCCCGTCGCGCCAGGCCTCGTCCGCATCACCGCCCCCAACGCGTCGCCCTATACTTTCACCGGCACCAACAGTTTCCTCCTCGGCCACGAGCGCCTGGCTCTGCTCGATCCGGGGCCCTCGGACCCTGCGCACATGTCGGCCCTTCTCGCCGCAATCGGCGGACGTGACGTTGCCGCCGTGATCCTCACCCACACCCATCGCGACCACTCGGCATCCGCCGCGGCGTGGAGCAAGGCGCTCAAGGCCCCGCTCTGGTTCGGCGGCCAGCATCGCCTCTCGCGACCCTTGCGCCGATTCGAAATCAACCCGATCCGCAGGTCCTGCGAGTGGGATCTGATCCCCGATCGCGTGCTGCTCGACGGTGAAACCTTTAAGGCTGGCGACCTCACCCTCACCGCCCACACGACGCCCGGCCACTGTGCCAATCACCTCGCCTTCGGCCTCACCGGCACCGATTTGTTGCTCACTGGCGACCATGTCATGGGCTGGAACTCCACGCTTGTTCCGGTGCCGGACGGCTCGATGGCCGATTACCTTGCCTCCCTGGACAAAGTCATCGCCCTCCCCTACCGCCGCTACGTGCCCGCACATGGAGGCGAGATCGAAGACGGGGTGGACTATGCCCAGGCGCTCAAGGCGCATCGGGAGTTGCGAAACCGGCAAGTGGTGGAAGCCGTAAGGGGCGGCGCCCGAACCATCGGCGCCGTGGTCAAGGCGATCTATCCGACGCAACCGCCGAAGGTCAGGATGGCAGCGCGCATGACCATCGCCGCGCATGTCGAGTATTTGGAAGAGCTGGGTAGTCTGCGGGTAAAGCGCGGTCTCCTGGGCACGCGACTGGAGCTCGTGTGATGCACCCACCTCTCCCTCTGGGGGAGAGGTCGACGCGCAGCGGCGGGTGAGGGGGCCTACCTGCACTACGGGGCTTCTAAAGGCCCCCTCACCCGTCTTGCTGCGCAAGCCGACCTCTCCCCCGAGGGAGAGGTGAAGAACTCAGTTCCGCTGGAACCCCACCCCACCCTCGCGCCCCGTCTGCCCTCTATGCCGCAGCATATGATCCGCCAAAACCAGCGCCATCATCGCCTCGCCAACCGGCACGGCCCTGATCCCAACGCACGGATCATGCCGTCCCTTGGTGATGATATCGGTATCCTCGTTGGCGCTGGTGACAGTCTGCCGCGAGGTCAGGATCGAGCTCGTCGGCTTGACCGCAAAGCGGCAAACGATGGGGTCGCCATTGGACACCCCGCCCAGAATACCGCCCGCATGGTTGGAGAGGAAATACGGCCGCTCCCCCCCCGCCCGCATCTGGTCGGCATTTTCGACGCCGGTGAGGCTCGCCGCTTCGAAACCCGTGCCAATCTCGACGCCCTTGACCGCATTGATGCTCATCATCGCCGAAGCCAAATCGGCGCTGAGCTTGCCATAGATCGGTGCGCCCCAGCCTGCCGGCACCCCTTCCGCCACCACCTCGATCACCGCGCCGACCGAATTGCCGTCTTTGCGCAGACCATCCAGATAATCGGCCCAAAGCTCGGCCGCCTTCGGGTCGGCGCAGAACATCGGGTTCTGGTCGACCTGGTCCCAGTCGAAATTATTGTAGTCGATCTTGTGCGGCCCCATCTGCACGAGGCTGGCGCGGATGTTCACGCCGGCCAGCACCTGCCGCGCCACAGCCCCCGCCGCCACGCGTGCCGCCGTTTCGCGCGCCGAGGTGCGGCCGCCGCCGCGATAATCGCGAATGCCGTATTTCTGGTCATAGGTGTAGTCGGCATGGCCGGGGCGATACTTGTCGCGAATATCGCCATAGTCTTTGGAGCGCTGATCGGTGTTCTCGATCATCAGCGAGATCGGCGTACCCGTCGTGCGCGGCCCGCCGGTGCGCTCGTCCTCGAAGACGCCGGAAAGAATCTTGACCTCGTCGGCCTCGCGGCGCTGCGTCGTATATCTGCTCTGGCCCGGCTTGCGGCGATCGAGGTCGCGCTGGATCATTTCGGGCGTCAGCAGGAGGCCCGGCGGGCAACCATCGACGACGACGCCCAGCGCGGGCCCATGACTTTCGCCCCAGGTGGTGAAGCGGAAAAGATGCCCGAACGTATTGAAAGACATGGCGCGGCCCCAGTTATGCGGCGGTTTTAGGGGGCCCGCCAATCGGGGTCAATGTTCCCTCACATTGATGTTTGGCAGGCGGCGCAACCTGACTAGGCCAATTCCATTAGCCGCAGCAGGAGGAACGCCATGACCGTCCAAATCGCCCTGCCGGACAGCGCTCTGGCATCGAGCCACGAAGGTGGCGGAGCAGCGCACGAAGTCACCCCCGACCTTGCCTACTTGCGCACCATGCTCGTCAACGTCGTCTTTCTAGGCGTGCGCAATGCCGGCCCCGGTGCCTGGGTGCTGATCGATGCCGGCATTATCGGCTCAGCCGGCGCCATCCGCAGCGCTGCGGAAGCGCGCTTCGGCAAGCATGCACCACCCGCTGCTATCTTCATGACGCATGGGCACTTCGATCATGTCGGCGCCTTGGAAGAGCTCAGCGACTATTGGGACGTACCGATCTACGCCCATGCCCTCGAGGCGCCTTATCTTACCGGCAAGGCCTCATACCCGCCCCCGGACACCAAGGCCGATGGCGGCATCATGCCAAAGCTTGCGCCGCTCTTTCCGCGCACGCCGATCGACGTTTCCGCGCGCCTGCGCGAACTGCCGCTGGACCACAGCCTGCCCTATGTGTCGGATTGGAAGTGGGTGCACACGCCGGGTCACACGCCGGGCCATGTGTCCTTCTGGAACGAGCGAACGCGCTGCATGATCGTGGGCGATGCCTTCATCACCACCGGCCAGGAATCGGCCTATGAAGTGGCGCGGCAGACGCTCGAAATGCACGGTCCCCCGCGCTATTTCACGCCCAACTGGCAGGCGGCAGCCCTGTCGGTGCGAACGCTCGCCGCTCTGCAGCCGGATCTCGTGATCACCGGCCATGGGCGTCCCGCGGCTGGGCCGCAGATGCGGACCGCACTTGAGCAGCTCGCAACCGAGTTCGAGACGATCGCGCTGCCCGAGCATCTGCAAGCTACCGAGTAGACCTCATCCTGAGCCCGTCGAAGCACGAGGTCGTGGCACGAATTAGGTGCCCGACCTCGTGGCACCACCAGTTCTCTAAAGTAGCTCGTCCCAAGTATTGGTCGCCGAGTGCAGCGTCATGCGGCCGCGGGTGAAATGCGCGATCACGCCCTGCGGCGGCGGCCAGTTGAGGACGTCGCCGCGCGGCGCGCCTTCCACCAGGTGCCGCAAGACGCGCAACACGCCGCCATGCGCGACAACCACGGAGTGGAGGGTGAGGACGCGCGCAAAGTCGATCAGGCGCTCTGACACATCCTCGTAATTCTCGCCGCCATCCGGGCGAAAACCCCAATAGCTCTCGTCGCGCTGACCCGGTGCCAGAGCCTGCGCATGCACCTCGGAATGGAGCTTGCCTTCGAGCGCGCCGAACGAAATCTCGATCAGCCGCTTGTCATGGATCACCGGCGGCAGTTCGACATCGAAGGCGGCCCGCATGCGATCCATGGTTTCGCTTGCGCGGCTCAGAGGCGACGCAAACCAGTTCAGCGAGCGGGGATCGACGCCATCGCGCTCCAGCAGATCGCGCAGCAGCACGCCGTTCGCATCGGCTTGCAGCTGCCCGGTGCGGTTGAGCGGAATGTCGCGGCTGCCCTGGTAGCGCTGTTCGCGGTTCCAGTCGGTCTCGCCGTGCCGGGCGAAATAGAAGTCCGGCCACTCGATGGCAGTCATATGCTCTAAAACCTTATTCGGAGGCGTCGCCGGTGTTGTCGAGCAGCTTCATGCCGACGACGTTGAAGCCGGCGTCGACATAGTGGATTTCGCCGGTCACCCCGCCCGCTAAGGGCGAGAGCAGGTAAGTGGCGGCGCCGCCGACATCGTCGATATCGACATTCTTGCGCATGGCCGAATTGGCTTCCTGCCAATGGAGCATGTCACGCAGGCCGGAAATGCCCGACGCGGCCAGCGTCTTGATGGCGCCGGCGGAGATGGCGTTGACGCGGATGCCCTTCTTGCCGAGGTCGACGGCGAGATAGCGCACCGACGCTTCGAGCGCGGCCTTGGCGACGCCCATGACATTGTAGTTCGGCACGTATTTGACGGCGCCATAATAGGTCAGCGTCAGGAGCGCCCCGCCTTCGTTCATCAGCGGCTCGGCGCGCTTGGCGACGGCGGTGAAGGAATAAACGGAGATATCCATGGTCAGCGCGAAGTTGTCGCGGCTGGTGTCGAGGTAGCGGCCTTCGAGCTCGTCCTTGTTGGAGAAGCCGATGGCGTGGACTACGAAATCGAGCGAGCCCCACTTGTCCTTGATCTGGCGGAAGGTTTCATCCATCGCCGCTTCGTCGGACACGTCGCATTCGACCAGGAAGTCGGAGCCGACTTCGGCCGCCAGCGGTTCGACGCGGCGCTTCAGCGCTTCGCCCTGATAGGAGAAGGCCAGCTCGGCGCCCTGCTCGCGCAATTGCTTGGCAATGCCCCAGGCGATCGAACGATTGTTGGCGAGGCCCATGATCAGCCCGCGCTTGCCTTGCATCAATCCAGTGGCCATTCTTCTTATCCGTTGCTGGAGTCGTTTCGCCGGTTGTGGCATATGGCGGGCCTGTCGGGCAAGTTCGCCGCCCCGTAAGAGGCAGCCAAACTCTGGTTTTCCCATGACCCTTTCCGCCGCCGAGATCGTCACCCAGCTTTCGAGCCTCGTCGGCGCCAATGCCGTCATCGGCGAGCCAAGCCGCATGACCACCTATCTCAGCGAACCACGCAAGCGCTTCACCACGGGCGCCGCCGCCATCGTCACCCCCGGCTCGGTAGCCGAGGTGCAGGCCGTGCTGCGCTGGGCCAATACCAACGATGTCGGGATCATTCCGCAGGGCGGCAATACCGGTCTCGTCGGCGGCCAGGTGCCCCGCCGTGGCGACGAGGTCATCCTCAGCCTCGCCCGCCTCGATAAGATCCGCGGCATTGACACCGCATCGGGCACTATGACCGTCGAGTCGGGCGTCATCCTCTCCAAGGCCCATGATGCGGCCGAAGCCGAGGGCGTGATCCTGCCGCTCTGGCTCGCCTCGCAGGGCTCGGCCCGCATCGGCGGCGTTCTTTCCACCAATGCCGGCGGCGTCAACGTCCTCGCCTATGGCAATGCCCGCGACCTCACCATGGGCATCGAGGCGGTGCTCGCCGACGGGCGGCTGTACCAGGGCCTCAATTCACTTAAGAAAGACAATACCGGCTACGACCTTAAAAACCTGCTGGTCGGCGCCGAAGGCACGCTCGGGATCATCACCGCGGCAACGCTCAAGGTCTTCCCCAAGCCCGAGGACTACGAAACCGCCATCGTCAGCCTCCGCGATCTCGATTGCGCCCTCGCCTTTTTCGATCTGCTGCGCTCCCGCGCCCGCCGCCGCCTCAGCGCCTATGAAATCGTGCCCCAGCTTGGCCTAGACCTCCAGCTCAAGCACGGCATGCTCGATCGCGACCCCACGCCCGGCCCCTCCCCCTGGTATGCGCTGGTCGAGGTCTCGCGCCTCTCCAAAGGCGCCTCAGACACGCTTATCCGCGCCGTCGAAGCGGCCTTCGGCGAAGGCCTCCTCGACAATGCCGTCTTTGCCGAGTCCCTCGCCGACCGCACCCGCATGTGGGCCTTCCGCGAACAGATGAGCGAAGTGCAGTCGCGCGAAGGCGCCTCGATCAAGCACGACGTTTCCGTGCCGATCCACGCCGTGCCGCAACTCATCACCGAAGGCATTGCCGCGGCCGAACGCGTCGCCCCCGGTATCCGCGCTGTGCCCTTCGGCCATCTCGGCGACGGCAACATTCACTTCAACTTCAGCCAGCCCGTCGGCGCCGATCCCAAGAGCTTCATGGCCGATTACGAAGACAAGGTGCACGAAGCGATCTACGAGGTCGTCCTGCGCCTTGGGGGCTCCGTTTCCGCCGAACACGGCATCGGCCAGCTCAAGGTCGACCTCCTGCGCCAGGTCAAGGACCCGATCGCGCTTGAAATGATGCGCGCCATCAAAACCGCCCTCGATCCCAAGGGCATCCTCAACCCGGGCAAGATGCTGGGCTGATCGACACGGCGGCAAGAAGGTCACCCCCATGTGCCTTCTTGATCCTCGCACGCCCCCAACCCATCTACCGCCCATGCTGCTCAAAGACATTCAGTTCTTCGACGACGCCACGCGTCCGCCGATCCCCGCCCTGCCCGGTATCACCGAAAGGCAGAAGCTGCCTGGTCAGCACCTCAAGATGATCCACGATCATCTGCGCGACAACATGGTGACGCTTGGCCGCCTGATCGAACGGGCCGCCGAGGGCAAGGCCAGTGCGGAAGAGGTCAAGGCCGAGACCGCCGACCTCGTCATGGTCACCAATTACCGCCGCTTCGGCACGCTCTGCGGGCAATATTGCCAGTTTGTCCACGGCCATCATTCGATCGAAGACCAGGCGCTGTTTCCCTCCATTCGCGCGCAAAGCCCGGCCTTCAAGGCCATTGCCGACCGGCTTGAGGCCGAACACGTGGTCGTGCATCAGCTGCTCGAACGGCTGATCGACACGCTGATCGCGCTTGCCGACGCGCCCTCGCGCCCAAAGTTCGACGATGCGGTGGAAGTCTATCGCGCCCTCGAGCGCGTGCTTCTCAGTCACCTCGGCTATGAAGAAGAAGCCATCGGCGACGCGCTCGGATACTTTGACATTGGAGTCTAGCTCCAAAGTTGATGTGTTAACCTTAGCAACCGGTGCAATACTTGCTCGTTGGCTCCCCTGGGCAGATGCCCGTGAGAAGAGGAGTCTCAGATGAACGCGAAAATTTTGGCCACGTCGCTGGCCGCCCTTGGCCTGGCGATCGCCAGCCCGAGCTTTGCCCAGGACTATACGCTGAACGGCACCGCCGTGCCGGAGGACCAGGTTGCCCGTATCCAGGCCCATTGCGATACGCTGGGCGGTTCCGATAGCGACATGAACGCCAATGCCGAACCGGGCGCACCGACCGCCGACGCCACCGGAACGGAAGAAGCAGCGCAAGCAGAAGCCAATATGGAAGCGGCCGGTGCGGCCACCACCGAAGCCGGCGCGGCTGCTGGCGGTGACGCCGGCAACATGGCTGCCGGTGCTGGCGCTGCCGCTGGCGCAGAAGCCGCGGCAACTGGCACGGACATGTCGACCGACAGCACCGCAGGTGCAGGCGCAACGGGTGGCGCTGCCGGCACCATCGATTTCGCGACGCTGGACGTCAACAACATCGATCAAGCAGCCTGCGCGGCGGGCGGCTTCATGGTTGATGGCGCGGTTGGTGCCGGAGCGAACGGCGCCGCCACGACGGGTACCGACGCTGGTGCAACGACCGGCACCGACGCCGGCGCAACCACTGGCACGGATGCCGGTGCCGGGGCGACCAGCACCACCACGACCACAACCACGAACTAATGCGCCTCGGCATCCGCCTTTCCGGGCGGATGCCGGCTCATCTCAAAACAAGTCCAGTTGTCCGCCGCCGCCAGCGGCCTTTTTCATTTTGACCGGCACTGGCTCGGACGGCTCCAGCGCCACCGGCTCGATCAGCCCCTCGTCATCGTCTCGCGCCGAATTGACCCGCATCGAGACGGGGTGAAATTTCAGCACGCCATCCTCGAGCGGCAGCGCCATCTGCGCCGCTTCCTTTGCCCGAACCTCGCGCACATTCAGCCAATTGTCCTGCGCCTCTTCATCCATCAGGATCGCCGGCATGCGGTCATGGATCACCGATAGCTGCGGATTGGCCGCCACGGTAATGGTGGCAAGGCTATCGACTTCTTCCCCGTTCGGCCCCGACCAGGTGGCATAAAGCCCCGCCAGCGCCATCGGCTTTTCGTCGGCGCGGGTAATATAATAGGGCTGCTTCCGCTTGTCCGGTCCGGTGTGCCATTCGTAATAGCCACTTGCCGGAACGATGCAGCGCCCGTGCTTGAGAGCGTCGCGAAAAGCCGGTTTGCTTTCCATGCCCTCGGCGCGCGCATTGACCAGAAGCGGGAACTCGCGCGGATCCTTGACCCAGCCGGGCACCAGGCCCCAGCGCGCAAAATGCGGTTCGCGCCTGCCCTCGGATTCCCATATGCCGACCACCGGCTGCGTTGGCGCAATGTTGAAGCGCGGCACGACGTCGATGCTCTTCAAGAGCTTGAAGAGCTCAACCATCATTTCGGGCGGCAATGTCGAGGCGTAGCGGCCGCACATGGCATGTCTCCTTCACTCTTGGACAGGTAATGTCTTGAGACACGAATCGCAAATCGGCGCCCCAATGACCGACCTCCCCAATGCTGCCAGCGTCGGCCTCGTCCGCGAGGGCAAGATCCTGCTGATCAAGCGGGCCTTTGCGCCCTACCAGAACCTCTGGACATTTCCGGGCGGGCGGCTGGAGCCGGGCGAAACCATCGAGCAATGCGCCACGCGCGAACTCCAGGAAGAGCTCGCGATCACGATCCGCAATCCAAAGCTCGTCATGCAGCAGGCGCTCGGCCGAGACGGCGAATACCGCCTCGCCGTCTTCGTCAGCACCGATTTTTCCGGCGTCATGCGTCCATCCGAGGAGATCTCCGCCCATATGTGGGCCGATCCGGGCATGGTCCACGCCCTGCGCACCACCTCCCGCCTCGACGACGTGATCAGAGAATGCTTCAAGGTTCTGGGCCAAAGCTGGTAGAGAGCGGGTCATGAAATTTCCTCGACCCCTCTTGCCCAAAGACTTGATTCTCGGCTCCTGCGCCTCCCTCCCCCTTGAGGGGAGGGACCGAGGGTGGGGGTCCCTCGGCGATACACCGGACTACCCCCCACCCCAACCCTCCCCCTCAAGGGGGGAGGGAGCAAAAAGAGCGCACGGCTGGAAACAGTCCTTCACCGCTCTTGCCGTAGCGCTCTCCCTCACAGCCCCCACCCTTGCCATCGACCCGCCCTACCAGCGGCAGATGGAGCGGCTCGCCGAGATTATGGGCAGCCTTTATTACCTGCAGCCGCTTTGCGAAGCGGGCGACGAGGACTGGCGCGAACAGATGAGCGAACTCATTGCCCTCGACGAGCCCGACGACGATCGCCGTCAACGCCTGGCCGGAGCTTTCAACGGCGGCTATACGGCCTTTGCCCGCTTTCACAAGCAGTGCACCCCAGCTTCGCGCGAAGCGCTAACCCGTCTTTTGGGCGAAGCACAAAAGTTGGCGCGGGACATCCACACCCGTTTCGCAGAATAGCCGCAATTGCTGATGCGGCATTAACCTTCGGGTTACTTCTCGCGCGCGGCGGCCATTATCCCATGTTATGCCCTTCCCATGAGCACGACCAAATCCCTCTTCTCGCCAGCCTCCGGGCAAGGACCGCTTGATCTCGGCCAGGCCGAGCGCCAGCTAGCGCTCGAATACCTCGCCGAAGCCTGGAACGAAGCCGAAGAAGACGGCGTCGAAACCGCAGCGCTCGCCCACGCCTCGCTTTTTGTCGCCCTCGCCACCTTCGTGCGCCAGCACGGCGACGAAGCAACGGCCGACCTCGTCGCCCAACTCCCCGACCGCATCCGCAGCGGGGAATACAACCTCGACCGGATTTTGCAGTAGGCCCCCTCATCCGCCCTTCGGGCACCTTCTCCCGCGAAGGGGAGAAGGGGGCAGGGCGTTCGTTTAGCCACCGCACCTACCCTTCTCCCCTCGCGGGAGAAGGTGGCTCGCGCAACGCGCGAGACGGATGAGGGGTCTTCCTAAGCCAATGCCTCCAAAAACCGCATCGGCTGCCCCTGCCCCGCCGTCACCAACTCCCCCTGCCACATCACCGTCTTGCCACGCACCACCGTGCCCACCGGCCAGCCGGTAACCGTCACCCCATCATAGGGCGTCCACCCTGCCCGGCTCTTGATCCACTCAGTGGTGATCGTCTCCCGGCGTTTTAGATCCACCACCGTCAAATCAGCATCATAGCCCACTGCGATCCGCCCCTTGCCGGCAATGCCGAACAGCCGGTTGGGCCCCGCACTGGTCATATCCACGAACCGCTGCAGCGACAGCCGCCCGGCGTTGACGTGGTCCAGCATGGTCGGCACCAGCGTCTGCACGCCCGTCATGCCCGAATGGCTCTGCGGATAGGGATGGTCCTTTTCCTCGCGCGTATGCGGCGCGTGGTCGGACCCCAGAATGTCGGCAACGCCATTGGCGACGCCCTTCCAGATGCCTTCGCGATGCGCCTTGTCGCGCACCGGCGGGTTCATCTGCGCATAGGTGCCGAGCCGCGTATATGCCGTTTCGTCGAGCGTCAGATGGTGCGGCGTCACCTCGACGCTCGCCACATCCTTGTGGTCGGCGAGGTAGACCATCTCTTCCTTGGTCGAGATATGGAGCACATGGATGCGCTTGCCGGTCTTGCGGGCAAGGTTGACGAGCCGAGTCGTGCAACTCATCGCCACTTCCGGCGAGCGCCAGACCGGATGGCTGGACGGATCGCCCGGCACGCGCAGTCCTTTACGTTCCTCCAGCATATACTCGTCTTCCGAGTGGAAGGCGGCGCGGCGGGAGATCGCGCGCAGGATGGCTTCCACCCCTTCATCGTCCTGCACCAGGAGCGACCCGGTGGACGAGCCCATGAACACCTTAACCCCGGCACAGCCCGGTAGCTTTTCAAGCGTCGCCAGTTCGCCGACATTTTCATGCGTGCCGCCGATATAGAAGGCGAAGTCGCAATGCATGCGGTTGGTGCCTGCCGCGATCTTGGCCTCGAACGTCTCGCGCGTCGTGGTCAGAGGATTGGTGTTGGGCATCTCGAAGACACCGGTCACCCCGCCCATCACCGCGCCGAGTGAACCAGACTCGAGGTCTTCCTTGTGCGTCAGCCCCGGTTCGCGAAAATGCACCTGCGTGTCGATGACGCCAGGCAGGATATGCAGCCCCTTGCAGTCCACCACCTCGGCGGCCGAACCCTCGATCGTGCCCAGCGCCGCAATCTTGCCGCCACGTACGGCGATGTCCGCCAGCCCCTCGCCGTCCTGGTTGACCACGGTGGCGTTCTTGAAAATGGTGTCGTACTGCGCCATGTCTCGTGACCCTGTTGCGTGATGTAGCGTTTTGTAGTGTGCCGCACGCAACAAACGCAACAAGGGCATTGAGGCAAGCCATGACCACCTATCTTCGCGCCGACCGCGCCGTGTTCCGCTTCTCCGGCGAGGACGCGCACCGCCTCATCAACGATGTTGTCACGGGCCAGATCCCCACCGAGGCCGGCACTGCCGCGTGGTGGGCGCTGCTGTCGCCGCAGGGCAAGATCCTTGCCGAAGGTCTCGCCAGCTTTGCCGACGGCGCGCTCTGGCTCGACGTCCACCAATCCGTCGCCGACGACTTCTTCAAGCGCATGCGCATGTACAAGCTTCGCGCCAAAGTCGAGATCGAAGACCTCCGCGCCACCCACCGCGTCGGCTTCTCGACCGATGCCGGGGACCGCGATCGTGATCTCGGCTTCCGTGTCATCGCTCCGGTCGAGCAAACAGCCGATTGGGTCGCCGACGACACGCCCTATCAAAAGGCCCGCATCGCCGCCGGCATCCTCCATCAGGGCAATGACTTCCCGGCCAACGACACTTTCGCCCACGATATCGGCATGGACATCCTGGGCGGCATCGACTTCGCCAAGGGCTGCTATGTCGGCCAGGAAGTCGTGTCCCGCATGAAGCATCGCGGCACTGCGCGGCGGCGCCCGGTGATGGTCAGCAGCATCGATGCTCCAGCCGGCTCGCCTGTCTTGGCCAACGGACGTGAGGCCGGCACGGTGGGTCAGGTCGTCGATGGTGGCGCCGTTGCGATCATCCGCCTCGACCGCATCACTGGCCCGAGTACCGTCACTGTCGACGGCAAACCCGTCAAAATCGCCCTCCCGGCCTGGGCGACCTACCACTTCGGCGACACTGTCGCAGAAGAATAGCACCTCGTTCCAGAATCGACCGCATTTGCTAATGTCGGCGCTCACGGCGATCTGGCACATCTGGCTCACATGACACGTCAAAGCTCCCGTGCCTGGCAGCGCATGCTGTCGGGCCGCCGCCTCGATATCCTGAACCCCTCGCCGGTCGATGTGGAGCTCTCCGACATCGCCCACGGCCTGGCCCGCGTCGCCCGCTGGAACGGCCAGACCTCGGGCGATTATCCCTTTTCCGTCGCCCAGCACTCCGTCCTCGTGCTCGAACTCTTCCGCGCCGCCAACCCGGAAGCCGGCCCAGAGGCGCAACTGCAATGCCTCCTCCACGACGCGCCGGAATATGTCGTCGGCGACATGATCTCGCCCTTCAAGGCGGTGATCGGCGGCAGCTACAAGGAGGTCGAAAAAGGTTTGCTGGCGGCCATTTACCTCCGGTTTTCGCTTCCCGCGACGATGCCGGGTCCTGTCAGCAAACTCGTCAAGAAAGCTGATCAGGAAGCCGCCTTCTTCGAGGCCACCAACCTTGCCGGCTTTGAAGCCCCCGAGGCCCGTCGGCTCTTCGGCACCCCGGCCCAGGAAGCCTTCGAGGTCGATGATTTCGACCGGCTGATCCGCCCCTGGCCAACCCGTCAGGCTCATGACTGCTTTATCGAAGCCTTCGATGGGATTGGCGCCCTGATCCCTGCCTCTTAAGCCGGTGCACATTAACCTTGCGCTAACTTAATCGTCGCCTGTCCCAAACTTGATGGTTACTGATCCGTTAAGGCCGCGTGCCGAAGTGGAACAGTTTGGGGACACCGCGATGAACCTGCCGACCCGCCACATGCTCTTGGGAATGACGCTGGGCGCCGCTTGCGCCACGGCGTTGGCTGCCTTTGGGCCAGGCTATGTTCTTGAAACTTTCGCCGACGAAATGCCGGCGGGGTTCGACACCGACAAGCTGGTCAAGTTCGACGACCGTTATTACGAAGTCGACTATGACCCCTCCGTCTCGACCGATCCGATTTCCACCGTCACGGTCAAGAAGATCGAGGCCGGACGTGTCAGCCATGTGCAGATTTCATCAACCGCAACGGGCACTTACTCGACCGACGCCTTGACCTCGCCGCATGTCCAATATCCGGGCATCGAGGTCGAACCCGCCGCCAAGACGGCGTTCTTTTTCTCGTCCTACTCACGCGGCAAGTGGACCGCCTTTGGCTCCTACAACGGCAATTCCTTTGTCAGCATCGGCCGCTGGCGCTAGCCGAACAGCCAGCCGGTCTTGAACTTGTAGAAGACGTGCAGCCCGACCTGCGTGACCTTGGTCATGCGCCGCGCCCATGGTGGCGACACGTAGGTGGCGTGGTAGTGCGTCGCTTCGCCGACCTCGGTGAGATAGAGCTCGCCACTCGTCACCTTCTGCGCGATTTCTTCGGCTTGGGCCCACGGGCCGCGTTCGGTGACGGCCTCGGGAATGCCGTCGCAGGCAAAGCTGAACTGGCAGGCATTGCGCTTGTTCTGGTTCTGGAACACCACGCCGCAGATCGTATTGGGGTAGCGGTGATCCTTGACACGGTTGAGCACCACCTGTGCCACGGCCACCTGGCCGCGATAGGTTTCGCCGCGCGCTTCAAAATAGATCGCCGTTGCGAGGCACCACATTTCCTTGTCGGAAAGGTTGGCCATCGGCTCACCCTGCAGCTCGAACACCGTCGCGGGCGCGGTGGCGCGAGCATAGGCAAGCTGTTCGGGCATCGATTGCGGCATGGTGACGTCGGAGGTGATGCTGCCGGTTGTCGGAGCGATGCCGGCAATGGCGTCGAGCGCTGCCGCCGCACCCGGATGCAGCGCCGCGGACGACATGCGCGGTCCCTCTTCTGCCTGTCCGTCGGCAGCGGCAAAGCCGGATTGCCCGAACACTGCCGGATCGGCAGGTCCACGCAGGGCTGCGAGCTTGGTGCGGATTTCGGAAAAGCTGCGCGAAATGGCGAGAGGGTCGGCGGCAGGCCGGATGCGGTCGGTTTTTTCCGCACGGTTCGGGCCGGTAAAGCTGGCGCTGGCAAAAAGGTGGTCGACGGAGCCGTTTATGGTCGGGGCCGCGCCGGAGAAGTTGATGGTCGCTTTGGCAACAACCGGTTCGGCTGTCAGCTTGGCAACGGCGGCACTGTCCGAGCCTGGGCCAAAGGCGCCGCTAGCGAGGCCGAGATAGGCGAGGGAGACTGCAACACTCGCCGTCAGGGTTCTGACGGCCAGAAGTCTCCAGCTAACCGCTCTGACCGGGCGCGACGGCACCGGCCGGTGGGAAAGGGCCATAAGTTCTACTCAACGCTACGCTACACAACACAAGCCGGGCAAAAGTGTCACAATTGCCGACGAGGTTGATCATCTGCGATTAGGGTTAGCGCGAGGTAAATGGCGTTGCAGGCAGCGAAAGGGCGCTGATGTGGCAGCGATGCGGCAAACGAATTTGTCGCAGCCGACACCTGGAACTATTGGGCGCAAGACTCAACCACAGGCGCGACGACCTGATCGAAGTCGGCCACGTTGAAGCGGACATTAAGCGAGCGGGTCGACGCCGGCGTCACCCGGACCGTCAGGTTGGTTGCGCCTTCCAGCGCATTGAGGAAGGCAACCGCATCGCTGTTGTTGTTGAGCAGGATCGCCGTGTTCTCGGCATTGACGGGAAGCGTGCTCGAGCGGGCGCGCTGCAGGTCATACTGCAAGGTCAGGCCCGTATCATTGCCCTGGATCGACATGGTGTTGCCGGCAAAGCCGAACGCCACCTGTAAACCACTGGCTTCACAGGAAACGGTGATCGTCGCCGGGGCCCGGCCACTCGGCCGAGCCGGGATCAACTGCTCGGATTCAAGCGTCACCGCAGCACCCGCCGCAGCAACTTCGGTGTTGCGAAAGAGCCCGTCATAGCAAGCCAGCCGTTCCGTATCCTCTTCAAGAACGGCGCATTGCGCCCCACCCGTCTGTGCAAAAACGGGCATCGGAAACGACATCAGCATTGGCAATGCCAAAACGGTTAGAACTCTCTTCACAGGCAACTTGCCCCTTTCCTCCATGCCGGCCGTTTGCCGGTCGTGCCTTTTATATAGGTGCGTTCAGTCGAATTTTTAGGTCGAGGTTTGCGCCAAGGTCAGTCTCGCCACTGGAACACGATAGGGTGAACAGCTGACATAATCGACGCCAAGCCCTGAAAAGAACTGCAGCGAAGCCGGATCGCCGGCATGCTCGCCGCAGATGCCGATCTTGAGCTTTGGGTTGGCGGCCCTGCCCCGCTGAATGGCGATCTGGATCAACTCGCCCACCCCTTTTACGTCCAGCGAAACGAATGGATCACGCTCGTAAACGCCCTTGCGCTGGTAGGCGGCCAGGAAGGCTGGCGCATCGTCGCGCGAAATGCCGAAGGTCGTTTGCGTCAGATCGTTGGTGCCGAAGGAAATGAAATCGACCATGTGAGCGATGTCGCCGGTACGCAGGCACGCCCGCGGCAGCTCGATCATGGTGCCGAAGGAAAATTTAACCCGCTCCGATCGGCTGAGCCCGGCATTTTCCACAATGGCCATCGCCCGCTCGCGCACCCAGGAGACTTCGGTCGCGGTCGACACAAACGGCACCATCATTTCGACAATGACGGGCTCGTTCTGCGTCTCACTCGCTGCCCGTGCGCCCGCCAGCATGGCCTGCATCTGCATTTGCAGGATTTCGGGATAGGTGATCGCGAGGCGAACACCGCGATGCCCGAGCATCGGGTTGATCTCGGCAATGCGCTCCAGCCGCAGCCGCAGCGCGCGCACCGCGACGCCCAGAGACGCTGCGGTTTCCTCGATTTCTTCGTCGGTGCGCGGCAAAAATTCATGCAGCGGCGGATCGAAAAGGCGCACCGTCACCGGCAGGCCCTTCATCGCCGAAAACAGCGCCGAATAGTCTCCGGTCTGGTAGTCGACGAGCCCCGCCAAGGCGCGGGAGCGTGCGTCCTCGTCTTCCGAAAGGATCATGCGGCGCAGCGCCACCATGCGCTCGGTTGAAAAAAACATGTGCTCGGACCGCGCCAGGCCAATGCCCTCGGCCCCAAAGCTCAGCGCCGTCCTCGCAGAATCCACCGTCTCCACATTGGTGCGCACCGAGATGGAGCGGCTGGCGTCCGACCAGCCCAGAAGCTTGCCGATCGAGCCCCCGATCTGGGGCTGGGTTAGTGGCAGCGAACCGAGATAGACCGAGCCGTCAGTTCCATCGATGGTTAGCCTTTCTCCGGCTCGGAATTCGCGATCGCCGATGCGGCAGACCATTTCGACGGCATCGACCGACAAGGTGCGCACGCCCGCGACACAAGGCTTGCCAGTGATGCGGGCGATGACGCCGGCATGGCTCGACATGCCGCCGCGGGCGGTCAGGATGCCAGTCGCGGCGCGCATGCCCTCGATATCGGCCGGGCCGGTCTCGTTGACCACCAGAATGCAGTGCTGCCCCCGCGCCCGTAGCCGTGCCGCGTCTTCGGGGTTGAACACGATGATGCCGGTCGCGGCACCCGGCGACACGCCGAGCCCTACCGCGATCGGCGCCACCCCTTCCGGAGACTTCAACCGCGGATGCAGCATCAGCGCCAAACGATTGGCATCGACGCGGCTGACGGCGCTTTGCGGCGTCCACACCTTGCGATCGACCCGGTCTACCGCAGCATTGAGCTCTGCGCCCGGGGTCGCCTGCACAGGCCGCGCCGAGATAAAGCGCAACGTGCCTTTTTCAACGGAGACCAGGCAGGCCATGTGCCGCCCAGCCTTGGCGTCGAGGAGAGCGATCAGCGCATTGACGCTGTCGGGCATGCGCGGCAGCGGGCTGCCATCGAGCGGCGCCGGCCCCAGCGCGCCCGTCGTCGCATTGCGCGTCAGAAACTGCTCGTCATCGCCACCCGCCATGGCCTGGACCAGGACGATCTGGCGGCTGCGATCTTCTTCGCGCCCGGTCCAGGTGCGATCCGAAAAGCCATAGCTTTCAAATGCCTGCTTGATTGCCCGCGCCAGAGGCCGGTTCGGGTCCACCGCGTCTTCGGGCAGATCGGGTGCGGGAATGCCGATGCGCGCCGGCATCAACCCGCCATTGTGGGCCGAGGCCGAGGTGCGCACCACAAGCTTTGGCGGCACGCCGTCCTTGTCCACCAGCTTGAACAGGCAGGCGACCCAATGGGTGCGCAGCCTTTTGTCCTTGCGGCCGCGCTCGGCCTGCAGTTCGTCCCAGGCAGCACGGGTAATGGCGATGGTCGGGACCGTTGGGAAACCCGCATCGGCGACGCGGAAAATCCAGCGCGCTTTGCCCGTCAGAAGCTTGAGCTGACTGGCGCTGAGGTTCGCTTTCGCCATTGCCGGGGCAATCGCAAACATTTCCTGCGCCAAACTCACTGTGCGGCTTCCTTGCCCATCGACCTGCTCATATTGCCCATGCCCTCAGCGACCGCAACAGCACTTGACTTGCGGGCAGCACGAAAGCATCTGATCTGGCATGGAAAAAAGGCCGCACCTCGACATTCTGCTCTGTGCGCCGCGCGGATTTTGCGCTGGCGTCGATCGCGCCATCCAGATCGTGGAACTGGCGCTCGAAAAGTATGGCGCCCCGGTCTATGTGCGACACGCCATCGTTCACAACAAATATGTCGTCGACGGCCTCAAAGCCAAGGGCGCCGTGTTTGTCGAGGAACTTTCCGAGATCCCCGATAGCGCCGCACCAGTGGTTTTTTCCGCCCACGGCGTGCCCAAAAGCGTTCCTGCCGACGCCAGGACGCGCAACATGTTCTTCCTCGATGCCACCTGCCCGCTGGTCAGCAAGGTGCATGTGGAGGCGTCGCGCCATTTCGAGGAAGGTCACGAGATCGTCCTGATCGGCCACGCGGGTCACCCTGAAGTGATCGGCACGATGGGCCAGTTGCCCGAGGGCGCCGTGACGCTGATCGAGACCGTCGCGGATGCCAATGCCTTCACCCCGCGCGATCCGAACACCCTCGCCTTCGTCACGCAGACGACGCTTTCGGTCGACGACACGCGCGAGATCGTTGAAGCGCTCAAGGCGCGCTTTCCCGCCATCAACGGTCCGCACAAGGAAGATATCTGCTACGCGACCACCAATCGCCAGGAGGCCATCAAGGCCGTGGCGCCGCTGGTCGATGCCATGATCGTCGTGGGGTCCAAGAACTCGTCCAATTCGCTTCGCCTCGTCGAAGTGGCGCTGCGCTCCGGCTGCAAGGTTGCAACGCTTGTCGACCGCGCCGAAGACATCGACTGGTCGCTTTATTCGGGCCTTTCTTCGCTGGGCGTCAGCGCCGGCGCCTCGGCGCCCGAAAAGCTGGTTGAGGAGGTCATCGACGCCTTCGCCCTGCGCTACGACGTTCGGGTCGAAACCAAGGTCACGGCCGAAGAAAACATCGCCTTCAACATTCCCCGCGTGCTGCGTACCATGGAAGTGGCCGTCGGCCGATGAGCGATCGCGTGGTGATCCACACGGACGGGGCCTGTTCAGGCAATCCCGGCCCTGGCGGCTGGGGTGCGATCCTGCAGTTCGGCGCCCACCGCAAAGAGCTCAAGGGCGGCGAAGCTCTCACCACCAACAATCGCATGGAGCTCAAGGCCGCAATCGAAGCGCTTACGGCCCTCACAAGGCCCTGCAACATCGATCTTCATACCGATAGCCAATACGTCAAGAATGGCGTCCAGAGCTGGGTGCATGGCTGGAAGCGCAATGGCTGGCGCACCGCCGACAAGAAGCCGGTCAAAAATGTCGAGCTCTGGCAGGCGCTCGAAGAAGCGACGCAGCGCCACGAGATCGAGTGGCACTGGGTAAAGGGTCACGCTGGCGACGAGCTCAACGAACGCGCCGACGAACTCGCCCGCGAAGGCATGGCGCCGTTCAAGCAGAAAAAAGCCGTCCCGCTTACGCCGCCGGTTTAGGGAAACCCCTCACCCGTCTCGGCCTTTGGCCGATCCACCCTCTCCCGCAAGGGGAGAGGGGAAGTTGGAGTGTAGCGCGCTCCCCTTCTCCCCTCGCGGGAGAAGGTGCCCGAAGGGCGGATGAGGGGGCTAATGCTAAGCCGTGGCCCGCTTCGGCAGCATGCCCTTTACCGCCCGCCAGGCCGGCGCAATGACATAGCCGGCCACCGGGATCAGAAGCGCGCCGATCAGAATGCCGAAGACGAAGTCAACCGCAGCCGTCGCCAGCCACCCCGCAAAGCCAGCAATGGCCGGGAACGTCGCCTCTGCCCAATGGGCTGCAGTTTCGATGATGTGCTCGGGCCAGGCCAGGCCAAACTCATAAAGCCCATGCACGACGATGCTGCCGCCGACCCAGGTCATGGCGGCGGTGCCGATGATGCTGAGGATGCGCATGAAGTGCGGCATGGCCACCACGATGCCGCGGCCAATCGCGCGGCCGCCGCCGGTGCGGCCGTTCTTGGCCAGAAACAGGCCGAAATCGTCGCCCTTCACAATGAGCGCCACGACGCCATAGACGGCAAAGGTAATGCCGATCCCGGCCACGGCCAGGATGGCCGCGCGCGTCCAGAAGTCCGGCGTTTCGATCGCGGCGAGGATGATGGTCATGATCTCGGCCGATAGAATGAAATCGGTCTTGATCGCGCCGCCGACCTTCTGGTCTTCAAGCGTCTGCGGGTCGATCGCCGCCGGCTCGAGCGACGCCTCATGATGCTCGGCCTCGTGCGGCATCAGCGCGTGGAAGATCTTTTCGGCGCCTTCATAGCAAAGATAGGCGCCACCGATCATGAGCAGCGGCGTGATCAGCCAGGGCGCGAAAAGGCTCAGCAGCAGCGCCGCGGGCAACAGGAACAAAAGCTTGTTCTTGATCGAACCCCAGGCGATCTTGCCGACGATGGGCAATTCGCGATCGGCCTTGAACCCCTGCACATAGTTGGGGGTCACCGCGGCGTCGTCGATCACCGCGCCGGCGGCTTTTACGCCTGCCTTGGCAGCTTGCCCGGCAATGTCATCCAGCGAGGCGGCAGCGATCTTGACGATGCCCGCAATGTCGTCGAGCAGAGCTAAAAGACCGACTGCCATCAAGAATCTCCGTTAGCCAGCGACCTTCGAAAAGTCCGCCACAAGGTGCATGGTAACGCGAAGGCGAGCCAAGAGGTTCAAGCGATTAATGCGCACGGCCGGATCGGCGTCGTTGACCAGAACGGCCGTGAAGAATGCGTCGACCGGCGCCCGCAACGTCGCAAGTTCCGCCATGGCGCCCTTGTAGTCGTCCTTGGCGACATGCCCGGCCACGGCGGCGTGCACGCCATCAACGGCAAAAGCGAGCGCTTCTTCCTCGGGCAAGCGGAACGCAGCCTGGTCCACCGGACCATCATAGCGCGTGCCGTCCTTCTTTTCCTCGGCCGCAAGAATATTCGCGGCGCGCTTATAACCGGCCAGCAGGTTTGCACCATCATCAGTCGCCAGCAGCGTCGACAGCGCCTCGGCGCGCGGGGTGATCTGCAGGATGTCGTTGCTGTCCGAAGACAGAACCGCATCGACCAGGTCATGCCGTGCCCCGGCATCGCGCAGCGTGACCTTGAGCCGATCATGGAAGAAGGCGAGGAGATCGGCGTCGACCTTGAGCGGAAATCGCAGGTTGTTCTCGGAAATGATGCGGATGACGCCCAGCGCTGCTCGGCGCAGCGCGAAGGGGTCGCGTGAGCCGGTCGGCTTTTCATCGATCGACCAGAAGCTCGTCAGTACATTGAGCTTGTCGGCCAGCGCCACGGCGATCGACACCGGTTCGGTCGGCACGCGATCGGAGGGGCCAACGGGCTTGTAGTGCATTTCGACAGCGTTCGCGATTTCCGCCGGCTCGCCTTGCGCGGTCGCGTAGTAGCGCCCCATCAGGCCCTGCAGCTCCGGAAATTCTCCCACCATGCCGGTGACCAGATCGGCCTTGGCGAGCATCGCCGCACGCTTGGTCTTTTCCACATCGGCACCGACCTGCGGCGAGATCTCCGCCGCCAGCGCCACCAGCTTTTCCACCATGGCGAACTGCGTGCCGAGCTTGGCGTGGAACACCATGTCCTCGAGCTTCGGCAGCCCGTGCTCGAGCGGAATTGCAAGGTCGCCCTGATAGAAGAAGGCCGCGTCTGAGAGGCGGGCGCGAATGACGCGCTCATTTCCCGCCACGACGATCGCGCCGCCATCGGCGGGAATGGTGTTGCTGGTGATGATAAAATTCGGCGCCAGCTTGCCGGACGCATCGCGCAGGCAGAAGCATTTCTGGTTTGCGCGGATGGTGGCGATGATCACCTCTTCGGGAAGTTTGAGGAAGTCCGGATCAAACGAGCCCATCATCACATTGGGCCATTCGACGAGGCCCGCGACTTCCTCGAGCAGGCCTTCATCCTGAATAACCGTCAGCCCCTGCGCAAAGGCCAGGTGATCGGCATCGGTGCGAATGATTTCCTTGCGCCGATCGGCATCCAGCACCACCTTGGCGCGCTCCAGCGCCACCACATAGTCGTCGAAGCGCTTGACGCGGATGGCGTCCGGCGAAAGGAAGCGATGGCCGAAGGTCGTCTGCCCCGACTGCAGGGTAAAGGCGGTGAACGGCACCACGACCGGCTCGTCATTCTCGGTGCCAAAGGTTGCCGTCACGGCGCGTAGCGGCCGAACCCAGGTGGCCGTGCCCGAGCCCCAGCGCATGGATTTCGGCCACGGAAAGTCAGCCAGGATTTTGGGCAGGATTCCCGAAAGCAGGTCGACGGCATCGGCGCCGGGCTTGTCGATCCGGGCAACATAGAAATCGCCCTTCTTGGGATCGCTCTCGACCTTGGCCTCTTCGATCGAGCTCAAGCCAGAAGCGCGTAGAAAACCATCGATCGCCGGCTGCGGCGCCCCAACCTTGGGGCCCTTCTTTTCCTCGCGCGTCTCGGGCGAGCGCACCGGCAAGCCCGACACTGCCAGCGCCAGCCGCCGCGGCGTCGCAAAAGCCTTGGCGCCCTCATAAACCAGACCTGCATCGACCAGGGCATTGGTCACGGCCTTCTTCAGGTCCTCCGCCGCGCGACGCTGAAAGCGGGCGGGAATTTCCTCGGAAAAAAGTTCAAGCAGCAGTTCAGGCATGGCGGCAACCGGGTAGGTGAAGGCACAGGGTGCTTAGCGCGAGGGCGCGGTTCTGTCGATGGCCTACCAACCGCCCCCGCCGCCACCGCCCCCGCCTCCGCCGGAGAAACCGCCGCCGCTTGAGCCGGAGGAACTTGCCTGTACCGGTTGGGCGGCGACCATGGCTGCGGCCATGCCGGAGCTTGCGGCGGCGACGCCGCGCGACAGGCCGCCATTGCTCCAGCCGCCGTTGCGGCCCGAATACCAGAGTGGAGAATAGCTGCCTTGCGGCTGGGCGTTGCGGGCGAGTTCGGCCTCAAAGTGGTAGGACCAGGGCTTTTCGACATCCAGCGCGATGGCATAAGGCAGGATGCGCTCGAAGCGCTCCACCGTCAAAGGCGGCTCGTTGTTGATGTTGAGCCGGTTCTTTTCGGCCGTGTCGAGATAAAGCCGGAAGCCTTCGATCTCGTCCATGATCTTGCGGCCCTGCACCGTCGGCGCACGCATCAGCACGGCAAAGATCACCGTCATCACCACGATCGACCCCGCGGCTATCGCTGCGGTGTTGATGGTCACGGTGGTAAGAACAGCAAGCGCCGCACTGGCAAAGTTGAATAGGAAGATGCCCACGAAGACGATCAGGATGATGCGCTGCACCACGTGGCCGGATTTCATGACGTTAAAGAGAACGCTGCCGATCACGCCGACGAAGATGCCGCCGAAAACCGCAGCGACCAGCCAGACCGGATCGAGCGCGTCGAGCGCCACCATGCCGACCAGAGCCAGGATGGCGAGAACGACGCTGAGGACGGCAAAGCCCCAATTGTTGTTGAACCAGATCTTGCGGTTTTCCGCTTCGATGGCGCCGGTAAACTCGCTGCGCTTGGTGCCCAGTTCAACGCCATTGGTCTTGTCGAAGCTGACCGAACCGCGCTTGGAAAAATAGTCGAACAGCACCTTTTCGCCCGTCGGCAGCTTTTCCCCTGGCTGCTTGCCGGTGGCGGAAACCGTCAGCGTCTTGGCGGTGTTGTCGATGGTCACCAGCCCCTTGACCCCGAGGTCGAAAATCGCTGCCGTCATCGCTGTCCAGCCGGAGTTTGCAAAACCCCATTTGTGCACATAGTGCACCAGCGCCGGCGAAAAGCCCTTTGGCGGGTGAAAGAGCGGGATCACCGTGCCCTTGGGCGGGTCGCGGCCGATGCGGGACCAGGTGGTGAAATTGAAGGCGAAGAGTGCAATGACCGCCAGGATCGGCAGCCAGATTTCGCGGGTGTCGGAAGCCGTTTGGAGCAGGGCATCGGCACCTTTAGGGTAGGCGACGATGCCCGCCGGAAAAGAAACGGCAAAACTCATCCCTTCCCCGGGTCCGAGTTCCCGCTCGGTACGGAATATGGCCGTCGTGTCGCTCTCGCGCGTGATGGCGACTGCGGTTTCGGTCGACCCGGCCGCGCCGGTATATGCAGCCAGGTTCTGGATGGTCGCGCCCTCGGGCAGGGTCACCCGAGCGACGGACTGGATTATCGGAAAGTCCCAATAATTGCCCGTGGCATTCCAATAGAGCTCGTCGCCATCGGCGCTGGGCCGTGCCATGCGGTCCATGCTGTAGCGGATCGTGTAGCGGTGCATGCCATCGCTCAGCAACGCATCAGGATTGCCGATCCAGATGCGCTGGAAATCGCCCATGCGCTCGACCCGGAACAGTTCGGGGCGCCCCGCGCGCGATACCGCCTCCACATCGAGATCGATGCGGATCTTGGTGCCCGATGCGCTGAGCATCGTCACCGGGATATCGCGATAGATACCACGCCTTATGTCGATGCCCTCGGCATTGACGTCGATCGTCTCGAGCACCGCCACGGACCCGTCGGTGCGCAGCGTCACGTCGGATGCGAAGGAGCGGATCTCCTCGCGCGCCAAGGTCGGCAGCGTGAGCGCGAGGAGAACAGCCAGGGTGGCGAGTAGACGCGACAGCATGATCTTCATCCCGGGAGACATGCCACACTCGATGTCATCCCTGCGAAGGCGGGGATCCATCCTGAAATCTCAAGATGGGCCCCGGCTCGAGGCCGGGGTGACAGCCGGTGGGTGTGGCCATACAGGTCTAAAACTTCACCGATGGCACGGCGCGCTCGGCTTCGTTTTCGAGCTCGAAATATTCCGCCTGCCGGAAGCCAAAACTGTTGGCGATGATGTTGGACGGAACGCTCTCGACCTGGATGTTGAGGTTGCGCACGGCGCCATTGTAGTAGCGGCGCGAGAGCTGGATTTCGTCCTCGACACCTTGGAGCGCCGTCTGGAATTCCAGGAAGGTCGTATTTGCCTTGAGGTCCGGATAGGCCTCTGCCACGGCGATGAGACGGCCCAGCGCCGTCGACAGCTCGCCTTCCGCCTTGGCGCGGGTTTCCGGGCTTGCCGATTGCGCGCTGGTCGCCTTGGCGCGGGCGCTCACCACGGCGTCGAGCGTTTCGCGCTCATGGGCCATATAGCCCTTCACCGTTTCCATGAGGTTGGGAATAAGGTCGGTGCGGCGCTTGAGCTGGACATCGATGCCCGACCAGCCTTCCTTGACCATCTGCCGATTGGACACGAGGCTGTTGTAGATGACGATCGCGTAGCCGATGAGGCCGACCACGATCGCTAAGATGACCCATTCCATAGACGCTAGACTCCCCCAAGCAACGGACGGGACACTGGCAGTTTGGGCTTATGGATGCAACGCCCCTGAGACCTCATCCTGAGCTTGTCGAAGCCTCATCCTGAGCTTGTCGAAGGACGAGGTCGGGCACACGCAGGTCGGTGGCTGCGCCCTCGTGGTTCGGCAGGCTCACCATGAGGTCTCGGAGAGGTAGGCGCTATTCCGCGCCGCCGCCGGCGGTCTGCAGCCAGGCCTCGCCGCAGGCCTTGGCCAGCTCGCGAATGCGCAGGATATAGCTCTGCCGCTCGGTTACGGAAATGACGCCTCGCGCGTCCAGCATGTTGAAATTGTGCGAGGCCTTGACGACCTGCTCATAGGCCGGAATGGCCATGGTCTGCCGGTTGGCTTCGGCACCCTTGGCAAGGATGGCGCGGCATTCGCGCTCGGCATCCTCGAAGTGGCGGAACAGGATCTCGGTGTCCGAGGCTTCGAAATTGTACTTGGACTGCTCCTGCTCGTTCTGCAGGAACACGTCGCCATAGGTGACCTTATCGGCGCCGGTGCGCCCGTTGAAGTTGAGGTCGTAGACGTTTTCGACGCCCTGCACATACATGGCGAGGCGCTCGAGCCCATAGGTGATTTCACCGGGCACCGGCGAGCATTCAAAGCCCGCGACCTGCTGGAAATAGGTGAACTGGGAAACTTCCATGCCGTCGCACCAGCATTCCCAGCCGAGCCCCCAGGCACCGAGCGTGGGGCTTTCCCAATCGTCCTCGACGAAGCGGACGTCATGAACCGACTGGTCGAGCCCGATCGCAGCCAGCGAGTCGAGATAGAGCTGCTGAATGTTGTCCGGCGATGGCTTCAGGATCACCTGGAACTGGTAATAGTGCTGCAGCCGGTTGGGGTTCTCGCCATAGCGGCCGTCCTTGGGCCGGCGCGAAGGCTGCACATAGGCGGCTTTCCAGGGCTTTGGCCCCAGGGCGCGTAGCGTCGTTGCCGTGTGGAATGTACCGGCGCCCATCTGCATGTCATAGGGCTGGAGAATGACGCAGCCCTGCTCGGCCCAAAAATTCTGCAGGGTCAGAATCAGGCCCTGGAACGAGTTCCGTGGGTCCATATGGGCGGGGCGGTCGGTCATCACAAAGTCCCTTGATTGCGGGACAATGCTCTAGTTTGACGCCCCCGAGCGGTCAATGCCGCTTGTCGTCGTTGGGGCGATAGGTGCCATCGTCGTCGCGCTTGAGGTCAATGACATCGGGCCGCTGCCGCTCGGCTAGGTCGCGCTCGCGCCGCAGGCGCTTGGCTTCCGCCGCATCGGCGTTAAACTTGCCCGACCAATCCATCCAGATGCGCCGCACGCCGAGATAGATGACGACGGCGATGAAGACGAAGAGCAGGATGCGCAGCAGCATAGCGGTCCGATCTTGAAACGTGCACCCTGATGTAAGCGGAGCCTGCCGCGATTACCAGTCGAGCGCGGCCTCGCCACGAAAGATCGCGTCAAAATGCGGCACGAATCCATTGCCCTCCGGGCCATGGAGGGCGCGGCTCGCCAAAAGCGTCAGCGGCGCTCGCGAGCCCTTGCTGCCGCGCAGCAGGATGCGGGTCGCCGGAGCGTCCGGCCGGGGAGAAAGGGGCAAGACCGTCAGACCTCCGAAGCGGCCATCGAGGGCTCCAAGCAGAGCGCTCAGCACTTCCGCCGGATAGATGAAGATCGCCGTTCCTCCGGCTCGGGCACTGGCCGCGGCGCAGCGGCCCCACAGATCGAGCGCATCGGGCTCCATATGCCTCGCATCGGCGCGAGTCAGATCGGGGGCCAGCGTCCCCTGCCCCGCAGCAAAGAATGGCGGATTGGCGATCACGGCGTCATAGCCGTTGTCGGCCCACCCCGCCGCCCGCCGCGCATCTGCCATCGTCAGATCCGCCTCGATCACCTTGGCACGTGCTTCCAGCCCATTCCCCGCAACATTGTCCCGCGCCAGCGCCGCTGTCGCCGCATCGCGCTCCAGAAGATCGGCCCGTTCCGCTCGCCCCAGGCTCAGCGCAACGAGGCCCGCGGTCCCCACCCCAGCCCCCAGATCCAGCAGCCTGCCCGTTCCGACCGGCACTGCGGCGCCCAGCAAGACGCTGTCGAGCCCGGCGCGAAAGCCGTTGCGCGGCTGCGACAGAGTGAGCCGTCCGCCCAAAAAGGCGTCGCGCGTCACCGTTTGGTGTTTTACAAAATCTGTTGTCTGGTCTAGGGACATCGCATGCTTTAGGCGGGGTTTGGCGGGACCATATACGGGTCCGCCCGTTTGCCACCAGTGCCCGCATGGCAACAAGGACCTTTAGGCGGTGTCAGTTCTGCCCCAAATCAATCCAACGCCAGCAATGAACCCGGTGGAGCGCCTGATGGCCGCAACCGCCGCGGACATGACGCGCGTCAACGAACTGATCCTTGCGCGCGCCCATAGCCATGTCGACATGGTGCCCGAGCTTGCGCGCTACCTCATCGACAGCGGCGGCAAGCGCCTGCGCCCGATGCTGACCGTCGCCGCCGCCATCCTCTTCGGCCGTGGCACGGGCAATGCCGTCAATTTCGCGGCGGCCGTCGAATTCATGCACAATGCCACGCTGCTGCACGACGATGTCGTCGACGAAAGCGACATGCGCCGCGGCAAGCCCGCGGCCCGCATGGTCTGGGGCAACAAGGCCTCGATCCTTGTCGGCGATTTTCTTCTCGGCCAGGCCTTCATGATGATGGTCGAGACCGGCGACATCCGGTCCCTGGGCGTCCTCTCCGCCGCCTCGGCCGTCATGGCCGAGGGCGAAGTGTTCCAGCTCGCCAAGACCGGCGACCTCCAGACCTCGTCGGAGGATTATGCCGAGGTCATCCGCGCCAAGACCGCCGTTCTCTTCGAAGCCGCCTGTGAAGTGGGCGCCATCTCCGGCGGTGCCGACGAAGCCGGCTGCAAGGCGCTGGCGCTTTATGGGCTCGAACTCGGCAATGCCTTCCAGCTGGTCGATGACGCGCTCGACTATGGCGGGCAGTCCGGCACGCTGGGCAAGAATGTCGGCGATGACCTGCGCGAAGGCAAGATGACGCTGCCGGTGATCCTGGCGCTGCAATCGGCCAGCGACAGCGAGCGTGCCATCATCGCCAATGCCCTGGGCAATGCCGAGGCCAGCGATCTTGAAGTGCACCAGGTGGTTGCGATCTTCACGCGTTACGACACCCTCAAGCGCACCTTCAGCAGGGCTCAGGAGCATGCCGCCGCAGCGGTAGCCGCGCTCGACGGTCTTCCCGAGAGCGAAATGAAGTCGATCCTCATCGACGTCGTCGAGCACAGCGTCAGCCGCGCCAGCTAAGCCCTAGCGCCAAGGAGCGGCGCGGCGGCGACCCAATAGTCAGGATGAAGCTTGCGGATTTCGTTCGCCGCCTCATGCGCCGGGCCCTCGGCGCCGAAAAGCCCGAAGACCGTGGCCCCCGATCCCGACATGCGCGCCAGCATGCAGCCAGAGGTCTCCGACAGTTCCTCGATCAAAACGCCAATTTCCGGTACGAGCTTGACCGCTGGCGGCTGCAGATCATTGCGGGTTTCCCCGAGCCACAGACCCAGCTGCGCTGGCCGCGTCATGGGCGATGGCAGTGCCGGCAGCGGATAGTTGTCGTGTGCCCTGAGGCGACGAAACACATCGGGCGTCGAAACCGCGATCATCGGATTGATCAGCGTGATGTAGAGAGTGGGAAATTCCGGCAAAGGCGACAAGATCTCGCCCACCCCGCGCGCAACAAGCGGCCGGGACAGGAGGCAAGCGGGCACGTCGGCCCCCAGCTTTGCAGCCAGGTCTGATAGGTCTTGAACAGGCACCGGCTCCGCGGAAAGACTAGCCATGGTGCGGAGCGCCGCAGCAGCGTCCGCCGAACCGCCACCAATCCCGGCCGCAACCGGCAGGTTCTTGGTCAGGTGCATGCGCAAGCCACCCGGCGCCAGGTCGGGCCAGCGCTCGCGGAACGCCGCTGTCGCGCGCAACACCAGATTGTTCGGTCCCGTGCCCAGCGCCCGCCCGAACGGCCCGGAGATCGTGAGGCTGTCGGTCTCCGCCTCTTCCGCGCTCAGCTCATCCCCAAGATTGGCAAAGACGATCAGGCTCTCGAGGTCGTGATAGCCGTCCTCCCGCCGCCGCGTTACATGCAGCGCCAGGTTCACCTTGGCCGGTGCCGACTCCAGAACAGAAGCGGGCATCAAAGCCTATTCGGTTTCAGTCTGCGGCGTCAGACCATCGGCCAGCTTTGGTGCCGCACGAGCCGCGACCTTGCCTTCCTTGTCCACGGAGGTGGCAATGTTCCACTGGAAGCGAGCCTCGCGCTTGCGGCCGGCCTTCCAGTAAGCGTCGCCCAGATGATCGTTGATCTCGGGATCGTTGGGCAGGATCGATACCGCGCGCTCGAGCGTCTCGACCGCTTCATCGATCCGGTCGAGCTTATAAAAGGCCCAGCCCAGCGAATCGATGATGTAGGCGTCTTCCGGCTGTGCTTCGACGGCCTTCTCGATCATGCCCAGGGCCTGGTCCAGATGCATGTCCTGGTCGATCCAGCTATAGCCCAGATAGTTCAGCACCGCAGGTTGATCCGGGTTCAGCTCCAGCGCTTTCTTGAAATCCGCCTCGGCCTTCTCCCACTGGCCACCCCGCTCGTAGGCGATGCCCCGAACATAGTGAAGCCCCCAATCGGAGGCGGCTTCGCCGCCCGAAATTCGGAGAGCGTCGCTATAGGCCTCGGCTGCTTCAAGCCAGTTCTCATTGGCCGAAAGCATATCGCCCAGCGAAGACACCGCCTGCAGGTCGTCGGGGTTAAGGGCCACGATATTGCGCAGACGCCGAATGCCTTCTTCGCGATTGTCGCCGGCGTCGAGGTTTTGCGCGATGCGAATGACCGCTGTCGGCTTCATCGGAGAGGTCGCGGGGATCGCATCGTAAAGCGCATTAGCGCTTTCATGCTGACCGGCAAGGTCCAGCAATTCGCCCACCGACATCGGGATCACGTCGGCTTGCGGGTCGAGATACATGGCAAGGCGAAGGAAGACCAGCGCCAGGTCGGCACTGCCGTCGCGGGAGAGGGCAATGCCAACCCCATGGAACATTTCGGCTGCACCGACCTGAACACTGGCAGCAAACGCTTCCGGCCGCTTGCCCGCTTCGAGCGTCTCACGCAGTGCCGTCGTAGTCGGGTGCTTGATGCCCTGCGCTTCGAATTCGTCGATGACGTTGAGCGCCGCATCCTGCTGACCATCTGCGGCCAGCATCTTGGCATAGGCTTCGACGATGCGGGGCACATAGGGCTCGGCTTCAAAGGCACGTTCGGCATAGCGAAGCGCCCCTTTGGTATCGCCTGAAACCTGCGCCATCAGGGCACGGTGGAAGACCAGAAAATCTTCAAGGCCTTCGGCGCCCAGCTTGGCGATCAGCGCATCGGCTTCTTCGCCGCGCCCGTCACCCACGAGTGCCCAGCCGCGCAGAATGCCCGCCGTGATGCCGGCAAAGCTGTCCTGGCCCACATCGGCGAGTTGCCGTTCGACGGCACCATAGCGGCGCTGCTTGAGCGCTTCGGTGGCGACCACCAATTGCGCCAGTTCGGACACTGGCTGCAACTCGATCAGATGCTTGGCCGTGTTGGCCGCTTCGGCAACGCGCCCGTCAGCTGCGAGTGCCACGAAGGCGCGGTCCAGCAAGATCGGATTGTCCCAATCGGCCTGTGCTGCTGCATTGAAAGTGCGCGCCGCTTCATCGGTGCGCAGATCCTTCATGGCCTGCTGCCCGGCCAAAAAGCCGCCGGACACGCTGGGACGGAACATGCGCAAGAGGTCCTGCGCCGCAGTATTGATGTCGAAAATGCTGGTCTGGGCCGCAACAGGCGAGACCATCAGCGCCAGGAAACCGGCCGCTGCGACGCGCAGGGCACGACGGGAAAAGTTGAGATTCACGAGGCTTGGGTCTCCCTATGCCGTTGCCGGCAGCTTTCGGGGCAAAGATTGGCGGTTTTGGGACCGCGCCGCAAGGCTGGTCGCCAAATCGGCGGTCACATTCCGATGTAGTTGGGTCCGCTGCCGCCTTCGGGTGGCACCCAGGTGATGTTCTGGGCCGGATCCTTGATGTCGCAAGTCTTGCAATGAACGCAGTTGGCGGCATGGATGCGGAACACGGGCGCTCCACCCTCTTCCGCTACCTCATAGACCCCCGCAGGGCAGTAAAGCGGCGCCGGCTCGCCATAGCGCGGCAGGTTCTCGCGGATGGGGATGGCCGGATCGGCAAGCTTGAGATGCACCGGCTGGTCTTCGTCATGCGCCAGATTGGCGAGATAGACCGAAGCCCCGCGGTTAAAGGTCAGCTTGCCATCCGGCTTGGCATAGTTGCGCGGCGTGACATCCGCGATCGGCTTGAGCTTGGCATAGTCTTCGCCGCCATGCGATCGCAGATTAAGCGGCGAGAAGTTGAAGATTGCCCGCCACCAGAGCTCGGCGCCGATGGCCAGCGACCCCGCCATCGTGCCCAGCCGGGACCAAAGCGGCTTGGCATTGGCCACCTCCCGCAGCTCCTGGGCAATGCCGGTGCGCATGATCGACGGCCCGAAATCGGCAATGAGGTCGTGCTGACGGCCCTCGGCCAGCGCATCACCCACTGCATCGGCAGCGCCGATGCCGGAGAGGATCGCGTTGTGAATGGCCTTAAGCCGCGGCGCATTCATGAAGCCTGCGGCGCAACCGATCAGCCCACCGCCCGGAAAGGCCAGCGTCGGCACCGACTGCCAGCCACCGGCGGTCAGCGCCCGTGCGCCATAGCTGATGCAGGTGCCACCCTCCAGCAGCTTGGCCACCGACGGATGCGTCTTGAAGCGCTGGAATTCGTCGAAGGGCGAAAGCGTCGGATCGCGGTAATCGAGATAGGTGACGAGCCCGACATAGAGCTTGCGCTCCTCGGCATGATAAACGAAGCCGCCGCCCGCCGTGTCGTTGCCCAGCGGAAACCCAAGATAGTGGTCGACTTGGCCCGGATGGTGCCGATCTGCCGGCACTTCCCAGATTTCCTTGATGCCGAGCCCATATTTTTGCGGTTCGCGATCAAGGCTGAAGTCGCTCTTGATACGCTTTGCCAACGATCCCCGCGCGCCCTCGGCGATCAGCGTATACTTGGCCTCGAGCGCAATCCCCTCGGCAAAGCTCGACTTGGGATTGCCATCATGGTCGCGACCGAGGTCGCCGGTGATAATGCCGCGCACCGGTCCGTCGCCGGTCCTGAGCACATCCACCGCTGCCGTCATCGGGAAGACGTCGATGCCCAGCTCCATCGCCTGTTCGCCCAGCCACTGCACCAGCCGGCCAAGGCTGACGATAACGCCATTGGGCGTTTTCATCTGCGGCGGCACCAGGGCGTGAGGCAGCGCGAAGTCGCCCGTGGCCGTTAGGAAATGATACGTGTCCTTGGTGACATCCGGCCCCACCGGCGCGCCCTTCAGCCGCCAGTCCGGGATCAGCGCATCGAGCCCCACGGGGTCCATGACGGCGCCGCTCAAAATATGCCCGCCAATCTCGGCCGACTTTTCCACCACCGTCACCGCAAGTTCGGGATGGCGCTGTTTCAGCCGAATTGCCGCAGCCAGGCCCGATGGGCCGGCGCCGACGATCAGGACATCCGTATTCAGCGTTTCGCGAGTGCCGGCTTCTGCCATTGAACAAGTCTCTTCGAGGGCCAGGGCGCGACTGGTCGCACCGAACGCGGTGTGACATAAGGAGCCCGATGTCTCAAGATCGACCGCCGCTCAACAACGCCGAATTGCTTTCGGTGCTCGATTGGTATCGGGCCGCCGGGGTCGACATGGCCGTGGGCGAGGACCCGGTCGACCGCTTCGCCCAACGCGCCCCCGCCGCAACGCCGCAGGCAAAAGCTGTGCCCGCTGCTGCCGCGCCGCAACCCGCCGGCCCCGTCGGGGGCGACCCGACCCAAGCGCGACAGCTCGCCGCTTCGGCGCAATCGCTCGATCAGTTGCGCACCATCCTCGACGCCTATGACGGCTGCGGCCTCAAATTCCGCGCCACCCAGCTGGTCTTCGCCGACGGCAATCCGGACGCCGAGATCATGCTGATTGGCGAAGCGCCGGGCGCCGAAGAAGACCTCCAGGGCAAGCCCTTTGTCGGCCGCGCCGGCCAACTGCTCGATCGCATGCTTGGCGCCATTGGCCTCAACCGCACCAAGGTCTTTATCGTCAACACCGTCCCCTGGCGCCCCCCCGGCAATCGCGCCCCGACGCCTGAAGAAATCGAACTCTGCCTGCCCTTCCTCCAGCGTCAGGTTGAACTGGTCGCGCCCAAGCTTGTGCTGACGCTTGGCGGTCCGGCCATGCAGACCGTGTTCAAGAGCAAGAACGGTATCATCAAGATGCGCGGCAAGTGGGAAATGCTCTCCATTGGGAGCCATAAGGTCGACACTTTGCCGACACTCCACCCCGCCTATCTGCTCCGCAACCCACCCGCCAAGCAGCAAGCCTGGCGCGATCTTCTGGCGCTTAAGACAAAAATGGTGGAGCTAGGGCTGGCTTGAACGCAGCGCACTGCGGGACTAGATTGAGGCTTGGAGAAAGCCATGTCCCAAGTCGCCAAGCGCTACACCAAGGCCGAAGAGGCCGCTATGAGAGCCGCAGGCCTGCGTCCGGTTACCATCTGGGTGCCTGATGTCACCCGCCCCGGCTTTGCGGAAGAATCCGCGCGACAGTCCCGCTTAGCTGCCGAGGCTGACCGGCAAGATCCCACAATAGACAGCTTCCTTGAGGCTGCATGGCGCGAAATGGATGAGGAAATCAGCAGGTCTGAGACTTGAGGCGTGGCGACCTTGTTGTTGTGGTACTGTCCGGTAATCTCGGCAAACCACGTCCAGCCCTCGTGATTCAATCTGATCTTTATGCCGAAACGGCCGGCGTAATGGTTGTTCCTTTCACATCGCATATTGATGCCGAAATTGCATTCAGGATCATCATTGAACCCAGCGCTTCCAATGGTCTTCGCGAGAGGTCCCAACTCATGGTGGACAAGGTGACTACTCTGCCCAGGGACAAGGTCGGTAAGATAATCGGCATCCTCGACAACGCTGCTATCCAGCAAACAAGCGCGCAACTGTCCTTGTTGCTTGGTCTGGTGAGTTAGGCGCTTCCCTTCCGGAACAGCCTTGCTATCGTCACGTTCAGGTGATTTGAGGCCACAACCCTCCAACGAAGGCCGATAGCGTCATGGCTTCCGTCATCAAAATCTATGCCCTCTTCCTTGGCTCCGCGCTTCTAATGTTCGGCGGCGGCCTGCAGGGTCTGTTGCTCTCCGTGCGCGGTGCCGAAGAAAACTTTTCCCTGCTGGCGCTGGGCCTTATCGGCACCGGCTGGTCCGTCGGCTTCGTCGCCGGGTCGCTGCTGGTGCCGCAGATCGTGCGCAATGTCGGCCATATCCGCGCCTTTTCGGTGATGGCGGCGATCGGCACGATCACGATCCTCCTCAACCTCCTGTGGATCAACGATATCGGCTGGATTCTTCTCCGCGCGCTGTCCGGCTTCTGCTTTGCGGGTGCGGCGATGATCGTTGAAAGCTGGCTCAACGAGGTCGCCGATAACAAGAGCCGCGGCACGATCTTTTCAGTCTATGTCACCATCAACATGGCCGCTTCGACGCTAGGGCAGATCGCCATGTCGATCACCGGTACCGCCGGCTACATTCCCTTCGTCATCGGCGCCATCAGCTTCATCTGCGCCGTGCTGCCGACCGCTCTTACCTCGAGCCCGCAGCCGAAGCCCCTAAGCAATGCCCGCATCGACGTGCGGCTGCTTTACAAAACCTCGCCCGTCGCCGCCATCGCCGCCTTCTCGGTCGGCATGGCCAATGGCGCCTTCGGCACGCTGGCACCGGTCTATGGCTATGAACGGGGGCTCGACGCCAGCGGCATCGCCCTTCTTTTTGCCGTCGCCGCAATCCTCGGCGCCATCGCGCAGGTGCCCTTTGGGCGCCTCTCCGACCGTATCGATCGTCGTCTCGTCCTGATCGGATTGTCGAGCTTTGCAGCGCTTGCCGGCGCGCTCACCGTCATCATCAATCCCGAGGCGGGCTGGGGCATGTATCTGCTTTTTGCCGCCTACGGCTTTGCCGCCAACCCGATCTATGCCGTCGCTGTCGCTCATGCCAACGACTTCGCCAAGGACGGCGATTTCGCCAAGATCGCCGGCGGCATGCTCCTTATCTTGGGCATCGGCTTGGCAATCGGCCCTGCCGTGGCCTCGATGTTCATGGGCGCCTGGAGCCCGGTTGGCCTCTTCGTGGTGACAGCCGTGTTCCATGCGGCCCTGGCCCTGGCAGCATACCTCCGCATGCGCGTCCGCCGCAGCGTCGATGCGGCCGATCGCGCGCCGTTCCAGCCGATGAGCGATCGCAATGCGACGCCGGAAAGTTTTGTGCTGGACCCGCGCACCGATAATGATACGGACGTTTCTCCCATGCATCGCGAAGCCGCGGTGCCCGAAGAGCTGATCGAAACAATGGAGCCCGGAAGCGATGTTCAAGACGGCAAAGTTTGAGGATCGCGCCTTCAAGCCCCTCCGGATCGCCGTCATTGCCGTTTCCGATACGCGCACGCTCGAGACCGATACCGGGGGCGCACTGCTGAAGTCGCTGCTCGAGGCGGATGGCCACGAATGCTTCGGGCGGCAAGTGGTGCGCGACGACATTCAGCTGATCCGAGCCGCCGTCCAGGCCCTTGTGGCCAACCCTGATGTGGACGTGATCCTCACCACGGGCGGCACGGGCTTTACCGGTCGCGACATCACGCCCGAAGCCATCGAGCCGCTGTTCGACAAGCGCATGGAAGGCTTTTCCGTGCTGTTCCACCAGTATTCGGCGACCACCGTCGGCACATCGTCGCTGCAATCGCGCGCCACGGCAGGCCTGATCGGCGAGACCTTCGTCTTTTGCCTGCCCGGCTCACGCGGCGCCTGCCGCGATGCCTGGGAAGGCATCCTGAGCCACCAACTCGATTACCGTCACGCGCCCTGCAATTTCGTCGAGATCATCCCGCGGCTCAGCGAGCGCTAGTCGCGGGGACGACCCGCAGGCTAGCAACATAGCTTTCACCTGCGTCGATCATCACGCGGTTGCGGCCATTCGCCTTGGCAGAGTAGAGCGCCCGGTCCGCACGGGCCAAGGCATCGTGCAACGACGCGTCCTCCGGGTTCACCCCGGCGAGGCCAATGCAGAGCGTTATCTGCCGGTCGACGCCTGCGGGACGCCAGTCGCGTGCAGAAAAATCCGCGCGGATCGATTGTGCCAGGGCGCCGCTGCTCGCCAGCGGAACATCGCGCAGCAAAACCACGAACTCTTCGCCGCCGAAGCGCGCGACCAGCGAACCGGCTGGCATGCGCGAAACCAGGAGATCGGCCAAGCCGCTGAGCACCGCGTCGCCCGCGGCGTGACCAAAGCTGTCATTGACCGTCTTGAAGTGGTCGATGTCGCAGGTCATCACCACGCCGCGCTGCCGGTCGGCTGGCGAAAGCAAGGCGGCCGCCACGTCGAAGCCGCGACGGTTTAAAAGACCGGTCAGCGGGTCGCGTTCAGCGGCATCACGATAGCCCGCGAGCATCCGGTCCACCACCGATGCCATGGCGGCCAGTGCAAAGCTGACGCTCAACACGCCAACGCTTGCCTGCATATAGAAGGTGTAGGTCGAGCCAGCGAAATCGGCCAGCGCGGGGCTGAGACCGACAAGCACGCTGAAGATGAAAAGGCGCGCCACGATGTCCACGACGACGACCGTTGCAACCGCCACCAGCGCTCGCTCCGCCAGCGTCTGCGCCCGCCAGAAGACGAGACACACGGGCACGCCGAGCAGCACCGCGGATGCCAGATCGGCAATCGTGAGCTCCATCGGCAGGCTCTCGAAGCCTTCCACGGCAACGATGATCGCGGCATAAACCAAAAGGGCGAAGACTATGCGGACGGTGACGAGACGAGGCGCCCTGAAGTGGGTCAGGAGCGCTTCGCCGTAATAGAAGAACGACACCAGAAACACGGCATTGGCCAGAAGCGACTGCAGCTTGATCGGCAGCGGCAGGATCGGCGCTGTAAAGCCGATGGCGCCGAAGGCGAAGGCCAGACCCCAGGCGAACGCAACCCGCTGGCCGGTAGCGCCAACGATCAGGAAGGTGACGCCGAACAGCGCCATGGTCACCGGAAGCAGGAAGGCGAAGTTGTCCATGGCAGCGCGTCTCTCACGCCGACACTCGTGTTCGGCCCTAAAGCTTTAGAGAGCGCCCGTTAACAAAGCTTCGCGGCGGTTTGCCAATTTGCCCAAACAAGAACGGCGCCCCTTGAGGCGCCGTTCTGTTTTCAGTGGCCGTGGCTCATGCCGCTGGGCGCGTTTGGTGGCCGGCGCACGAAAAACGCTGCGGCCACCATCCCGAGCGAGATCACTGCGCCGCAAAGGAACCCTGCCCGGATACCGGCCGCCAATGCATCGACGCCCGACAGCCCCTCTGCCGCGCGCGCTGCCGTGGTGAGGCTCATCACTGCAACAAACAAGGCGATACCGGCAGCACCGGCCACCTGCTGCACCGAGCCAAGGATGGCACTGGCATGGGAATAAAGCGGCATTGGCACCGAGCCCATGGACGAGGTGAAGAGTGGCGTAAAAGTCAGCGCCAAGCCAAAGCTCAGCGTCATGTGACCCACGACCACCGCCCAGACCGGCGTCGTCTGGCTGACCATGGTCAGCGCCCACATCACCGACGAAACCAGGATCACGCCCGGCACCAGCAAAGGCCGCGGACCGACGCGGTCATAAAGCCGGCCAACGATTGGGCCCATGAAGCCCATCAGCAACCCACCGGGCAGCAGCAACATGCCGGTCTGAAGCGTATCGAGCCCGAGCACGCTTTGCGTATAGATCGGCAGGAGGATCGAGGAGCCGAGCAGGGCAACCATGGCGATGGCCATGGTGATCAGCGCCATCGAATAGTTGCGGTGCTGCAGCGTGCGCAGGTCGAGCAAAGCCTTGTTCTCGCCCGCCAGCCGCATTTGCCGCCAGATGAACACGGCCATCGCGACAAGGCCAACCGCGATCGGTGTCCAGGCGGGGATCGGCGAAGGATGGTTGGCGCCTTCGCCAAGGCTCGACAGACCATAGACGAGGCCACCGAAAGCCAGAGCCGACAGGATGACCGAGACCACATCGAGCGGCGAATAGCGCGGCGTCGAGACATTACGGATGCGGGTCACGCCGAGGACTAGAGCACCCAGCGCGATCGGCAGGGTGAAATAGAACATGAAGCGCCAGTCGAAGTGGCCGAGGATGAAACCGCCAATAGTGGGGCCAATCGCCGGCGCCACCGACATGACGATCGAAATATTGCCCATGGTCTTGCCGCGCCCTTCGGGCGGCACCAGGGTCATCACCGTCGTCATCAACAACGGCATCATGATCGCCGTGCCCACGGCCTGAACGACGCGGCCGACGATCAGCAGCTCAATCCCTGCAGCCAGAGCGCAGATCAGGGTTCCAGCTGAAAACACCGACATGGCCAGCATGAACATTGGGCGCGTGTTGATGCGCTGAAGCAGGAAACCCGTGATCGGGATCACCACCGCCATGGTCAAAAGGAAGGCCGTGGTCAGCCACTGTGCGGCGCCGGCGGTCACGCCGAGATCGGTCATCAGGTGCGGAATGGCGACGCTCATGATGGTTTCGTTCAAAAACACCACGAAGGTCGAGACCAGCAGGATGGCGATGACCAGCCGGTTCCGTGCTGCATTGTCGGGATGGTGAGGCGCGCTTTGCGGCAGCGCATCCATGGTCGCGTCCATAGTCATCTCGTGTCCCTTTCAAGGATCGTGTCGCCCTCACGACGGAGGAGGCCATCAGCCTTCGACATCTTTTCCAAACTTCCGTGACAAGCCTTGTCAGCAAAGCCGCACGCGCCGCGCGAGCGGACGAGTGGCGAGCGGTTGATGGGCCTGGCGGAGCGCGGTTGTCTACGCTCACGAAGTCGCGACGTCCAGTCTTGTAATGCATGAGCGCTATGCCGATATGACAGTCAGGCGAGCACGCTCACATTGTAGTGTTCTTGTTTTGTTCTCAGAAAGCTGATAGCCATATCGGTGTCGCCCGTAGATGATTCATCGTCTTGGTGCGCTAGTCTGGAGAACCGAAAATGGCCCTCTATCAGGCCCCCTCTTTCGAAGCCCTGGAACGTCTGAGCCTCAGCCGCGATGCCGACCTCGCACGGCGTGAGCTACTGCAGCCCGAGCGTATTCGTGGTCGAGGCGCACAGACCAATCGCGTCGGCCGGTTCGAGACGCATCAGCGCGACAGCTTCGATGACGGCTGGGGCACGGTCGAGCCGCTGCCCATGTTCGAGACGGTGGAACATACCGAGCGCGCCAAGACCATCATTACCTCCAATGATAGCCCAGACATTGCATTCGAGCGCTCGATCAACGCTTATCGCGGGTGCGAGCATGGTTGTTCCTATTGCTTTGCCCGCCCGACCCACGCCTATCTCGGCCACTCCGCCGGGATCGACTTCGAGCGCGACATCTATGTTAAATCCAATGCCGTCGAAGCCCTGCGCGCTGAAATTGGGGCCAAGAACTATAAGCCGAAGCCCATTGCCATGGGCACCAACACCGACCCCTACCAACCAGCCGAGCGCAAGCACAAGCTGACACGGGGCATTCTGGAAGTGATGCTCGAAACCAAGCATCCGGTCATGATCGTCACCAAGTCGGCGCTAATCATCCGCGACCTCGACCTGCTGACCGAACTGGCCAAGCAGGGTCTCGTCAAGGTCGCGATTTCAGTCACCTCCATGGACCACAAGCTTTCCCGCAAGATGGAGCCGCGCGCGTCCTCCCCGGCCCGTCGCCTCGAAGCCATCCGGCTCTTGAGCGAAGCCGGCGTGCCGACCGCCATCTTTGCCTCGCCAATGATCCCGGCCATCAACGACATGGAGCTCGAACGCATCCTCGATGCCGGCAAGGCGCAAGGCGCCGTCAGCGCCTCGATGGTGCTGCTGCGCCTTCCCGGCGAAGTGCGCGACGTGTTCCGCGAATGGTTGTTGCGCCACTTCCCCGATCGCGTACGCCACGTTCTTTCGCTCGTCCGCGATACCCGCAGCGGCAAGGACTACGACGCGCGCTGGGGCACCCGCATGACCGGCGAAGGTCCCTATGCCGTCCTGCTGCGCCAGCGCTTCGAAAAGGCATGCGAACGCTACGGCCTCAACACCAAGCATCCCAGCCTGCGCACCGATCTCTTCGAAGCCCCAAGGCTGGAAAGCAAGCAGATGAGCTTGTTTTAAGGCACCCCCACCCAACCTCCCCCTTTAGGAGGGGGATGAGTTGGTTCGGCGTTCAGTCGAAGTTGCCTCCCCAAGCTCGGCGCCACTCCTCCCCCGCCTTATGGGGGAGGCCGGGTGGGGGTCTCTTCGCCTACGCAAACAGCCTCGACCGAACCAACCCCAAAACACCCGCCTCCTGGTAATCCCGCACCCCGATCACCGCCCCAGCGTCGACCAGCTGCGCCGGCGTCAATCCCGTCGCCATCCCCACCGTCGCGATTCCCGCTCCGGTCGCCGATGCAATCCCTGTCCGCGAATCCTCAAACGCCACGCTGTGCGCCGCCTCCGCTCCCAGCAGTCGCAGTCCTTCGAGATACGGCAGCGGATGCGGCTTGCCATGGGCCAGCTCATCGCCGATCACCACATGCTTGAACCGGCTTCGCACGCCGATCGCATCCAGCAACAGATCGGCATTGAGCCGCGGTGCATTGGTCACCGCAACCATCGGCACGCCGTTTTCGTCGGCCCAGTCCAGCAGGTCGAAAAGGCCGTGCACCGGTTCGATGCCGGTGGCTGCCAGTTCGCGAAAGCGCGCTTCCTTGCCCATCATCACATCGCGTCGGCGCTCCATCGTCTCCCCCGGCAGAAACCGCTCCGCGATCGCCTCATTGGCAAAGCCCTGCAATTCGCGCCCGAACCGTTCGCGATCGAATTCGTGCCCCCAGGGCGCAAAGGTGTCATTGAAGGCCCGCAGGTGAAGCGGGTCACTTTCAACCAGCGTGCCATCGATATCGAACAGCAGCGCGGCGCCGGGCTTGAGAGGCATGGATTGTCCGTCAGGTCGTCAGTACTGCGCGACCTTGCGGGCATAGGTGGACATAAAGTCAAGGGAGGCCAGCACGCCCTGCAGCGACAGCCGCACCTCGGCCGGCTTTTCCACACCGATCAGGGGCACCAGAAGCGTCACCGAGGTGCGCTCTTTCATTTTGTCGATCAGTGCCTCGGCGCGCGCTGCGTCCACCACAAAATACTGGTTGATGGTGTTGTAGCGCGTCTCGAGTTCGTCGCCGACGCCGAGCTCGATATCCGGCTGACCGCCAAATCGCAGCACCATAGGACGGCTCTCGTCATAGCCACCCTCGTCCAGCGCGACGGTGATCGCCAGATCCAGCGCACCATCAAGGCGATTCCGCATCAGCGTCAGCTTGTAGGCCGGCAGGTTGGCGCCATTGAGCTGCTGGCTGCCGGTCGAGGCAAAGCAGGAAAAGCCGTAGAAGTCGGCCGCATCTTCGTTGATGGCGTCGGGACAGGCTGCCAGCCAATCACGATTATACTCCCGCCACTCGCCATAGGGATGATGAAAAGGCTCGGCGCTGGCCGGTGTTGCAAGGGCCAGCACGAGGGCACGGCAGGGCGCAAAGCGCATGTGATCGTCTCCCGGCTTTGCCCCCCGGCTCGACTCTAGTATCAGCAGGGAAATGCATCGCAAACATGACATGGTCATGCCCACGGAAACGCACAACGGTCTCACCATCTTTTTCGCCGACGCCACTGGTCCGACTCTTGGCAGCGAACAGGATGCGCTCGACCTGATCGGCGAGACCTATGGCACCGAGACCGACATGATCGCCGTGCCCGTCGCGCGCTTCGGGCCAAGCTTTTTCGACCTTTCAAGCAAGCAGGCCGGCCACTTCTTCCAGAAGATGCAGAACTACGGCATGCGCCTCGCCATCCTCGGCGACATCGGCGAGCATACCAGCCGAAGCAAGGCCCTTACCAACTTTGTCGGCGAGACCAACCGCATCGGCCACCACCGCTTCGCCGCGACTCGCGAAGACCTGATCGGAGGCCGCCCATGAAGATCGTCGTCGCCGAGCTTGTCGCCGCCGAGCCGACAGTCCCCGACTTCAGCCACGAGAAGAAGTTGCTGAAAGCCGGCGCCCGCCTTGTGGCTGGTGTCGACGAGGCCGGTCGTGGCCCGCTGGCCGGACCCGTTGTCGTCGCTGCCGTGCGGCTTGATCCGCGTCGCATCCCCGATGGCCTCAACGATTCCAAGAAGCTCACGGCCGAACAGCGCGAAGCGCTTTACGAAGAGATCGTCGCGACGGCCGATGTCGCCATCGTCAGCGCCCCGCCCAGCGACATCCTCACCCTCAACATTCGCGGCGCCACGCTTGCCGCCATGACGCGGGCCGTACGCGCCCTGCCCCGCCCCGTGGATCGCGTCCTCGTCGATGGGCGTGACATCCCGCCTGGCCTGCCCTGCGAGGGGATTGCGCTGATCGGCGGCGACGGGCGCAGCGTCTCGATCGCTGCCGCATCGATCGTCGCCAAGGTCACGCGGGATCGCATGTGCAAGATCATGGATTGCGACGCGCCCCATTTCGGCTTTGCCGGGCACAAGGGCTACTCGACCGCGGCTCACTTGACGGCCCTCAACGCCCATGGCCCCTGCCGCCACCACCGCGAGGAATTTGCTCCGGTGGCGGCGCTGCTCGTTACGCAAACGACCATCCTGGCCGCCGGTTAACCCCGCGCTAACCCCTTGCGAACGCCCTATTAACTCCATCGCGCTATAACGAGATAGTTAGTCCTTTGTTAGGGTTAAGTGTATGTTGCGTACCGCGCGTACGGCCCGTTTGGCCGATGCGGAAATGGAAGGCACGCGCCTTCCGATCGATACTATTCTTGTGGGCGATTGCATCGAGCACATGAATAGCTTGCCGGCCGGCTCCGTCGATCTGATTTTCGCCGATCCACCCTATAACCTGCAGCTCGAGCAGGCGCTGACCCGTCCTGACCAATCCAAGGTCGATGCGGTCGATGACGAGTGGGACAAGTTCGATAGCTTTGCCCATTACGACGCCTTCACCAAGGCCTGGATGACGGCAGCCCGCCGCGTCCTCAAGCCCGACGGCGCCATGTGGGTCATCGGCTCCTACCACAATATCTTCCGCGTCGGCACGGCGCTCCAGGACCTCGGCTTCTGGATGCTCAACGACGTGGTCTGGCGCAAAGCCAACCCGATGCCCAATTTCCGCGGCACGCGCTTCACCAATGCGCATGAAACGCTGATCTGGGCGGCCAAGTCGCAAAAAAGCCGCTTCACCTTCAACTACGAAGCGATGAAGCTCGCCAATGACGACACGCAGATGCGGTCCGACTGGCTCTTCCCGCTTTGCACCGGCGCCGAGCGATTAAAGAACGAAGACGACGACAAGCTTCATCCGACGCAAAAGCCCGAAGCCTTGTTGTTCCGCATTCTCAATGCCACGACCAAGCCGGGCGACATCGTGCTCGACCCGTTCTTCGGCACCGGCACCACCGGCGCCGTCGCGCGCAAGCTTGGCCGCCACTTCATCGGCATCGAGCGCGAGCAGGCCTATATCGATGGCGCGCGCACCCGCATCGCAACCATCCGTCCGGGCGTCTTCGAGGCCCTCCAATCGGTCACGCCCAAGCGCAAGGAAGCCCGCATTCCCTTTGGTTCGCTCGTTGAACAAGGTGTGATCGAACCAGGTGCGCAACTTTTCGACTTAACGAAACGTTACTTCGCCATGGTTCGTGCAGACGGCTCGCTCGTCTCCGGTCCGCACCAGGGTTCGATCCACAAGGTCGGCGCTTTGGTCCAGGGCTCGGAGGCATGCAACGGGTGGACTTTCTGGCACCACGAACAGTCTGGCCTTGTCGAGCCGATCGATAGTCTTCGGAGCGACATCCGCCAACGCCTTGAATCGCTTTCTGCCTGATCCTGACCTCCAATCATTCAGGCCTTACTAAACAACCGCCGGTTTGCCCCGGCGGTCTTTTTCTTTGTGCGCCTAGATCTGCGATAGCGCTAACGCGATCAAAAAGCCCAGCCCGATCGATAGCCCGGCCGACTGCTGGAATTGCTTTTCCTCCGCCTCGGGCAGCAATTGCGTGGTGGAAAGATAAAGCATGGCCCCAGCGCCCACGGCGAGAAGGAAGGCCAGCACTTCCTCCGGCAGGTCGCGCAGGAAAAAATAGCCGAGCAGTGCCGAGGCGATCAGCGACACGCCGACGATAATGGTCCACAACAACGTGCGACGGTTGGCGGTGTCGTCATCCTCGTCGCGGGCCAGCGCACCTAAACTCAGCGCTTCGGCAATATTGTCCACGGTGATGGCGATACCGACGACAATGGCCGTCGACAGGCTGATCGCCAAGCCGACGCCGATCGACAGACCCTCGATCAGTTCCTCGGACGCCGTCGCCGCCGCCAAGACCGTCACCTGCGTGCCCCAGGGCTTGTGGCGCCGATGATAGCGATCAACTGCGGGCTTCTGGTCGGCCTTGTCTCCCGCCATCCGCCCGCGGTTGACCGCAAAATCAAGCCCGTAGGTCGCCGCAATACCGATGATGACGGCGACGATGACCAGCCACGCGTCAAGATCCTCCAGCGCCGTCGGGATCATTTCCAAGGACAGCGTGCCGAGCAGAATGCCGGCCGCCAGCCCGGCGACCAGGGACAGCCACAGCGACGAGGCCTTGATGCGGGTTGCGAGAAAGCCCCCAAGGGGCGAAGACAGGCCTGCCGTTAGCGCGACACCCAAAACAATCCAGAAATCGGCGTCCATCCGGCACCTCGTTGCACCGGCTCGTGAACGGAGCAAAGTAAGCCGGGTTCCGGCCTTGCTTTTGGTTTAGCCCATCCCCGCCTGGGCCAGAACCTTGCGGAACAGGGTCGGCAGCGCCTCCCCCTTGAGCGCGGCAGGCTCCGACCACCAGCCCCCGTCCAGCGCCTCAGGCGAAACCGTCACGGACCAGATCTCGAGCTCGAGCCGGAAATGGGTAAAGACATGCACGACCTGCCCGCGATGGCGCCATTCTCCCGTCGCCGGATAGATCGGTTCGCCCGCATCCTCCGCCCAGATGCTGGTCGGTACCTCCGTCATGCCGCCAAGGAGGCCCTTGCCCGGCCGCGACTGCAGATACACATCGCCCGACGCATCGGTCATGACGAAGGCATGGCCGCGTCGCACCGGCTTCTCCGCCTTTTCCGGCTTGATCGGATAGCGCTCGGGCGCACCTTCCCTGGTGGCCACACAGCCCGGCTGGATCGGGCAGACGAGGCAATAGGCCGTGCGCGGCGCGCAGATCGTTGCGCCCAGATCCATCATCGCCTGGGCAAAGTCCCCGGCCCGCTCCGGCACGGCAATTTGCAGCGCACCGCGCAAGGCATCCTTGGCATCGCGCACCGGCACCGGGAGCGCATAATAGCGCGCCAGCACGCGGTCGAGATTGCCATCGAGCACGGCGATGCGCTCGTCAAAGCAGATCGCGGCGATGGCCGCGCTGGTATAAGCCCCTACTCCGGGCAGCGTCTGCAGCCCCGCCGCCGTGTCCGGAAACACCCCGCCATGATCGCGCACCACCGCCTGGGCGCAGGCATGAAGATTGCGCGCCCGTGCATAATAGCCGAGCCCCGCCCATTCCCGCAGCACCGCATCGAGCGGCGCCGCTGCCAGATCCTCGACCCGTGGCCAAAGGCTCGTGAAGCGCAGAAAATATTTCTGCACTGCAGCCACCGTCGTCTGCTGCAGCATGACTTCGCTGAGCCAGACTCGATAAGGATCGGGCCGATTGCGAGCTTTTCGGTTTTGCGGCGAAACGCGCCAGGGCAGATCGCGTGCATGGCGATCATACCATTCGAGCACAGCCTCGGCATCGAGCGGATGGGGATTGGTCAGGAGCATGGCCGAGCCTATACTTGCCCGCCTCAACCCTGTCATTCCCGCGCTTGCGGGACCCTCTCACATCCGAGCGAGAATGGCCGACGACCTGCCCACGCCCAAGCGCCGCAACAAGACCCTCTCGGTCGCCGATGCTTTGGCCGGCGCGCTCGATCCGGTGCTCAAGAAGCGCGGCTTTGCCAGCCGAGACATCATCACCCATTGGCGCTCGATCGCACCGAAACCCTTCGACAGCACGACGCAGCCCGATAAGCTCAGCTGGCCGCGCAGTGCCGATGGGGCAGAAGGCGCGGTGCTTTATTTGCGCTGCGCTCCGGGCACCGCCGTCTTCGCCCAGCATGAAGCCCCCGCCATCGCCAAAGCCGTCAACCGCTATTTCGGCTATGTGCTCGTGGGCGAAGTGCGGCTTTCGGCCGAGCCATTCACTCCCAGTTCAGCCGGCCGGGCGCAAAAAACCCAGCAGCCGAGCCAAAGCACGGTTGCCAAGGTCGACGCTTTGACGGCCCAGGTCGAGGACGATGCCTTGCGACAGTCTCTTCAGGCTCTGGGCCTTGCGCTTTCGAGCCGAAACAAGCGCTGATATTCACCCTCAAGTGATGCTTGTGCCCACTTGCCGACACCTTCGGCCCGTGTAGTGTCCCCGCATCTTAAAAAGGAGCGTCTCCAAGTGAAGTTCAATCGCCGCGAAACCATTCTTCTAGCTGCTGCCGCCTCGGCGCTGAGCCTTGCCGGCGCTGCGACCGCGCAGGCGGCCGAAGGCGATATGATCGACATTGCCAAGCTGATGGCCCCCGCCGGTGGCCTCGAAGACAAGTTCGAGGGCAGCGCCGACGCCCCCGTGACCGTCATCGAATACGCCTCGCCCACCTGCCCCCATTGCGCGACATTCCACAACACGGTCTATGAGCCGTTCAAGGAAGAGTACATCAATACGGGCAAGGTCAAGTTCGTCCTCCGCCCCTTCGCCCGCAATGCCATTGATGCGGCGATCTTCCTTCTCGCCGAAGCTGCCGGCCCGGTCGCATACCACAACGTCATCGCCACCTATTTCAAGACGCAGAACGAATGGGGCATGTCCGACAAGCCCCGCGACGCCCTCTTCACAGTGGCGCAGCAGCTTGGCTTTACTGAGGAAACCTTCAACGCCGCCTTGACGAATCAGGACGGCTTCACCGCGATTGAAGCGCAGAAAAACCAGGCTCTGGACGAGTTTGGTCTGACGGGAACGCCGACATTCTATGTCAACGGCAAGACGCTTTCGGGAGGCAAGACGCTCGAGCAGCTCGCTGCCGAGATCGACCCGCTCGTGCCCGCCGACTTCGTCCCCACCACCCCCGACGCAGCCGCAGCGGCACCCGCCGCAACCACCGAAGCTGCACCGACCAACACCATGGCTCCGGCAAACGAAACTGCTCCCGCCAACACTATGGCGCCAGCCACCGAAACGCCCGTCGCTCCTGCACAGTAAGCAATTAAGCCCCCACCCAACCTCCCCCGTAAGTCGGGGGAGGAGCCCAATCGAGCCGAGCCCACCAGCAGAGCTCCTCCCCCTCCTCAAGGGGGAGGCCGGGTGGGGGTGCTCTCCGGCACACGGATGCCGGTTATGAAATTCTCCCGCCTCCGCCTCCACGGCTTCAAGTCCTTCTCCGACGAAACCGTGCTTGTCATGGAGCCGGGCCTCACCGGCATTGTCGGGCCCAATGGCTGCGGCAAATCCAATCTGGTCGAAGCCATGCGCTGGGTCATGGGCGAAAGCTCATACAAGGCCATGCGCGCCTCGGGCATGGATGACGTCATCTTTTCCGGCTCCGGCAACCGCCCGGCCCGCAACACCGCCGAAGTCACCCTCGTCCTCGACAACGCCGATCGCACTGCCCCGGCAGCGCTCAACAGTGCCGACATCCTCGAAGTCACGCGCCGCATCGAGCGCGAAGCCGGCTCTGTCTACCGCGTCAACGGTCGCGAGGTCCGCGCCCGCGATGTGCAATTGCTGTTTGCCGATGCCTCGACCGGTGCGCATTCGCCCGCCATGGTGCGGCAGGGCCAGATCGGCGAACTGATCGCCGCCAGGCCCACCGCTCGCCGTGCCCTTCTCGAAGAAGCCGCCGGCATTTCGGGGCTTCACTCCCGCCGCCACGAGGCCGAACTGCGCCTTCGCGCTGCCGAAAGCAATCTCGAGCGCGTCGACGACATCATCGCCCAGGTGCAAACCCAGCTCGAACAGCTCAAGCGCCAGGCACGCCTTGCCACCCGCTACCGGGCCTTGTCCGGCGACATCCGCCGCGCCGAAGCCACTCTGTTTCACATCCGCTGGGTCGCCACCCGCGTCGCCGAAAAGGAAAATGAAGCGGCGCAGGCCGTCCTGATCCGCCAGCTCGCCGACGCCAACCACGCCCAGCTCACCGCGCAACGCCGTGCCGAGATCGCCGAAGCCGCGCTTGCTCCATTGCGCGAGCGCGAGGCCGTCACGGGCGCCGTGCTGCAGCGCTATACGATCCTTGCCGAGCAGCTTGCCGAAGAAACGCGGCGCCTTGCCCAGCGTCGCGCCGAACTCGAAGATCGCCTGCGCCAGATTGCCGGCGATGGTGCGCGCGAGCGCGAGCTTGTCGCCGAAAGCGAGACCACGCTGGCCTCTTACCAAGAAGAGCAGGACCGGCTCGCCGCCGAGCAAGCTGCCGCAAAGGCCGACCAGGAAAAGGCACGTGGCGACGCCCAGGCCGCTCATTCCCTCGTTGCCGACGCCGAGACTGCATTGCGCACCGCTTCGGACGCGCTCGCCCAGAACCGGGCGCGCCGCAGCCAGGCGCAGCGCAATGTGCAGGATGCCACGGCTCGCCACAGCCGCACCGCCGCCCAGCTTGCAGAAGTCGAGCGCGACATTGCCCGCGTCCTTGCAACTCTCGAAGCCGACGAAACCGTCACCCTGCGTCGCGCCGCCCTCGACGCGGCGCAAGCCACCATGGCCCATGCCGAAGCCGAAGCCCTCCAGGCCGAAGACCATGCCGCCGCAGCGCAGGCCAAGCTCGACGCCGCCCGCCCGCGTCTCGCGCAGCTCGATGCCCTGGTCGCGCGCCTCGAAGCCGAGGCATCGACACTTGCCAAGATGCTGGCGACCGGCGGGACGCTGTTCCCCGCCGTGGTCGATGAGCTTAAAGTCACGTCCGGCTATGAGACCGCCCTTGGCGCGGCTTTGGGCGATGACCTCGAAGCCAGCGGCGACGCCGGCGCACCGGTCCATTGGTCCGCTGCGCTAGACGGTCGCGACGACCCTGCCCTGCCGCAGGCGGCAGAGCCGCTTTCCCGCTATGTCAGCGGCAGCACCCTGCTCAAGCGCCGCCTCGACCAGATCGGCTTGATCGATGCGGCCGACGGCCCGGCCTTGATGCGAGCGCTGCGTCCCGGCCAGCGCCTCGTCACCCTCGACGGCGCGCTTTGGCGCTGGGACGGCTTCGTTGCCGCCGCCGATGCGCCCAGTGCTGCGGCACAGCGGCTGGCGCAGCGCAATCGCCTCGCCGAACTGGACGAGGAAATCCTCCAGGCCAAAGGCGAACGCAACAGCTGGCGCCGCGATGTCGACGCTCTCGCTTCAACTCTCGAAGCCGCCCGCCAGTCCGAACGCACTCGCCGGGACGCGTGGCGCGGTGCCCAGCACGCGATCGGCCTTGCGCAAGCCGACCTCGACAAGGCGCAGCGCGCGTTGGGCGACCTCGCGACCCGCCGCGCCGGGCTCGACGAAGCCCAATCCCGCCTCACCGCCTCGCTTCGCGAAGCCGAAACGGCGCTAAACGCCGCCCGCCAGTCCCTTGCCGAGACCGCCGACGAGGCGGCCCTTTCGGCTGAAGCGGCGACGCGTCAATCGCAGCTCGCCACCGTTCGCGACCGCGCCGATCAGGCGCGTCTTCGTCTCAGCACGATCGATTCAGCCGCAACCATGCGCGCAACCCGCCGCGATCAGCTGGCCCGCGACACCCAGTCCTGGCAGAGGCGCAGTGCGGGGGCGCGTGACCAGCTCGCAACCCTCGACCAGCGCACCGCAGAAGTGGAGGCACAGCTTGCAAGCCTCGTCGCGTCTCCCGAGGCTTTCTCGTCTCGACAGGCGCAGCTCGACGAGCAGATCGACATTGCCCGCGCCGACCACCAGACGGCCGGAGACCGCCTCAGTGCCGCGCAGACCACCTGGCGCGAAGCCGATCGCGCAATGAAATCGGCAGGCGACGCCCTTAATGCCGTGCGCATCGAGCTCACCCGCATCGAAGAGCGCGTCAAAGGCTCGATCGCCCAGCGACAGCAGATCGAACGGCAAATCGAAGAGTCCCTCGGCATCCCGGCTGCCAGGACGCTCGAAGCCTCCGGCATCCGCCCCGAAGAAGCGCTGCCCAACGAACACGCGACCGAACAAAAGCTGGAGCGCCTCAAATCCGAGCGCGAGCGCCTGGGCGGCGTCAATCTTTCCGCCGAACAGGAAGCCGTCGAAGTTCAGCAAAAACTGGACACCATGATCGCCGACCGCGACGACATCATCGATGCCATCGCCAAGCTTCGCAGCGCCATCGGCCAGCTCAACCGCGAAGGCCGCGCCCGCCTCAACGAGGCTTTTGGGCGCGTCAACGCCTTCTTCCAGGAGCTCTTCACCACCCTCTTTAGCGGAGGCACGGCGGAACTGAGCTTTGTCGAAAGCGATGACCCGCTCGAAGCAGGCCTTGAAATCATCGCCCGCCCGCCCGGCAAGAAGCCGCAGACCATGACGCTGCTCTCGGGCGGCGAACAGGCGCTCACCGCCATGTCGCTGATCTTTGCCGTCTTCCTCACCAATCCGGCGCCCATTTGCGTCCTCGACGAGGTCGACGCGCCGCTCGACGATGCCAATGTCGAACGCTTCTGCAACCTCCTCGACTCGATGCGCCAGCGCACCGACACGCGTTTCATGGTCATCACCCACAATCCCATCACCATGGCCCGCATGGATCGCCTCTTCGGCGTCACCATGGCGGAGCGCGGCGTTTCGCAGCTCGTGTCGGTCGATCTCACCACCGCCGAGAGTTTTCGCGAGGCCGTCTAGCGACAGAATCCCCCGGCCTCGCCACGACTCCGCCACGATCAAAGTGTGGACAGCATGCCGCACCCCTGCACCGCGTCGAAAACACTATACAAAACAGTATGTTACGCCGCCACAGCTCGCCTTGACACCGAAAACCCCCACCACTATGTTGCGCGCGACTTAAAAGGCGTCCCGGAAAGCCCGGGAAATGGCCGGCCACGAGGAAGCTGCGGATGACAACACCGCCGGGTGACCAAGGCCGACCGGACAGCGCCAAGGGGGTGACGAGCGATCTTGCATCGCGCATCGCCTCTGCCAAGCGGGAGCGTATCCAGGAGGACAACAGAGCCTCGCGGGAAGCTTCCCCGGAAATGAGCGGGATGGCGCGCGGTTTGCGCATCGGTACCGAATTCATCTCCGCGGTTCTGGTGGGTGCCGGCATCGGCTATCTCATCGATCTTGGCCTGGGGACCAGCCCCTGGGGCTTGCTCATCTTGTTGCTGATGGGCTTTGCCGCTGGAATCCTGAACGTCATCCGAGTGGTGGCGGAAATGAATGCCGCATCGCCTGCCCCGCCGGGGTCCGATCTTGGACCCGACGCGGACGACGAAGAGCGGAACGTATAGTGATGGCGAATAGAGGGCTTCATGGCCGGTACTGACCCGATCCACCAGTTTGTCATCTATGACATCTTCAAGCTCTTCACCGTTGGCGGTGATGCAGCCGAAGGCACCGGTACAACCCTCGCCTTCACCAATTCCTCACTGTTCATGGTGCTGACCGTCGCCGCGATCGTCGGATTCATGCTGTTCGCCACATCGGGCTCCAAGCTCGTGCCGAACCGCCTCCAGCTTTCCGCCGAGCTCCTATACGAGTTCGTGGCGGGCATGATCCGAAGCGCCGCCGGCACTGCCGGCATGAAGTTCTTCCCGCTGGTCTTCTCGCTCTTCACCTTTATCTTCGTGGCCAATATGTGGGGCATGGTTCCCTACTTCTTCACGGTCACCAGCCACATCATCGTCACCTTCGCGCTGTCGATGCTCGTGTTCCTCACCGTCATCGTCTACGGCTTCGTCAAGAACGGGCCGAAGTTCCTCAAGCTCTTCGTGCCGTCGGGCGTGCCCGGCTACATCCTTCCCATCGTGGCGCCGATCGAGGTCATCTCCTTCCTCTCGCGTCCGATCAGCCTTTCGGTCCGTTTGTTCGGCAACATTCTTGCCGGCCATATCACGCTCAAGGTCTTCACCGGCTTTGCCGTGATGATGATCGGTGGCCTTGGTGCCCTGGGCTGGGGCGCTGCCATCCTGCCCATGCTGATGGCCATCGCCCTGACCGGTCTCGAGTTTCTCGTCGGTGCAATTCAGGCTTACGTCTTCGCGCTCCTGACCTGCATGTATCTCAACGACGCGATCCACCCGTCCCACTAATCCCCATTCCCGGCGGGTGGCCCGCCGGAAACCCAAGTCGCTTGAAAGGACTACAAAATGGAAGCTGAAGCCGCAAAGTTCATCGGTGCCGGTATTGCTTGTTTCGGTATGGCTGGCGCCGCCATTGGCGTGGCCAACATTTTCGGCAACTTCCTGTCGGGTGCTCTGCGCAACCCGTCGGCTGCTCCGAGCCAGTTCGGTAACCTGATTTTCGGTTTCGCCGTGACCGAAGCTCTGGGCATCTTCTCGTTCCTGGTTGCCCTGATCCTGCTGTTCGTCGCCTAATTTCGCGACCGACGCCGATCCCGCGGCCGGGCCTCACGTCCGGCTGCGCTTCTTCCTCCGACCGCCCTGGTCGGATGAACTGCATTTAACGGGACCTCGACCAGATGGTAACGCAAGTCTTCGCTCAGGAAGCGGAAACGCCGACCGAGCAGAACCTCGATCAGGCGGTTGACGCCTCCCATGGCGAGCCGGTTCCCGGCGCAACGGGCCATGATCCCACGGCCGATACCCAGTCGACCGCGGAAGTTCATGCCGACGAGTCGCATGGCGTGTTCCCGCCCTTCGATCCGGCAACCTTCCCCAGCCAGCTGCTCTGGCTCGCCATTACCTTTGGCGCGCTTTACGTGGTGATGAGCCGGGTGGCGCTGCCGCGCCTCGGCGGGATCCTGGAAAACCGCAAGGCCCTGATCGATGCCGATCTGGCAGCGGCCGATGCCGATCGCGCCAAGACCGATGCGGCAATCGCTTCCTATGAGACCGCGCTGGCTGCCGCCAAGAGCAATGCTCAGGCGATCGCCACGCAGACCCGCGAAGCCATTAATGCGGATCTCGCCGCCAAGCGCGCTGCGGCTGAAACCGATCTTGCCAGCAAGGTCAGCGCTGCCGAAGCCCGCATTGCCGGGACCAAGGCGGAAGCCCTTACCCATGTGGACGAGATCGCGGCGGAAACGGCCCAGGCCGTGGTCGCCCAGCTCGTCGGCGATGTCTCGCCCGAGAGCGTTCGCGCGGCCGTAGCGAAGGTGAAAGGATAATGGTTATGCCAGAATGGTTGGATAACAGCTTCTTTGCCACCGTTGCCCTGGTCATCTTCCTCGGCATGATGGTCGCCTTCGGCGTGCCGCGCATTATCGGCAAGATGCTCGATGGCCGCATCCGCCAGATCGAGGACGATATCGCCGAAGCCAAGCGCCTGCGCTCGGAAGCGGCGGCCCTGCTGGTCGAATACGAACAGAAGCGTCTGTCGGCCGAGAAGGAAGCCGAAGGCATCGTCGCCGCTGCCCGCGAAGAGGCTTCCCGCCTCACCGCTGAAGCCCAGGCTTCGCTGGCCGATCTCGTCACCCGCCGCACCAAGGCCGTTGAAGACAAGATCGCCCAGGCCGAAGCCCAGGCCATCGCCGAAGTTCGCGCCCGCTCCGCAGACCTCGCCATCGAGGCCGCCCGCACCGTCCTGTCAGACGAGATGAACCGCAACGGCAACCGCGTCGTCGACGCCGCTATCGCCGATGTCGGCAATCGCTTGAACTAAACGGTTTTACATTTCGATCTTCAAAGGCGGGCAGCAATGCCCGCCTTTTTTATTGCGGGCTTTGCACAGTAGCCCTCATCCTGAGGTGCGAAACGCAGCGCAGCCTCGAAGGACCAGGGCGCAGCCCCTTCCCTTCTCCCCTTGCGGGAGAAGGTGGATCGCGCGCAGCGCGAGACGGATGAGGGGTGCCGACCCATGCCTATGCGTGCTCTTCTAGCCCCCCCACCCCTCATCCGCCCTTTCGGGCACCTTCTCCCGCAAGGGGAGAAGGAAGAGACGAGATATCCCAGTCGGGTCCTTCTCCCCTGGTGGGAGAAGGAAGTGGGAGTCTGCCAGCAATCGACCAGTAGCCCTCATCCTGAGGTGCGAAGCGCCAGCACAGCCTCGAAGGGCGAGGGCGTGGCACCCTTCCTTCTCCCCTTGCGGGAGAAGGTGGATTGCGCGCAGCGCGAGACGGATGAAGGGTGCCGGCCAATGCCTACGTCCGATCTCGTGGCTCCACACCCCTCATCCGCCCTGCGGGCACCTTCTCCCGCAAGGGGAGAAGGAAGACACGGGCGTTGACCCCGCCCTAAATCTCCCGCATGGTCCCGTCGACTGCGGGAGAGACTGGCCATCAGCGCCGGCGCCGAAGGAGCAACCGCCCCGGAAACTCTCAGGCAAACGGACCGCAGTCGGGTCAAACACTCTGGAAAGCAGGCTTAACCGCCTCTCCGAAGGAGCAACCGGCGCTCAGCTGGGAAATCTCTCAGGGCAAGGACAGAGGGGGCACGAACATTCCGCTTGATCGCGGGATTCTGTCGTGTCACCCGAACCCCGAGTTGCCCATGGCCGATAACAGCGCCGACAATCTCAAGCAGACCCCGCTCTTTGAACGACACGTTGCCGCCCTCGGCCGCATGGTGCCGTTCGGCGGCTATGCCCTGCCCGTTCAATACCCCACCGGCATCATGGCCGAGCATAAATGGACGCGCGAGCAGGCGGGCCTCTTCGACGTCAGCCATATGGGCCCCGCCTTCCTTGTGCTTGCCGATCCCAGCGGTGACACCAACGCAGACCACGCCACCCTATCGGCGATCATCGAGCCCCTGATCTGTGCCGACATTGCCGGCCTCCACCCCGGCCAGGTCCGCTACACCCTGCTCTTGAACGAGAGCGGCGGCGTCATCGACGACCTCATGGTCGCTCGGTCCCCCGCAACGCCAGGCGGGCTCTACCTTGTGGTCAATGCTGGCACCAAGGAGCACGACTTCGCTCTCATCGAACAGGCCGCGGGCGAGCGCGCGAGGCTGATCCGTGCCGACGAGGACCATGCCCTCCTTGCCCTCCAAGGTCCCGAGGCCGTCAACGTCCTCTCCGCCCTTGTGCCACAAGCCGCTGACCTCGGCTTCATGACCCACGGCGCCTTCGCCTGGGGCCAAGAAGAACTCCTCATCTCGCGCTCCGGCTATACCGGTGAGGATGGCTTTGAAATCCTGGTCAACAACAGCGGGGCCAGCGAACTCTGGGACGCGCTTCTTGCCGATGCGCGCGTACGCCCTATCGGCCTTGGCGCCCGCGACAGTCTTCGCCTCGAAGCCGGCCTGCCGCTCTATGGCCATGACCTCGACGAAACTATCTCGCCCATCGAAGCCGATCTCGGCTTTGCGGTTTCCAAGCGCCGCCGCGAGGCCGCCGACTTTCCGGGCGCCACGCGCATTCTCGCCGAACGCGAGGGCCAGCTTTCGCGCAAGCGCGTCGGCCTCCTGGTGGAGGGTGCGCCCGCGCGAGAAGGCGCCGAAATCCTTGATGGAAATGGTCAACCCGTTGGCGTCGTCACCAGCGGCGGCTTTGCGCCGTCGCTGGGCAAGGCAATCGCCCTCGGTTTCCTTCCCCCTGCCCTAGCCGCCCCCGGCACCAGGCTTCAGGTTTCCGTCCGCGGCCGCGCTCAGCCGGCCGAGGTCACCTCAACCCCCTTCGTTCCCCACCGCTATTTCCGCAAATCGCTCTGAGGCTCCCATGACCACCAAGTTCACCCAAGACCACGAATATATCCGCATCGAAGGCTCGACCGGCATCGTCGGCATCACCAACTACGCGCAGGAGCAGTTGGGCGACATCGTCTTCGTCGAATTGCCCGCCGTCGGCACCGTCCTCAAGAAGGGTGACGAGGCTGCGGTCGTGGAATCGGTCAAGGCTGCTTCCGAGATCTATGCGCCGGTCTCCGGAGAGGTTGTCGAGGTTAACAGTCTGCTAACCGATGCGCCTGGAACGCTGAATTCCGACGCCGAAAACACGGGCTGGATGTTCAAGATTGCGATTTCGGAAGCCTCCGAAATCGAGAAACTGCTCGATGCCGATGGCTATGCGGAGCTGACGCTCTAACCATGCGCTATCTCCCCCACTCCGCTGCCGAACGTGCCGAAATGCTCGGCGTTATCGGCGCGACCGATATCGACGCCCTGTTCAGCGCAGTTCCCAAATCCGCGTTGCGCGGTTTCGACCTCGACCTTCCGGCCCACAGCCCGGAATTCCTGGTCGAACGCCACATGCGGGCCCTCGCCGCCAAGAATCATGCGGCCGGCGATGGCCCCTTTTTTGTGGGCGCCGGCGCTTATCGCCACCATGTGCCTGCGACGGTCGACCACCTGATCCAGCGTTCGGAATGGCTCACCGCCTATACGCCCTACCAGCCGGAAATCTCGCAGGGCACCCTGCAGATGCTGTTCGAGTTCCAGACCCAGGTCGCCAAGATCACCGGCATGGACGTTGCCAATGCCTCGCTCTACGACGGCTCGACTGCGACGGCCGAAGCCGTGCTGATGGCGCGCCGCATCACCAAGAAGAACAAGGTCGTTCTTTCCGGCGGTCTCCATCCCCATTACCGCGACGTCGTCAAAGCCTACCTTAAGGATGATCCGGACCTTGTCTGCCTGTCCCCCTCGCCGGAAGGCCAGGGCGATATACTCAGCCAGGTGGACAACAAGACCGCGGCCATCGTCATCCAGACGCCAGACTTTTACGGCCACCTGCGCGACCTCAAAGGCGCGGCAGAGGCCGCCCATGCCCAGGGCGCCCTTCTGATCGTCGTCATCACCGAGGTGATTTCGCTTGGCCTCCTCGAAGCGCCGGGCGCCCTGGGTGCCGACATCGTCGTTGCCGAGGGCCAAAGCATCGGCAATGCGCTCAATTTCGGCGGGCCCTATCTTGGCCTCATGGCCACGCGCAAGGAGTTCATCCGGCAGATGCCGGGCCGACTGTGTGGCGAAACCGTCGATGCCGAGGGCAATCGCGGCTTCGTTCTCACGCTCTCGACCCGCGAGCAGCATATCCGCCGCGAAAAGGCGACATCCAACATCTGCACCAATTCCGGTCTCTGCGCGCTGGCTTTTTCGATCCACATGGCGCTCCTGGGGGAAGCAGGCTTCGTGCGCCTGGCGCGACTCAACCACGCCGGCGCCATCAAGCTGGCCGACGCGCTGACGGCAGTGGCCGGTGTCGAGGTTCTCAACGACACCTTCTTCAACGAGCTGACCATTCGCGTGAGCGAACCCGCGGCCCCTCTCGTCGAACGCCTCGCCCGGCGCGGCATCCTTGCCGGCGTGCCAGCCAGCCGGCTGCTGCCGGGCGACCCGGGAGTCGAAAACCTCCTGATCCTCGCCGCAACCGAACTGACCACGGACCTTGATATTGAGGCACTGACCACCGCGCTTGCGGAGGAACTGGCATGAGCATGAACACACAAGGCCGTCCCACCGGTATTGGCACCCTGGGCACCTCGGCATCCGGCTCGGCGCTCCTGCCCGACGAACCGCTGCTGTTCGAGATCGGCGACACCGAGCATTCCGGCGTCGACCTGCCCGAGGTCGACCTCGCCACCGATCGCCTTGGCGGCTTCGGTCGCAAGAGCAAGCTCGATCTGGCCGGCCTCACCGAGCCGGAAGCCATGCGCCACTATGTGCGGCTCAGCCGGCTCAATCACTCGATCGATTCGGGCATGTATCCGCTCGGCTCCTGCACGATGAAGCACAATCCGCGTCTCAACGAGAAAATGGCACGGCTCCCCGGCTTCAGCGACATTCACCCGCTGCAGCCGGTCTCGACGGTGCAAGGCGCGCTCGAACTCATGAACGAGCTCAGCCACTGGCTTCTTACTTTGACCAACACCGCTGCTGTGGCTCTCTCGCCAAAGGCCGGCGCGCATGGCGAGCTGCTCGGCATGATGGCGATCAAGGCCGCGCAGGAAGCAAAGGGCGAAGCGCATCGCACGATCGTCCTGGTTCCCGAAAGCGCTCACGGCACCAACCCGGCCACCGCAGCCTTCCTCGGCTACACGGTCACGCCGGTGCCCGCCCGCGCCGATGGCACGGTGGACGTGGAAGCGGTCAAGGCTGCGCTATCGCCCGATGTCGCTGCCATCATGCTGACCAATCCCAACACCTGTGGTCTGTTCGAACCGCAGGTCATCGAGATCGCCAAGGCAGTGCACGATGCCGGTGCCTTCTTCTACTGCGACGGCGCCAATTTCAACGCCATCATGGGCGTGGTGCGTCCGGGCGATCTGGGCATCGACGCCATGCACATCAACCTGCATAAAACCTTCTCGACCCCGCATGGCGGTGGCGGTCCGGGTGCAGGTCCGGTGGTGCTGTCGGCGGCCCTCGCGCCATTTGCTCCAGTTCCGTTCATCAAAGGGGTCCAGGACCGCTTTGAACTGATCGAGCACATCGAGGCAAATGCCCTCGGTCGCGTCACCGCCTTCCACGGCCAAATGGGCATGTATGTCCGCGCCCTCACCTATATGCTGAGCCACGGCGCCGATGGTCTGGCCCAAGCAGCGCAGGATGCGGTGCTCAACGCCAACTACATCAAGTCACGGCTGGAACACGCTTTTTCGGTGCCGTTCCCGGACTATCCGACCATGCATGAAGCCCTTTTCGACGACAGCTTCCTCAAGGACAGCGGCGTTTCCACCCTCGATTTTGCCAAGGCCATGATCGACGAAGGCTTCCATCCGATGACCATGTATTTCCCGCTGGTCGTCCACGGCGCCATGCTGGTCGAACCGACAGAAAGCGAGAGCAAACAAACACTTGATCGCTTCTGCGACGTGATGCTGGAGCTGGCCAAGGACGCCAGGGATGGCAATTCGGCGCGCTTCACCTCCGCCCCCACCAAGGCCCCACGCCGGCGGCTCGACGAAACAAGAGCCGCCCGCCAGCCGATCCTCAAGTGGGAACGGCCGGTCGATCTGCCCAAAGCTGCCGAATAAAGACAGGCCCGGAAAACCGGGCCTTTTTGTTATTTGGTGTCGAACCCGACCCAGATGGTGATGGCCTCGCCGCCGAGATAGGGGATGGTGACGTTCTCCACCACCTTGACGAACTCGGCCGTCTGCGCCGGCGGTGTGATGGGCACGGCCAGGGTGTACTTTTCCGAGAAGATCGCCTGTCCGTCGCGCTCAACTGCGAAACGGATCGGCGCATTGACGGAACTCTGAGCCCCGGCCGGTCCAAGCAGCACGCGGCCGGTCACGCCCATATTCACGGTGATCTTGCCGTTGGATACGACGCAGTTGCGCGATGTCTCGTCGATCACGCCCTGATACTGCAGCGCACGTGCATCGCCCACTCGACCGCCGCCATAGTAATACATTGCCTCGCCGCCGAGCCGAACCTTGATGGGGGGACACTCGGTGGCGATCACCGGCAGTGCACTGGTCTGTGCCTGCGCAACCGCTTGCGGACTGGCCGTGGCGTTCTGGAGGTTTGCATTGGCGGCAGAACCGCCGCCCATCATGCCGCCCATGGAGCAGCCGGCCATCAAAGCCGCCAGAGCACCAAGAGCGGAGAAGCGGAGCGCGGAGGTCAGGGTCGATGTCATGTTTAAGCGGGCTCCTGGCGATTAGGCAGCGGCTTCAAGAGCCATGAGGATGGCGGGCGCACCGGTAGCGGTAATGCCGGGCGCATCCTCGACGAAGACGGCATCGACAACGCCGTTCTTGATGATCATTGCCGCACGCGCATAGCGGACGCCCATGCCGAACTTTGCAAAGTCCTTGTCGAGGCCCAGTGCGCGCGCCAAATCGGCATTTCCGTCGGCGATGAAGTCCACGGTGTCGAGCGCATCGGAGGCCTCGGCCCAGGCCTTCATCACGTGGTGATCATTGGTCGCGACGCAGACGATGCGGCTAACACCGGCAGCCTCAAGCTTTGCCGCGTTGGAAACAAAGCTGGGCAGATGATTGACGTGGCAGGTGGGCGTAAAGGCACCAGGCACCGAAAACAGCACGACGGTCCCTTGTCCGAGAACTGCATCGCTGGTCGTGTCCTCGATCCCGGAGGCTGTGACCAGCTTGATCCCGACCGAAGGGATCGCATCGCCGCGTTCAATCATAGATGGAAATGCCCCATATACCGGCAGCACGTGCTGCCAAGCTTCGTTTCGTCCCGGCTCGTCAGCGACCGGGCTCGCCCTCGTCGTCGATCCGAACCGTATCCACCCCGTCGCCAGCCTCGATCGACCGGCTCACCATATAGGCGCCCCTGTCGGTCATGAAGGTGAGTTCCACATCCATGCCATCGAGGGCACTATTGTCGGTTTTGCCCAGGATGGGAAGGAGCACTAGATCGGCTTGCGGACTTTTTTGCGGCGCGCCGAAAAGGGTTTCGCCATTGTCCGTGGCCGCAATCAGGCTTTGGGAATCCAGCAGATCCGGCGCGACTTCTACCGCAAGTTGCTCGCCGACCATTTCGACGTCACCAACAGGCTCGCCGCTCCCGTCCCAAGCCAATGGCACCTCGGCCAGCGCCTGCCGGATGCGCAACGCGCTCGGTCGATCCGGCTTCTTGTCGAGGATAGATAACGCAAATTGGGCTTGCGCTGGGATGCAGATATCGGAGCAAACACCAAGGGTGACCGCGATGTTCAGTCTCGCCGCCGGATCGGTCACATCAATGGCGAGCGGCAGGACCGTGTGGCCGTAGTAGACGTAGTCGAGATAGCCGTTCTTGTCCTCGCGCAGCGGGTAAGGCCACAGCACCCTATGGGAGCCGATGCCCGTGGACGCGGTAAAATCGAGATCCAGGGGAAGACCGGTCTCCCCGGGCACGCGCCAATAGGTCTTGGTGTCCTCGGGCATGTCGAGCTCAAGCGCGACCAGGGTTTCGCCGCCTTCGTTGATCTCGCCGGTGCTGATGAGGCGCATCGCGACGCCCGGCGCCACTTCCTGCCACGGCGTTTCTGCGGCGCCCGCAGGGGCGACGAGAGCAAGCACGGCAATGGCAAGGACGGGTAAACGCATAGCGCGGAATTAACGCAGGAAAAGGTGAACGAACACCCACCGCAGCTTCATGCCTTCGTGAAGCCTGAGGTGCGGCCACCAAGCTTGGCACAGGGCGGCGCGGCGCCTACATTGGCAGCATGAATTCACTTGAAGGCCAATTTCTCGTCGCCATGCCGGACATGGAGGACGAGCGTTTCGCGGAAAGCGTCATCCTCGTCGTCGGGCACGGCGCCGAGGGCGCCATGGGGCTCGTGGTCAATCACGAGCTCGCCAATCTTACCTTTGCCGATATCATCGACGAGCTCGACCTCGGCGACCCGGACGCAGTCATCCGGCTCCCCGAAAACATTCGCCAGCGCGCTGTGATGCGTGGCGGTCCGGTGGAAAAAGGCCGCGGCTTTGTGCTGCACAGTGGTGATTACCACAGCGGCAACACCTATAAAGTCACCGAGGAAGTGGGGCTGACGGCAACGCTTGACGTGCTCAAGGCCATGACATTCGGTCCTGCGCCCAAGCGTTCGCTCTTTGCCTTGGGCTGCTGCGGCTGGAGCGCCGGCCAGCTCGAAAGCGAGATCACCGCCAATGGCTGGCTGACGGTGCCGTTCAACCGGGAGCTGATCTTCGACGTGCCGGTCGAGGACCGCTACGATCATGCCCTGGCCAGCCTTCACATCACTCGCGCGACGCTGAGTTCAGAAGCCGGCCACGGCTGAACATCACTTCGCGAGTTGCGCTGCCAGGTGCTTGCCGAATTCCGGTGCGGTCATGGCCGCGCCGAAGGCGAAGCCCTGCCCCAAGCGGCAATTGAGCCCCTTCAGCAGCTCGATGTCGCCCGGCGTTTCGACGCCCTCGGCAATAACCATGAGATCGAGGTCCTGCGCCAGCGTCACGATGGACTTGATGATCGGCGCCTGCGTATGCCCGAGCGATTTGTTGTCGCCCATCGAGACGAAATCGGCCGGAATCTTGATGGTGTCGAACGGGAAGCGGTGGAGGTAGCTCAGCGACGAGTGGCCGTTGCCGAAGTCGTCGAGCGCCAATCCCAGGCCCATGCCGCGCAGGGCCTCCAGCATGAAGGCGGAATGCTCGGGATTGGTCATGACCTGCGACTCGGTGAGCTCGAGCTTGAGGTGGTTGGCGATGCCAGGATTGTCGCCGATTACCGCCCTGATGTCGTTGAGGAGGCTTCGATCCGCCAGCTGGCCGGGTGAAAGGTTCACCGAAACAAAGAAGTCTTCGGGCAGGCTCTGGATCGTCGTCATCCAGTCGCGCATCTGGAATGCGGCCTGCTCGAAGGCAATGCGTCCCAGGCGCTCGATCTGGCCGGAGCGCTCGGCCAAGGTGATGAATTCACTGGGCGGGACGATGCCGCGCGTCGGGTGCAGCCAGCGCATCAGCGCCTCGGCGCCGGCGATCTTGCGGGTCGTGATATCCATCACCGGCTGGAACTGCACCTGCAACTCGCCCTGCGTCATGCCGCGCTCGAGATCTTCCTCGCTTGCCTTGTTGTAGGAGGCGATCGATCGTGCCGAGGCGCGATAGGCCTCGATGCGGTCGCCGCCAAGGCGCTTGGCGTAATACATGGCGAGTTCGGCATCACGCAGCACATCGGGCGCGCCCACCGGGTTGCTGTCATAGATGGTGACGCCGATCGATGCGGTGAGCGTCAGGTCGCGGTCGCCGAAGTTGAACGGAGCCTTCAGCGCCTTGCGGATCTGCTCGGCGGTTTCGGCGATCTTGGCGGCAGCCTGTTCGGAGGCGAGGATGACGGCGAACTGGTCGCCGGTGATCCGCGCCACAGTATCGAGCGGGCGCATGATGCGGGAAATGCGACGGGCGATCGCAAGGAGCACCGAGTCGGCCGCCGAATGACCGATCCGCTCTTCAAGCTCCATGAACCGATCGATGTCGATCAAGAACACGGCCGGCTTGGTGCCGCCCGGGGTCTTGGCGCGCACGAGGGCGCGTTCCAGCCGGTCGAGGAAGAGCTGGCGATTGGGCAGGCCGGTGAGGCTGTCATGAACCGCGTCGTGCAACAGGCGCTCGCGCGACGCCCGATCTTCGGTCACGTCTTGCAGAGTGCCGACGATGCGGTTGACCTGTCCGTCGCCACCAAGCACCGGCTTCACGCGCATGCGGAAAGAGCGATAATTGCCGTCGTGACCGGCAACGCGGATGTCGGACGAGACCTTGCCGCGTCGCAGTTCCACCAGCGTGTCGAAGGCGGTGCGGAAGCGATCTCGATCGTCGGGATGGACACGATCGAGCCAGCGCTTGATGGCGCCGCGCATGGCGCCACGTTTTTCCCCGAGGCGCGTGGTCAGCTCGTCACTGACTGTGACGCGGTCGCGCTCGATGTTCCAGTCGAAGACGAAATCGCCGGAACCGGTCAGCGCCAGAGCGCGGCGCTCGACTTCGCTCAGCGTACCGATCGTCACCTGCCCTTCCGAAAAGGCATGCTGCACCGACGTGAAGCCGAGCAACATGACGATCAGCACCAGGCCACCTGCCACCGCGGGCTGCGCCACGTCATTGGTGACCTGACCGGAAATCACGAGCCAGGCATAGAACAGAAGCGCAATATAGATGATCCAGGTCGGCACGAGGAGCACGGCGCGATCATAGCCGCGCAATGCCAGGAGCAGGATCAGGAAGAAGCCGGAAATGCCGAGCAAGGCCATGACCAGGCGGGAGATCGTCGCCGCAATGGATGGGTCGAAGAAGGCGAAGGCAAAAAGCGCTAAAAACAGCGCTCCAAGCCCAAGCGCCAGATGGATGAAGCGCAGGTGCCAGCGGTGAAGATTGAGGTAGATGAACAAGAAGCCCGCAAGCGTCGTCGCCAATCCCGCTTCGGCCGCGGCACGCAACGGCTGCATGCCGGAGGCGGATAGACCAAGGAGGCGGCCCAGCAGTCCGAAATCGATCAGCAGGTAAGCTAACACTGCCCAGGCAAAGGCCGCCGTCGCCGGGAACACGCCGCGGCCCTTGACCACGAACATGATGGTCAAGAACACGGCAGCCAGCGAAGCAACGCCCAGCACCACGCCGCGGAACAGGGTGAAGGAGTTGACATAGTCGCGATAAGCGCCTGGCTCCCAGAGATAGAGCTCGGGCAGGCGTGAGGAGGAGAGTTCGGCCACCACGGTCATGGTGGCGCCAGGGTCGAGCGTTACCTCGAAGACGTCGCTTTCGGGATCCGCGATGCGCTCCGGCCGGATGCCTGCGCTCGGGGTCACCGCAGCGATACGAACAGCGCCCAGATCGGGCTGAAAAACCCCCGAGCCCGGCAGCCGGAAAAAGGGCGCCACCAGCAGTCGCTGGATCTGCTGGTCGCTGTCATTGCGCAACGCGATCAAGGCAAAGAACGGATTGGTGTTCGGGTTTCCGGCCACTACCTCGATGCGGCGAATAATGCCATCGGCATCGGGCGCGGTCGAAAGCTGAATGCGCCCACCCTGCCCAGGCACCACTTCGATGACGTCGGAAAGATTGACGGCGTTTACATCCTCGGGGACCGAAATGACCTCGAAACCCCGGGCTGGGGCAAGGCAGAACAGCGCGAAAGCGAGGAGAAACGCGAAGACAGACAGATGACGCATCAGGTGCAGCTAATTCCTGCGCTAGGCTTCTTTGTGGCGGCGATCCCGGAAAGTGCAGCAAGCCCAAAGAGGCAAGTGGTGGCGACCTCCAGCGGCGCTAACTTGGTACGGGAGATTGTTCTGCGCCACAAGCGCCGAGCCATGTTGCGCAATGGCAACACAGGCTAGGCGACCCAACCTTGGCGCTGTGCGAAACGCCCGTTTTCCCAGCGTTCGCGATTGAGGCCCATCAGCACATGATCCTCCCAGCGGCCGTTGATCTGCAGGTAGGACTTGGCGAAGCCCTCCTCGACGAAGCCGTTCTTTTCCAGCACGCGCCGCGACGCCGTATTGGTGGGCAAAAATGCCGCATGGATGCGGTGGAGATCGAGCGTCTCGAACACAAAGGGCACGACGATCGCCACGCCCTCGGTCATCATGCCCTTGCCCGCATAGTTCTGGCCCATCCAATAGCCAAGGCTAACGAACTGGGCAGCGCGCCGGCGAATATTGGAAAGCGTGATGCCGCCGACCAGAGTATCCCCGCCATTTTCTCCGCTGAACAGGAAGAACGTATAGTCCGTCCCCTCCTCCGCCTCCTCGCGAGCGCGGCGCACGCGCATGGCAAAGACGCGGCGCTGCAAATCGAGTTCGGTCCAGCGTGGCTCAAAGGGACGAAGGAAATCCTGGCTCGCGCGGCGCAAGGCATACCATTGCGCATAGTCATGCATCTGCGGCAGCCGCAGCGACAGGCGCGGACCACGTAGGGTGATAAACGGCGCCGGGGATGACCAGGGCCACAGCATCGGAAATCAGCCGCGCAGCATTTCGCCGATGCTTTCCACATCGGCAAGGCCGCTGATCGGTCCAATCCCGGCCACGGTCGGCGATGGCGCTGAAAAGATCTGCTCGGCGACTTCGCGAACGCGGTTGGCCGTGATGCGGTTGATGCGCTCGACCGTTTCCGCCATCTGGATGGGACGGCCCCAAAGGATCTGCTGGCGCGCAAGCTGGCCGGCACGGGCCGATGGGCTTTCCAGCGACATCAAGAGACCAGCGCGAATCTGGTTTCGGACTCGGACCACTTCCTCGTCGCTGATGCTTTCAGTAGCGCGCTTCAGCTCATCGAGGATCACCGGTACCAATTCCCCAACCTCGTCTTCGCCCGTCGCCGCGGCCACGCCGAAAACACCGCTATCGGCAAAGGCCCAGTGGAAGGAATAGACCGAATAACAAAGGCCGCGCTTTTCGCGCACTTCCTGGAACAGCCGCGAGCTCATGCCGCCGCCGAGGATGGAGGCCAGAACCTGAGCGGCGTAGAACCCGTCCGAGTTGTAAGCCCTGCCCTCAAAGCCCAAAACGATGTGGGCCTGCTCGTGGTCTGAAATCAGTCGCTCCTGGCCGCCCTTGTATTCGGCGCGCTGGGGATCGGGCGCACCATTGGGCAGGAGATCGGCGTAGCGCGCACGAGCAACATCCACGAGACCCTCGTGATCGACATTGCCGGCCGCCGCGATGACCATGTGATCGCCCACATAATTGCGGCGCATATATTTGCGGATGGTCTCGGGCGAAAAGTCACGCACCGAATCCACGGTGCCCAGGATCGTGCGTCCGATCGGCTGGCTGGGATAGGCGGCCTGCTGAAACAGGTCGAAAACATGATCATCGGGATTGTCGCGCGCCGCACCGATTTCCTGGACGATCACCTGCTGTTCGCGCGCCAGTTCTTCCTCATCGAAGACCGAGTTCTGGAGAATGTCGGACAGAATGTCGGCGGCCAGCACCACATCGTCCTTGAGGACGCGGGCAAAGTAGCCGGTATGTTCGATCGAGGTCGCGGCATTGAGGTCGCCGCCGACATTCTCGATGGTTTCGGCAATCTGCAGCGCCGAGCGCGTCTTGGTGCCCTTGAAGGCCATGTGCTCGAGGAGATGGGAAATGCCGTGTTCGGCCTTGCGCTCGGAGCGGGCGCCGGCCTTCACCCAAACGCCCAGTGAAGCGCTTTCCAGATGCGGCATGTCATCGGTGAGCACCACCATGCCGTTTTCCAGGGTCGTCGATTGTACGCTCACACCAGTCCTCCTGAGCCTTCGACGCTAGCGGCCGCGGCTCGTCTATTCGTTCACGCGCGGCTGCGGGCCGCGATGAAATCTTCAATCTGGCGCTGCTCGTTGGGCAGAACCGTAAGCCGTTCGGGCCGGCCGAAAAGATCGCTCATCCAGGCGGGCAGAACCGGGTCGATGCCCGATGCTTCCTTGACCGCCGCCGGAAATTTGGCCGGATGCGCAGTGCCAAGGGTCACCATCGGCGTCCCCGAATGCGGCAGAGCCAGAGCAACGCCGAGGCCCACCGCCGTGTGCGGATCGAGCAGGTAGCCGCTCCGCTGCTGCGTTTCGGCGATTACCCGGCGCGTCGCCGTTTCGTCGGTTGTGCCGGCATCGAAATCGCGACGGATGGCGGCAATTGAATTCTCCGGCAAATCGAAGCCTCGCGACTGCTTGAGCGCAGCCATCATCTGGTTGACGGCCTGCTCATCGCGGCCGGCGCTTTCAAACAGCAGCCGTTCGAAGTTAGACGAAATCTGAATATCCATGGACGGGCTGATGGTTGGCGCAACGCCCTCCATTTCGTAGCGTCCCGATGCCAAAGTGCGGCGCAGAATGTCATTGGCATTGGTGGCGATCACCAGGCGCTCGATCGGCAGACCCATCTGCTTGGCGCAGTAGCCGGCAAAGATGTCGCCAAAATTGCCGGTCGGCACGCAAAAGCTCACCTTGCGCTTCGGTGCGCCAAGCGACACCGCCGCCGTAAAATAGTAGACGATCTGCGCAACGATCCGGCCCCAGTTGATGGAGTTGACGCCGGACAAACGCATGCGGTCGCGGAAGGCGTGATGATTGAACATCGCCTTTACTGCATCCTGGCAGTCGTCGAAGGTGCCTTCGATGGCGATGTTGTGGACGTTGTCGTCGAGCACCGTCGTCATCTGCCGGCGCTGCACTTCCGAGGTGCGGCCGCGCGGATGAAGGATGAAGATGTCGGTGGTCTGCCGGCCGCGGAAGGCTTCGATCGCCGCGGAGCCCGTGTCGCCGGACGTCGCGCCAACGATGGTCGCATGCTGCCCGCGCTCAGCCAGGATATGATCCATGATGCGGCTCAGGAACTGCATCGCCACATCCTTGAAGGCCAGGGTGGGACCGTGGAACAGCTCCAGCACAAAGTGCCCGGGCTCTAGCTCGACAAGGGGCGCGATCGAGGGATGGCGGAAGGTGGCGTAGGCGCCGTCGATGATTTCCTTGAGCTTGTCGGCCGCGATCTCGCCTTCTGTGAAGCGCGAGATGATGGCGTAGGCGACCTCAGCATAGGGTTTGCCGGCAAAGCTGGCGATCTCGTCCGAGCTGATCTGCGGCCAGCTTGCCGGCACGTAGAGCCCGCCATCGGTGGCAAGACCGGCCAGGACGGCGTCGGAGAAACCGAGCGCTGGCGCCTGGCCGCGCGTAGAAACAAACTGCATAGGGGAAAAGGGCCCTTTTAGAATTGGTGCAACCTAGTCAAAGCGGCGCGTAGCCGCAAGCTCAGGGTGCCTGCGGCGCCGGGCGACTGCGTTGCCAGAGCCAGGCCCCGACCATGACGACTGCAATAATGGCAAAGCCATACCAGGTGAGCGCATAGCCGAAATGGCTATTGGGGAAGGCGATCACGGTTTCGCCGCCCTGCGGCAGGTCGCCCTCGCCGCCGGCCAGAAGGTCGACATAAAACGGGGCAAAGGGCGCCAGCTGCGGGTCGACCATGGCGGCCAGCCGCTCGGGGTTGCGCACCCATTCGATGCGATTGGACATGTCGGCTTCAGGCGCCATCATGCCGATGGCTTCCCCGGGCCGGAACAGCCCCACAACAGTCACCGATCCGGGATCGTCGCCGTGCAGGTCTCCGAGCGCCGCCTGCTCCTGGTAGTCCTGCGGAACGAAGCCGCGATTGACGAAGACCGTGCCGCCGCCGTCGAGCTCGAAGGGCGTCACCACCCAATAGCCGGGCCCCGAGAAGCGGCCGCGCGGGGTGGAGAGGCTGGTAAAAACCGTCACCGTCTGCGTGTAGCGGTAGGTGCCGGTGAGCGTCACGGGCTGGAAGTTCCAGTCGTCCATGACGAGGTCGCCCCACTGTTCGGCTGCGGGCGCCGGGATGGGCTCGGCGGCGAGGCGGCTGTCGACGGCGGCGATCAACGCTTCCTTTTCGCCAAGCCGCTGCATCTGCCAGTTGCCCAGGAAAGCACAGACTACCGCCAGCGTCAGCATGACCACGGCAAAGAGCCAATCGGACCAGCGGAGGTTGCGCAGGGCTGTGGACGAGGACGGTGTTGACACTCTTAAAACTCCAAAGAAAAAGGGCGCAGCCTTGCCGCGCCCTCTCCGAATTTTTGTCTTGCGCTAGTGGTTTAGCGCCACGCCCCAGCTGCCCCACACATAGATGGAGGCAAAGAGGAAGAGCCAGACGACGTCCACGAAGTGCCAGTACCAGGCCGCGAATTCAAAGCCCAGGTGACGCTCGGTGGTGAACTGTCCCATTTCGGCGCGAACGAGGCACACCAGGAGGAAGATGGTACCGATCAGGACGTGGAAGCCATGGAGGCCCGTCGCCATGACGAAGGTCGAGCCATACATGTTGCCGGTGAAGGAGAAGCCGGCATGGCTGTATTCGAGGTACTGAACGCAAGTGAAGAGCGCGCCCAGAGCAACGGTCAGCACCAGGCCCCAACGCAGCCCCTGGCGGTCGCCTTCGAGGAGGGCGTGGTGCGCCCAGGTTACGGTGGTGCCGGATGTCAGAAGGATCAGCGTGTTGAAGAGCGGCAGGTGGAAGGGGTCGAAAACTTCGACGCCGGTCGGCGGCCAATGTCCGCCGGTCGCTGCGACACGGGCATATTGCTCGACGTCGTCAAGGCGGAAGAAGCCGTCAAAATAGGCCCAGAAGAAAGCCACGAACAGCATGACTTCCGAGGCGATGAACAGCATCATGCCGTAGCGATGATGCATCTGTACTACTGGCGTGTGGTCAACGCCGTTCTCGGCTTCCTTGACCACATCGGACCACCAGGCGAACATGACGTACAGGACGCCAAGGAAGCCTGCGGCAAAGAGAAGCCAAGTATCGAAGTGCAGCCAGGAGATCAGGCCGAGCATCATCACGAAGACGGCGACGGAGATCCAGAATGGCCACGGACTGGGCTCAACCATATGATAATCATGGTTTTTTTCGATGGTGGCCATGTTCAGCTTCCCTCGTTGTCTGAAGCGTAGAAGGTGTAAGAGAGCGTAATCTCTTTGACGGTTGCCAGTTCGTGGTTCTTGTCGAGATCGGGATCGACAAAGAAGACGATGGGCATTTCGACGGTTTCGCCAGGCTGAAGCGTCTGCTCGGTAAAGCAAAAGCATTCGATCTTGTTGAAGTAGACGCCGGCCTTTTCGGGAACGACGTTGAAAATTGCCTGGCCGGTGACCGGTTTGTCGGAATTGTTTGTGGCGATGTAGTTGACGGTGTCGACGCGGCCGATCTGGTCCTTGATCGGTTTAGCAGCCTGAACCGTCCATGACAGATCGGTGTCGACGTTTACGTCGAAACGTGTGGTCATTTCCCGTGCGATAACGCCTTTGGGGTTATCGGATGCGACCTGAGTGGTGCCGCCATAGCCGGTGACCTGGCAGAAGAGCTGGTAAAGCGGCACGGATGCGAAGGCGAGACCGACCATGCCGAACGCAAGGCCGCCCAGCATGATGCCGACGCGCTTGTTCTTGCGCCCACGTTCTTCGTGCATGGCGAGAAGTGCGTCCGTCATCAGAGCGACCGATCAAACAGCGCCGGGCCCATCTTGACGATGGTCAGGACGTAAAAGGTCAACGCGAAAAGCGCGAGGGCGACGGCAAGCGCCAGGGAGCGGCGGCGGCGCTGCTTGCGGAAGGCAGCGTCCTGCTCGGGGGTCAGGCCATTGGGGACAAGCTTGGCGCCGGTTTCGCTGGACATCAGATCACTCCGAGCCGAAGGGCGATGGTATCGGTGAGCAGTGCGAGGAACAGCACGAAGAGGTAGCTCAACGAATAGGTGAAAAGGGTACGCGCAGTCTTGCGCATGGTGATGCTGTCCGGTGCGCGCAGGAGACGCAGCGCCAGCCAGACAAAGCTCAGGCCCGTGACCACGGCAACGGCGCCATAGATCCAGCCGGCAAAGCCGAGCACCAGCGGCAGCATGCCGGCGGCCGCGAGGATGACCGAATAAACGAATATCTGGACCTTGGTAGACTCTTCGCCGGCGACGTTGGGCATCATCGGGATGCCGGCAGCGCCATAGTCGCCCTGCTTATAGAGCGCGAGCGCCCAGAAGTGCGGCGGCGTCCAGAGGAAGACGATCAGGAAGAGGATGACGCTTTCCCAGCCAATCGTGCCGGTAACCGCGGCCCAGCCAACCATGGGCGGGAAGGCGCCTGCTGCGCCGCCGATGACGATGTTCTGCGGGGTCGAGCGCTTGAGCCACATCGTATAGATAACGACGTAAAAGAAGATGGTGAAGGCCAGGAGCCCACCGGCCACCCAGTTGGTGGCAAGACCCAGAAGGGTCACCGAGAAAACCGAGAGGATGATGCCGAAGGCCAGAGCTTCGCCACGGGTTGCCCGGCCAGAGGGGATAGGCCGGTTCTGCGTGCGGCTCATGATGGCGTCGATGTCGGCATCATACCACATGTTGAGCGCGCCCGAGGCGCCGCCACCGATGGCGATGCAGGCAATGGCGATCAAGCCGACGATCGGGTTGATGCCGCCCGGCGCCACAAGCATGGCAACAAGAGCGGTGAAGACCACCAGCGACATGACACGGGGCTTCAGCAGCGCGAGGTAGTCCTCCACGCGTGCCCCGCCGGTCATGGCGGCAAAATCCCTGTTGTCGTCGATGGAGGTCAATGCTCTTTCCTTATCTTGCGGACCGCACTTGAGCGCGGTCCGCTAACGTACTGCTAACGTTTAGTGGGCGTCCTTGCTGTCCATCTTGGGCAGCGTCGAGAACTGGTGGAACGGCGGAGGCGAGCTCAGGGTCCATTCCAGAGTGGTCGCACCATCGCCCCACGGATTGTCACCGGCCAGGCGCTTCTTCCGAACGGCTTCCCAGGTTGCGTAGAAGAAGATGATCATCGCAACGAAGGTGATGTAGTAGCCGATCGAGGAGACGCGGTTCCAGAGAGCAAAGGCATCCGGGTAGTCGACATAGCGGCGCGGCATGCCGGCGAGGCCGAGGAAGTGCTGCGGGAAGAAGATCAGGTTCACGCCGATAAACATGACCCAGAAGTGCAGCTTGCCGAGGAACTCGTTGTACATGTAGCCGAAAATCTTCGGGAACCAGTAGTACCAGCCGGCAAAGATCGAGAACACGGCACCGAGCGAAAGCACATAGTGGAAGTGTGCGACCACATAATAGGTGTCGTGCAGGGCACGGTCCGCACCGGCATTGGCAAGCACCACACCGGTCACACCGCCGACGGTGAACAGGAAGATGAAGCCGATGGCCCAGAGCATAGGAATGCGGAAGGTGATGGAGCCGCCCCACATGGTGGCGATCCAGGAGAAGATCTTCACGCCTGTCGGCACCGCGATCACCATGGTGGCGGCAACGAAGTAGCGCTGGACGTCGAGGCTGAGGCCGGTCGTGTACATGTGGTGAGCCCACACGACGAAGCCGACGAAGCCGATGGCGACCATTGCGTAAGCCATGGCCATGTAGCCAAAGACCGGCTTGCGCGAGAAGGTTGCCACGATGTGGCTGACGATGCCGAAGCCCGGCAAGATCATGATGTACACTTCAGGGTGGCCGAAGAACCAGAACAGGTGCTGGTAAAGGACCGGATCACCGCCGCCTTCTGGGTTGAAGAAGGTGGTGCCGAAGTTGCGGTCGGTCAGCATCATGGTGATGGCGCCAGCCAGGACCGGCAGAGCTAGCAGAAGCAGGAAGGCGGTCACGAGGACGGACCAGGCAAAGAGCGGCATCTTGTGCAGCGTCATGCCCGGAGCGCGCATGTTGAGAATGGTAGTGATGAGGTTGATGGCACCAAGGATGGAGCTCACGCCGGCGACGTGCAGCGAGAAGATCACGAAGTCGGTTGCCGGGCCTGGATGACCGGAGGTCGAGAGCGGCGGATAAGCGGTCCAGCCGCCACCAAAGCCCAGGGCACCGGAGGGGCCTTCAAAGAACATGGACAGCACGGTCAGCAGCAGCGCTGGCGGCAGGAGCCAGAAAGCGACGTTGTTGATGCGCGGGAAGGCCGTGTCCGGAGCGCCGATCATCAGCGGTGCGAAATAGTTGGCAAAGCCACCCATGGTCGCGGGCATCACGGTGAAGAACACCATGATCAGCGCGTGGGCGGAAACAAACACGTTGAACATGTGCTTGCCGGCGTCGACGGCGCTGTCGCCTTCAAGGCCATAGGCCATGGCGGCCAGACCGTGGAAGATCTGGATGCCGGGTTCCTGCAGTTCCATGCGCATAGCGCCGGAGAGGAGGCCGCCGATCACGCCGGCGACGATGGAGAACACCAGGTACATGATCCCGATGTCTTTGTGGTTGGTCGAATAGACCCAACGACGCCAGCCGGTGGGGGTGTGATGATCATGCGCGTGGCTGGCATGGTCATGCCCGGTGGCATGGGCCTCGAGGTGAGCGGTATCGGTCATGTTGCTGTTCCCCTGACCCTATTATTGCAGCGGCGGCAGCGTGGCGGCTGCGGTCGCATAGTCACGGCTTTCGGTGAAAGCGGTGATGAAGGCTTGAAATTGTTCCGCACTGACGACACGGACGCCGATCGGCATGAAGGCATGGTCCTTGCCGCACAGTTCAGAGCACTGGCCATAATACATGCCTTCTTCGCGGGCATTAAACCAAGTTTCGTTGAGGCGGCCAGGCACGGCATCGATCTTGATGCCAAAGGACGGCACGGCAAAGGCGTGGATCACGCCCGAGGGACTTGCCGTAACCTGCATACGCACGGTGGTGTCGACCGGAACGATCAATTCGTTGTTCACAGCCAGAAGGCGCGGCTGGCTCGGCTTGAGCTCGGCAATTTCGGCTTCTGAGAGGATGTTGCTGTCGAAGGCAACGCCCTGGTCGACATATTCGTAGTTCCAGTACCACTGCTCGCCGGAGGCCTTGACGGTAAGCGAGGCGGCGGGAACTTCGACATCGCCGAAGGAGAAGATGTTGGCGCCAAGATACTTGCGCTCACCATCGGGAACGGTGAGCTGATCGGAGAGCACGCCGAAGGACGGAATGGCGATTACCACAAGGACCAGGATGGGAACCACGGTCCAGATGATCTCGATTGCCGTGTTGTGGGTGAAGCGCGCCGGGACCGGATTGGCCCTGGCGTTGAAGCGCACCATGATCACGACCAGGAGCACCAGGACCAGCAGCACGATCAGCGAGATGGTCCAGAGCAGCGGGCCATCATGGAACGCCACGATGGAGTCCATGATCGGGGTCACGGACTGCTGCATGTGAATCTGGCCCGGCTCAGGATGACCCCGACCGATTTCCTGGGCACCGGCGAGTGCCGGCATCAGCGCCATTGCGGCCGCCGAAAAGGCACCCATATTCTTCAAGAACTGCCCGGTCACCATATACCCCCTATCAGCATGTTCTGGCGGCGTGCACCAAAGAGGGTCAAAAAAGCGGCATAGGGAAACGCCGCTCCGACTCAACTTCGGAGCGCAAAACTCTGGTTGAGCTAAATCACATCGGCGGAGCCAAGTCTATTGCGGCCATGGCTTGTGTGACTGCGGCAAATTGCGACCGTTGCACCCTGCCCTTGCCTCACCGGCGCCGTAAATTTCTCCCAGAAGCGGCGGGAAACCGGGCTTTGGTTGACAGGCCGTGCCCCTTGCCCGAAACAAATCGGGCTATTCGAAGCGCGCCGATTCGCGGGAGATTTGATAGAGTGATGATCTGGGCAAAGCGGCTTGGTGCGCTCGGCGCGGTGGTGGCAACGCTTCTGGCGGTGCCAGCAATGGCACAGGGCACGGTTCGCGCCGAATATGGCGACTGGCAGATGAGTTGCGACACGCCCCCCGGCGCAAGCTCGGAACAATGCGCCATCATTCAGAACGTTCTGGCCGAAGATCAGCCCAATGTCGGCCTCTCGGTGATCGTTTTGCGCACTGCCGATCGCGAGGCGCGGCTGCTGCGCGTCCTCGCGCCGCTTGGCGTGCTGTTGCCGAACGGCCTGGGCCTTAATGTCGATGGCACGGATATGGGCCGCGTCGCCTTTGTGCGCTGCCTCCCCAATGGCTGCATCGCCGAAGTCGAACTCGACGACGAGATCATCGGCGTCCTGTCCGAGGGCGAAAGCGCGATCTTTGTCGTGTTCAAGACGCCCGAGGAAGGCGTGGGCATTCCCGTATCGCTTGAAGGCTTCTCTGAAGGCTTCGCGGCGCTGCCGTAATGAACGAGGATACGCGCAGCAGCCAGCGGCACCGCACGCTCAAGGGCGGCAAGATCGTGGTCAATGATGGGTTTTCGACGTTTAGCTGCACGGTGCGGAACATGTCGGAGACCGGGGCCAAGCTCCTCGTGCCCAGCGTGATCGGCATTCCGGAGCGCTTTTCGCTGGCGCTCGACGATGGCCGCAGCTTTGCCTGCGAAGTGGCGTGGAGGACCGAGACCGAACTGGGTGTCCGCTTCTCGTGAGTGGCTTATTGTAGGGCTACCCACCGGCTGTCATCCCGGCGAAGGCCGGGATCTATCTTGAGGTCTCAGGATGGGCCCCGGGTCAAGCCCGGGGTGACAATCGAGCTCTTGGCGACTCCCGCGGTCTTTATGAACCTAGAAAAAAGCCGGACGCGTGCGGGCACGGTCCGGCAAGTCTTCAGGAAACAAGGCCGGCGGCAAAACCGGCCCGGAGATGGCACGAGCACTCGTGATGTCCGTACCAACAGCGTGCGCGACCTTGCGGGCCGCGAAAGGGTTAGAACCGGGCGCTGCGGGCGCGCGCGGCGTTCAGCACCATAGAAGGGGTCCGGCCGTTGCCGACCTGCATGGCGTCGGCGATATCGCCGCGGCTGATGCCGAGGTCGCGGAGTTGGGCGGGGTCCATGTCGAGCAGACGCTGCAAGGCCAGGCGGCGGGTACGCGCGGCCTTCTGCCCGGCGAACCAGGCAGGGATCATGCGCAGGATATTGGCTGGCGAGGCGGCCGCAACTGACCGCTCGCCGGGAAGCGAGAGAGCCATTTCGAGAACTCCAAATCTTGGATGACGCCGGGGGAGACCGGCGGCGCGGTGCGCTGTTGCACCGATGCTGGCGAGATAACGCGCTAGACTTCTATTCGTCTAACAAATAGATATCATGTTCGTGATCAATTCGGGTGATGAACGATGACCGCCCCGCTCGACCTCGACCAGCTGCAGAGTTTTTGCGCCATCGCCGATTGCGGCAGCTTCACGGAAGCCGCGCGCCGGGTCAACAAGACGCAGTCGGCGGTCTCGATGCAGATCAAGCGGCTCGAGGAGCGGCTCGGCCATCCTCTTCTGTCGCGCGAAGGTCGGACGGTGACGCTGACGCATCATGGCGAGGTGCTTTACGAACGCGCCCGCAAGATGCTGCGCACCAATGCCGAAATCCTCGACCATTTCAACGATGGCGACCTCGCCGGGTCGATTCGTTTCGGCGTGCCGGACGATTATGCGGTCCGCCTCCTGCCGGTAATCCTTTCAAGCTTCCAGCGCACGCATCCGCGCATTGCCGTGGACGTGACCTGCATGCCGTCCGAGCAATTGCTGGAAGGCATGAAGGTGGGGCGCTACGACCTCATCGTCTTTACCCAGGGGACCGACCAGAATTTTGGCGAGTTGTTCCGCACCGAACGCATGTTCTGGGTCGCGAGCCATGGCGGGCGGGCGCTCGCCAATGAGCCGCTGGCCATTGCCTGCGGCCCGCAATGCTGCATCTGGCGCAAGGACGCCATGGATGCACTGGAGCGATCGAGCCTCGACTACCGGATTGCCTATACGTCCTCGAACGCCACCGCGATCAGCTCGGCGGTGCTTTCCGACCTCGCCATCGGCTTTTTGCCGGAAAGCGCGCTGCAGCCGGGAATGCGGGTGGTGGCCGAAGAGCACAAGCTGCCGCGGCTGGCCGATGCGCAGATCGCCTTGATGCGCGGCAGCCATGCCTATGGCGGAATCTACGATGCCCTGGCCACCCATATCGTACAATCCATGGGCAATCTCGAACCGCAAAGCCAGGCTGCGGCGGCCGAGTAACTTGACCCGACTCCTGGTTTGGCGCACGACGGAAGCATGTCGCAGCTCCTGACCAACGCCACTGAATTTACCGTTTCCGAGATCGCCCAGGCGGTGAAGCGCACCGTGGAGGACGAGTTCGGGCATGTGCGGGTGCGTGGCGAAATCTCGGGATTTCGCGGGCAGCATTCGTCGGGCCACTGTTATTTCACGCTCAAGGACGATGCAGCGGCGATGGACGCCGTGGTGTGGAAGGGCAGCTATGCCCGGCTGAGCTTCAAGCCGCAGGAAGGGCTCGAAGTCATCGCCACCGGGCGGCTGACGACGTTTCCGCGTTCCAGCAAATACCAGATCGTCATCGACAATATCGAGCCGGCCGGCGCCGGAGCGCTGATGGCGCTGCTCGAGGAGCGGCGCAAGAAGCTGCTTGCGGAGGGCCTCTTTGCCAAGGAGCGCAAGCGCGCCCTGCCCTATCTGCCGCGGGTGATCGGGGTGATCACCTCCCCGACCGGGGCGGTGATCCGCGATATCCTCCATCGGCTGGATGATCGTTTTCCGAGCCATGTGCTCGTCTGGCCGGTGCGGGTGCAGGGCGAGACCTGTGCGCCCGAAGTGGTCAACGCCATCGAGGGTTTTAACGCCATGCAGCCGGGCGGGCGCATTCCGCGGCCTGACCTCCTGATCGTGGCGCGCGGCGGCGGCTCCATTGAGGATCTTTGGGGGTTCAACGAGGAGGCCGTGGTGCGCGCCGTGGCCGCGTCGGGCATTCCGGTGATCTCTGCGGTCGGTCACGAGACCGATACGACGCTGGTCGATTACGCCTCCGACATGCGCGCGCCGACGCCGACAGCTGCGGCGGAAGCGGCAGTGCCGGTGCGGGCGGAGCTGATCGCCTATGTCGAGGATCAGGGCGGGCGGCAGCGGCAGGCGGCGAGGCGGGCGCTGTCTAGCCTCAAGGATCGCTTGCGCGCGGCGTCTGCCGGGCTGCCGCGGGCCACGGACCTGGTCGCAACGCAGAGACAAAGTCTCGATTACTTTTCGAGCCATCTCTCGACGGCGCTACGACATTCCGTGCAACTGCGCTCTCAAACCCTCACCAAGGTTTCGGCAAAGCTCGAACCTCGTCTCATGCAACAGCGTCACAAGGAGCTGTCGGAACGGCTCAAGACCTTGGGCAACCAGGGTTACCGCGGTCTAAGGACTAAAGTCGAGCGGGCGCGGCTGACCTTTGATCCGTGCTCCAAGAAATTGCCGCAGGCGGTGGGAACGTCCTTGGAGCGCAAGCAGAGCGCGCTGCACCGGATCGCGCCGCGGCTCAATAGAGGACCGCTTCTGGCCGAGTTGCGGCAGGCGCGCAGCGAACTGGCGCCGGTGATAGACCGCTATCTGCGATCGGGGCCGGTGATCACGGCCGGACGCACTCAAAAGCTGGAACAGCTCGGCAAGCTCATGGAAACGCTTGGCTATCGCAATGTTTTGGCGCGCGGCTATGCCATCGTCCAGGACGGCGCCGGCGCCTTGGTCAGCAGTGCCGGCCAGCTCAAACCGGGCGATGCGATCCATGTCATGCTGGCCGAGGGCGAGGTCGATGCCACCGTCAATGGCGCGCCAGCGCGGCGCAAAAGCGCGAAGCCGATACCCGACAGCGATGTGCAGGATAGCCTCTTTTGAGCTGAGCCCGCTTGGACTATATCGGGTCAATCGCCAAGGAGATGGGCATGAACATTTTCGACAAGGGCTTTGCGCCCGCCGAAGCCAGCTTGCGCTATCTCGATGGCGATTATGTCGTGCTCAAGCCCGGCACTTTCGTGCGCTGCGCCATTTCCGGCAAGCCGATCCCGCTCGATGAGCTCTTCTACTGGAGTGTCGACCGGCAGGAGGCCTATGCCGACGCCGTCACCGCAAACCTGGCCTTCGAGCGCTTCGGCCGGGGCAAGTAGGGATGAACGAGGCAGCGACGCGTCAGCGCTTCCTCATCATTTCCAACGGCCACGGCGAAGATGCGATCGCCGCACAGCTGATCGCGCAGATGCCGCCGACCGTTTCGGTGGAAGCCTATCCGATGATCGGCAGCGGCAAGGCCTATGACGGCATATGCCGCGTCGTCGGTCCCCGCGCGACGCTGGCCTCGGAGGGCTGGCGCAATGTCAAAGGCTCGCTGCGGCGCGATGTGGTCAATGGCGGCCTTGGCACTGTGCCCCCTGCCCTCCAGTTTCTGCGCTCGATCCGGGGCCGCTACGACCGGCTGATCGTGATCGGCGACATGGTTGGCGTTCTGGCCTGCCTTCTTACCGGCAATCGCGAGCTGGTTTACCTCGATGTCTACAAGACCGGTGCGGCGCGGCTCTATTCCGGGCTGGAACGCTGGGCCATCCGGCGGACCTGCGACCTCGTGTTTTGTCGCGCCGACAACCTAGCAGCGCTCTTGAGGCAAGACGGCGTCGACGCAAGGGCGCCTGGCAATCTGATGATGGATACGATCCCGCGCGGGCAGTTCGATGCGGCGTCGCGGCGGCAAAAGCCTTTAGGGGTCACGCTGTTGCCAGGGAGCCGTGCGCTAACTGGGGAAAGCTTTGCGCTCCAGATTGCGGCGCTACGGACGGTGCCGGAAGACCTGCGGCCCGATGTGTTCCTGGCGGTCGCCGGAAGCGTCCAGGTGGACGAGCTGGCAAAGGCCGCCGGCTTGCAGCGGGAAGCCATGCTCAGCAGCGAGCCGGATGATCTCGGCATACTCAGCGACAGCACCATCACCGTCCACATGGCGCGCGGCCGGGCGATGGGAAATCTGCTCGATGCCTCGGACGTGGTGCTGAGCCAGGCCGGCACGGCGAGCATCCAGTCGCTGGGCCTCGGCAAGCCGGTCATCACCTTCATCAACCCACGCGACCGCCGCTCCCGCTTTGAAGACGAGCAAAACCTCTTCGGCGCGGCGCGGGTGGTGGTCGATGCCGAAGCCGAGGCCGTCGGCGCAGCCCTCACCAGGCTCTTGCGCGATGGCGACGAGCGGGCGCGACTGGGAGATATCGGCCGCGAACGTATTGGCGGTCCGGGGGCAATGAAGGCGGTGTTTGAGGCGCTGGCGCTGGGCTGAGGCATCGTCCACCCCCTTCCGAGCGCCGCTAAGGTGCGGCGCACCTAAGCTCTGCTTGCCTTCCCCTCAAGGGGGAAGGTGAAGCCGGTGTATCTGGCCAGGATCTTGCCACGTCCCCGATGCTACCCTCCCCCTCTGAGGGGAGGGTACCGGAGCTTGGCCGAGGGCTTAGCGAAGGTAGGGAGGGGGTGCCTTGCTAAGGCTTTACGCCGCCGGCGTTTCGGGGTTCAGCAGGCGGTGCAGGTGGACGATGAAATAGCGCGTCTGGGCGCTGTCCACCGTTTGCTGCGCCTTTTGGCGCCACACGGCATAGGCAGAAGCATAGTTGGGGTAGACGCCGACGATATCGACCTGGTCGAGATCGGCAAAGGTGACGCCGTCGAGACCTGAAAGCTCGCCGCCGATGACGAGGTGGAGAAGCTGCTTTTCCGCTTGTTCAGCCATGTTTCATCCGTTCGATCTGGATTGGTCACTGACGTCGCCTGGGCAGCCGTAAACCTTGAGCAGGGCTGCGTGGACGGTGGGTTTTAGGCTCATGTCGCTGATGGCGGCAAGCGCCCCGTGGCGCACATCTCGTTTGTTGAATTGTGGGAACCCAACGCAGACATCGGCAAAGTCGAGCCCGCATTCGCTGAGGATCACGGCGGCGCCGGCAATATCCCAATCCTGCGCGCCGCGGCGGGCGACGGCGGCATCGAGCCGGCCGGTGGCGACCTGCACCATACGATAGGCCAGTGAGCCATAGGCGGGACCGCGCTCGTAATCGAGCCCGGCTGCCTGCATTTCCTGATGCACTGCCCCGGGTGCCGGGATCAGCGGCGAGGCGCCTGCGCGCCGGGAGCGCACCATGGGCTCACCATTATACTTGGCGCCACCGCCCTTGGAGGCTTCATAAAACTCGTTGCGCGCCGGGGCATAGACGACACCGGCTACGGCAACGCCATTTTCGACCACGGCGAGTGAGACCGTCCAGTAATCCTCGCCGCGCAAAAATGCCCGCGTGCCATCGATCGGATCGACGACGAAGACCCGTTCGCAATCGAGGCGGCTCGGATTGTCGGCGGTCTCTTCGCTCAGCCAGCCATAATGGGGCCGCGCCTTGAGGAGGTTTGCCGCGAGAAAACGGTCAACAAGAATATCGGCCTCGCTGACGGGCGAGTCATTTTCCTTGGACCAGGACTTTACCGGCTGGCGAAAAAAGCCCGAGGCGATGATGCCCGCCGCAACCGCGGAGGAGCGGAGCAGTTCGAGATCTTCAGCATAGGGGGGAGCAAAAGCCGGCATATTGCCTGGCCTTTTAGGCCGGGCGCCGGGCTTGGGCAAGGGAGCGCACGACCAGCTGCGGTCACAGCACGGTAAACGGGTCTGCAAGCGACGCGGTTAAGAGCCTATGACTAGGTGCAACACACCGCTAACCCTCCGGGAAAACAACATAAATTTAACCGAGCCGATTAAGGCGGCAGGTAAGGGGGCGGGGTAGATTGGCCTCACAAACGAAGAGCAAAAAAAGACGCTCTCGAAGTTACAGGAAGGCTTTGGAAATGATGCATGGCGTTGCGATGGAAGGATCGTCGGTAGTCTTGGCGTTCGGCCGCTCGGCTCTGGCTGAGCGCCGGTTTGTAGCTGCCAACGACAACGGCCCCAAGGATCCGGTGAAGACCGTGACGGTGCGCAAGCAGCTCGAACAGAGCGGCGTGGCCATCAAGATCAAGGTGCCGGTGACCGAGTTCATCGGTGTCGCCGTGGCGACCAGCATTTCGGAAGAAGGCGTTCTTACAAGCGCGATTGAGTTGGTGCATTCCGACTTCGAGCTCAACTACAAGGTCTTCGAAGAAGAGGGCAATCACAACGTCGTCGCCGAATGGCAGAACTGGGGCAAGAAACTCCGCCTGCCGCTCTTCATCAAGGCCGGCGACGGCTCCTACCTGCCCTATTCGCAGCAGGTCGATGGCGTCATGCTCGGCCAGCCCGCGCCACGCCGCAAGCTCGCCGCCGAAGCCGCCCGCCGTCCCAGGTTTCTAAACCGCCGTCAGCCTGGGCAGGCTGACACGCTCTAACTTTTTCTGCTGCCTCCAAAGCAAGTTGAAGGGGTCGACCGGTGGTGCGGTCGGCCCTTTTGGCTTTTGGTAGGATGCAACCCCCACCCCGCCTCCCCCTGCAGAAGGGGGAGGAGTTCCATTGTGCCTAAACCACCGGTCGAGCTCCTCCCCCGTCTTCCGGGGGAGGTTGGGTGGGGGTCTAGCTTACCAAACCCACTCCGCCAGCATTGCCAGCGTCAGCGCGATCCCGACATAATGGTTGTTCTTGAACCTCAGCAACGGATTGCCAGGAGCTGCCGCGTTCAGCGCCCATAATTGCCAGGCGAGCAGTCCGGCGGAGACCAGCGAAAGGGTCGAGAAAACCAACCCGCCACTGGCCATGAGCACGGCGATATTCCACAGGAGAAACGCCCCGGCATAGAGCACGGCGACGGCGGGGCGAACATTGGCGCCGAACAGGCGGGCCGTGGATTTGACGCCGACCAGGGCATCGTCCTCGACGTCCTGAAGCGCATAGATGGTGTCGTAGCCTATGACCCACAGAATGGTGCCAGCGTAAAGCAGCACCGGCGCCCAGCCCAGGCCGCCGGTCTGGCTCGACCAGCCGACCAGGGCGCCGAAGGAGAAGGCAAGGCCCAGAAAAAGCTGCGGCCACCAGGTGATGCGCTTCATGAAGGGGTAGATCGCGACCAGCACCAGCGAGGCGATAGAGGCGTAAACGGTGAAGCGGTTGAACTGGAAGAGAATGGCCGAAGCGAGGAGCGCCTGCGCCACGAGGAAATAGAGCGCCTCCATGGTGGTGACCTGGCCGGAGGGGATTGGCCGCGAGCGGGTGCGGGCCACCTGCATATCGATGTCGCGATCGACGATGTCGTTAAAGGTGCAGCCGGCGCCACGCATCAATACCGCACCGAAAAACATCAGGATCGCGGCCCACCAGCCAAATCCCAGGTCCGGAAAGGCGACGGCCGCCAAGCCTATGCCCCAGGCGCAGGGCCAGAACAGGAGCCAAAAGCCGATCGGCCGATCCCAGCGGGCGAGGCGCCCATAGGGTTTGACGCGTTCGGGGGCGTAGCGATCGAGCCAGTTGGTGGGCCGGGCGTCGGCGACGGTGGTGGTTTGCTCGGGCATGGTTGCTCTGGTGCAAGCGACCTCGTCCTTCGACAAGCTCAGGATGAGGTCTCACGAAACATCAGAGTCACGTCTACTCTAAACGCGGCAGACACAGTAGACCTCATGGTGAGCCTGTCGAACCACGAGGTCGTGGCAGTTTGCCACGGATGAAGATGCCCCGCTCCCACGCCACCCTGCCTCGCCTTTATGTGCAGCCTGATCTTTCTGCCGGCGCCGCGTTGACGCTTGAAAAGGAGCAGTCGCTCTACCTTGCCGCAGTGCTGCGAAAAAGCGTGGGCGATGAGGTGGTGCTGTTCAACGGCCGCGATGGGGCTTGGCTGTGCCGGCTGACAAGCGATGCCAAGAAGTCGGTGACGTTGGAAACGGTCGAGCAGATCGCCGCGCAGACGCCGCCATCGGACCTTTGGTATGGCTTTGCGCCGCTCAAGAACGAGCGGCTCGATTACGTGATCCAGAAAGCGGTGGAGATGGGCGCCGGCACGATCCAGCCGGTGATGACGCAGTTTACTCAGGTGCATCGGCTGAAAATCGAGCGGCTTTCGGCCAACGCCATCGAGGCGGCAGAGCAGTGCGAAGTGTTGAGCGTGCCAACCATTGCGCCGGAAGTGACGCTCGAGCGGTTGCTAGATGGCTGGGATCCAGCGCGCAAGCTGATCTTTGCCGACGAAGGCGAGGCTTCCTCATCGCCGGTTGTGGCGCTGGAAAAGCTGCGGGGCACTCCAATCGGCCTGCTGGTCGGCCCGGAGGGTGGATTTTCGGACGCGGAGCGCGCGAAACTTCATGCCTTGCCCTTCGTTGTGCCCATTAGTCTCGGACCGCGAATTTTGCGCGCCGATACGGCGGCAGTAGCTGCGTTAGCGGTGATTCAAGCCACCATCGGCGACTGGCGATAAAGGCGATTGCTTTCCGGCCCGCCCTCGCTATTTTCGCGCCAAGTTTTTCGAAGCCTGAACCAAGAGGGCCCCATGGCCGGCGCCGACACCTTTTCGCCTCCAATCGAATCGCGGGCCGACCTGATCGAGGCGATGGAGCGCGGCAGCAAGCCGGCCGAACAGTGGCGCATCGGCACTGAGCACGAAAAGCACGTGTTCCATACCAATCCGCTGCGCCCCGTGGCCTATGAAGGTCCACAGGGCATTCGTGCGCTGCTCGATGGCGTCGAGCGCGAAACCGGCTGGGTGCCGTTCTACGATCGCGAGAACCCAATCGGGCTGCGCAACAACGAGGTCGCGGGCGGGATCTCGCTCGAGCCCGGCGGGCAGTTTGAGCTCTCCGGCGCACCGATGGCCGACCTTCATGGCACCGCCGCAGAGCTCGACGAGCATTTGCGCGTGGTCAAGAAAGTCGCCGAGCCGCTCGATATCCATTTTCTGGGACTTGGTGTGACGCCGCTTTGGTCCGTGGATCAAATAGAAGCCATGCCCAAGTCGCGCTATGCGATCATGACCAAATATATGGGCGAAACGGGAACGCTCGGCACGTCGATGATGTACCGCTCCTGCACGGTGCAGACCAATCTCGACTTCTCCGACGAAGCCGACATGGTCAAGAAGCTGCGCGTTTCGGTGGCGCTGCAGCCGATCGCCACGGCGCTTTTTGCCAACTCGCCCTTTGTCGACGGGCGCGACAGCGGCTTTTTGAGCTTCCGAAGCGAAATCTGGCGCAATACCGATGCCGATCGCACCGGCATGTTGCCCTTTGCCTTCGAAAGCGGCTTCGGCTTTGAGCAATATGCAGATTATGCGCTCGACGTGCCGATGTATTTTGTTATCCGCGACGGGAAGTATGTGAACGTCGCGGGCGAGAGTTTTCGCGACTTTTTGGACGGTAAGTTGCCCCAGTTGCCGGGCGACAAGCCCACGATCAAGGATTGGGAGGATCACCTTTCGACCCTGTTCCCGGAAGTGCGGCTCAAGCAGTTCCTTGAAATGCGCGGCGCCGACATGGGCGATCGCGATCATGTCGTGGCGCTCTCGGCCTTCTGGACCGGGCTTCTCTACGACGACATCTCGCTCGAAGCGGCTTGGGAACTGGTCAAGGACTGGACCGACGAAGATCGCGATTACTTGCGCCGCGAAGTGCCGCGGCTGGGTCTGGCGACGCCGTTCGATCGCTCCACCATTTTCGACGTGGCCGCGCAGGCGGTTGGGATTTCGGAAGCAGGCCTCGTTCGCCGCAACCGGCTCGATACGCAAGGGCGCGACGAGTCGATCTTCATGAAGCCGCTTGAAGAAACGATCCGCAGCGGCAAGACCCCGGCCGAGCGTTGGCTCGAAAAGTTCAACGGATCCTGGGCGGGCGACGTGACGCCGGTGTTCCGCGAAGCGGAGATGTAGCGACGGCTTGCCACCCTGCTCGCACTGGTGCATCACGCATTGGGCAGCAGGGAGGCGACAATGCGCGTTTTGATCATCGGTTCTGGTGGGCGCGAGCATGCGCTGGCCTGGAAGATCGCGCAATCGCCGCTGGTCGAGGCCTTGTTCGTCGCGCCTGGAAATGGCGGGACCGAGAAGGTCGCGACCAACCTCCCCATCGACATCAATGACCATCAGGCGGTGATCGCTGCGGCACGCGACAACAACGTGGATTTCGTCGTCGTTGGGCCCGATGCGCAGGTGGTTGCCGGGCTTGGCGATGATGTACGGGCAGCGGGGATCGACTGTTTCTGCCCAAGCGCTGCCGCCGGGCAGCTCGAAGGCTCCAAGAGTTTCACCAAGGCCCTTTGCGACGAATACGACATCCCGACGGCGCGCTATCGGCGGTTCGAGGATGAGGCTTCGGCGCTGGCCTATATCTATGCCGAGGGCGCGCCGATCGTCATCAAGGCCGATGGCCTTGCGGCAGGCAAGGGTGTCACCGTGGCGATGAGCGTCGAAGAGGCCGAGGAAGCCGTGATCGACTGCTTTTCGGGCGCGTTCGGCACGTCCGGTGCAGCCGTCGTCATCGAGGAGTTCATGGAAGGCGAGGAAGTCTCGCTGTTCGTGCTCTGCGATGGCGAGACCATTCTGCCGCTGACCACGGCACAGGATCATAAGCGCGCCTTCGATGGCGATGTCGGGCCAAATACCGGCGGCATGGGCGCCTATTCGCCGGCACCGGTGATGCGCCGGACCGAGTTCGACGAAACGATAGCGCGGATCATAGAGCCGACGGTGCGCGGCATGGCAAAGCGCGGGACGCCGTTCCAGGGCGTGCTCTTTGCCGGTCTGATGCTGACCGACGAGGGGCCAAAGCTCGTCGAATACAATGCTCGTTTCGGCGATCCGGAATGCCAGGTGATGATGATGCGGATGGAAAGCGACGTCGTGCCGCTGCTTCACGCCGTGGCGACCGGCACGCTCAAGGGGCACGACGTCCAGTGGAAAGACGCCTTCGCCTTAACCGTGGTCATGGCCACCAAGGGCTACCCCGGCGACTACGGCAAGGGCAGCGAAATTCTGTTCCCAGATCAGTTAGATGACGAAATGCTGACAGTGTTTCATGCCGGAACAAAGCGAGACGGAAACCGTTTGATTGCCAATGGCGGACGCGTGCTCAACGTCACCGCCTTAGGGGGTTCGGTTTCCGAGGCGCAGCAGCGTGCTTACGCAGGCGTGGACAAGATTGTTTGGCCAGAAGGCTTTTGCCGCCGAGACATCGGCTGGCGGGAGCGCGCGCGGGAACAGGCCTGAACCTTTCCTCAATCTCCCTGGCCTAGGCTCGCATCAAACCGTCTTTGACTACACGCAGCCGCAACGCCCGCTAACGCCTCTGCAATTCCGCGGTAAAGCGCTCGCAGACCGGCTGCGCTCCAAGGGAACGGAGCGAGGCAGGATGAGCGTGACTGGTGGACCCAGGATCGGTGTCGCCTTGGGCGGTGGCTCAGCGCGCGGGCTGACGCACATTCCCTATATCGAAGCCATGGACGAGCTGGGGCTCAAGCCGTCGGTGATCGCCGGCACCTCGATCGGAGCGCTGATCGGGGCAGGCTGGGCCGCTGGCATGACCGGCAAAGAGCTGCGCGAATATAGTTTCGAAGTGCTGGGGACCCTGCGCACCATCGCCGGCAGGCTCTGGGCCTCGCATATGCGCCTGGGTGCCCTCCTCAAGAACGGCATTTCGATGCAGCTCGACGCCACGCATATCGTCGATGCGTTCACCCCACCGAGCTTTCCCAAGGAGTTCAGGGACCTCAAGATCCCGCTTCATGTGGTGGCGACTGACTTTCAGAGCTGGCACCAGGTGGTGTTCAATTCCGGCCTGTTGCGGCCCGCGATCGCCGGATCGATCGCCATCCCCAGCCTGTTCAAGCCCGTCGTGCACAAGAACCATGTTCTGGTGGATGGCGGCGTGGTCAATCCATTGCCGCTCGACCAGGCGGATATCGACACCGATTTTCTGATCGGCATCGACGTCGTGGGCGACCCGTCCGTGGGGCTGAACCGTACCGATCACAAGGCGCTTGATCTCTGGTTCGGCTCGGCTGCGATCATGATGCATTCGCTCACCGCCCATATGATGGCCGCCTATCCGCCCGACATCTACGTGCGGCCACATGTGGCCAATTTCGGCGCCATGGAGTTCTGGCGCGTCAAAGAAATGCTGAGCCAGTCGGAAAGCGAGAAGGATCGCTTCAAGCATCTGGTGACGCACAGGATTGAAGCATATCTGCAAAACCAGGTCAGGCCGGTGGACAGCAAGGGCCTGTGATCGCCCCCATGGTTGCCTCGCCCGCGCTCGCGTGATTCAAAGACAGCGTGGAAGCCATTGAGTCTTACGATCTGTTTTCGCCCCAGCGCCAGGAGCGGCCGACGCCGCTTGCCGTGCTGCGCGACATCTTTGGGCACAAGGAATTCCGCGGGCAGCAGCACGAGGTGATCGACCATGTCGCCGGTGGCGGCGATGCCGTGGTGCTGTTTCCGACCGGCGCCGGCAAGTCGATGTGCTACCAGATCCCGGCTATCTGCCGGCGCGGTGTCGGCATCGTCGTTTCGCCGCTGATCGCCTTGATGCGGGACCAGGTCGAGGCGCTGAAACAAGCTGGCGTCGCCGCGGCGGCGCTCAATTCCTCGCTGTCGCAGGAAGAATCGGCCGAAGTGCGAGGCAAATTGCGGCGCGGCGAGCTCGATCTTCTTTATGTCGCGCCCGAGCGGGTGGCGACGCCGGGCTTTGCCAATATGCTCTCGGGCGCCGACATTTCGCTGTTCGCCATCGACGAGGCCCATTGCGTGTCGCAATGGGGGCACGATTTCCGGCCCGAATATCGCGAGCTGATCCACCTGGTCGAGCTCTTTCCGGGGGTGCCGCGCGTTGCGCTGACGGCGACGGCCGATCCCACGACGCGCGAAGACATTATCGAGCGGCTGGGGCTCGAGCAGGCAAAGGTCTTTACCACCAGCTTTGACCGGCCCAACATTTCCTATTCCATCGTCGAGCGCGACAAGCCGCGCGAGCAGTTGCTCGACTTTCTTTCCGGCCATAAGGGCGAAAGCGGCATCGTTTATTGTCTCTCGCGCGCCAAGGTCGAGGACACGGCCGAGTGGCTTTCGGCCAAGGGTATTCCCGCCCTGCCCTACCATGCCGGCCTTCCCGCCCATGTCCGCAGCGCCAACCAGGACGCATTTCTAAAGGACGACAATATCTGCATGGTCGCGACCGTGGCCTTCGGCATGGGCATAGACAAGCCGGACGTGCGCTATGTCGCCCATATGGACCTGCCGGCCTCGATCGAAAGCTATTACCAGGAGACCGGCCGCGCCGGCCGCGACGGGCTGCCGTCGGATGCCTGGATGAGCTATGGCATGGCCGATGTCGTGCAACGCCGCCGCATGATCGACGAGGGCAATGCGCCTGATGAGGTCAAGCGCCTCGAACACGGTAAGCTCAATGCGCTGCTCGGCGTCTGCGAAACCGCTTCCTGCCGCCGCCAGGCCATACTCAGCCATTTCGGCGAGGCCTATGCCGGGGCTTGCGGCAATTGCGACACCTGCCGCTCGCCCGTGGAATCGTGGGACGGCACGGAAGCCGCGATCAAGGCCCTGGCCGCAATCTACCGGACTGGCCAGCGCTTCGGCGCGGCGCATGTGATCGATGTCCTGGTCGGCAAGGAAACCGAAAAAGTCACCCGCTTCGGGCACCAGAACCAGCCGGTCTTCGGCCAGGGCCGCGAACTCGATGCAAAAGCCTGGCAATCGGTTGTCCGGCAGATCACGGCCATGGGTCTGGTCGTCGTCGATCATGCCAATCACGGCGCGCTGACCCTGGGGGCGGATGCCCGGGCGGTGTTCAAGCGCGAGCGGCTCGTGACCTTGCGCAAGGATCGGCCGAAGAAAAGCGTCGAGGTCCGGCGATCGCTCGCCAATGCCGTCGTCGTGCCGGAGCATGCGCGGCCCTTGTTCGAAGCGCTGCGCGGCGAGCGCACCCGCATCGCCAAGGCACAGGGCGTGCCGCCCTACGTGATCTTTCACGACGCGACCCTGCGCGCCATGGCGCTGGCGGAACCGACGTATCCCCATGATATGCTGAACCTGCCCGGCGTCGGGCAAGGCAAGCTCGACCGCTATGGCGATGAATTTCTGGCCGTGGTGCGGCGGCATTTGGCGGAGGGCGCATGAGCAGGGCGACACCCCCACCCGGCCTCCCCCTGCAGAAGGGGGAGGAGTCAGAACGGTGGTGTGTCACTGATTTTTGGCTATAACTGACGTGCTCCTCCCCCTTCTTCAGGGGGAGGTTGGGTGGGGGTCTGTCGCACAGAGCCGCCAGACGAGGGGCGAAGTTTGACCGAGACCACCAATTCGAAGCGCCCGCGCCTCCTCATTGTCGACATCGCCCGCGGCGTTGCCATCATCGCCATGGCGATCTACCACCTTTCCTGGGACGTATCCTTTTACCGCTTCATCCCGGTGGATGTCGGCTTCGACCCGGGCTGGGTCCTCTTCGCGCGGACCATCCTGTCCGCCTTCATGTTCCTGGTCGGCGTTGGGCTGGTGCTGGGGCATGGCGATGGCGTGCGCTGGCCTTCCTTCTGGAAGCGCTGGGCTTTCGTGGTCGGCGGCGCGCTGATCATCACGGTTTCGACCTGGTTCACCTTCACCGAAAGCTTTGTTTATTTTGGCGTGCTGCATGCGATTGCAGCGACGAGCCTCCTCGCGCTGCCATTCCTTGTCACGCCGCTTTGGCTGACGGGGCTGGTGGCGGCCGTGATCATCGCCCTGCCCTTCTTTCTTACAGACCCGCTCTTTAACGAGCGCATCTTTTCCTGGCTCGGCTTCTGGGTCGTGCCGCCGCCCACCAACGACCTCGTGCCGCTTTTCCCCTGGCTTGGCGTCGTGCTGCTGGGCGTGCTTGCCATGCGGATTGTTCGGCAAACCGCATGGCTCGGAAAACTCGCAGCCATCCAGCCGCGCAACCGCTTGGCGGGAACCCTCGCCTGGATGGGGCGGTGGAGCCTCGTCATCTACCTTGTGCACCAGCCGCTGCTGCTCGCGATCATCATGCCGCTGTCGATGGCCATGGGCACGCAGGAGGCGGGCCGCGAGATCGACTTCCTCCGCTCCTGCCAATCGAGCTGCGAAGCCTCGGGCACGACGGCTGCGCTTTGCGCCACCTATTGCCAGTGCGGGCTTGAAGGCATCGAGCGTGACGATCTCTGGGAGCAGGTGTTTACCGGGATCGTTACGGCCGAAGATCAGGCGACGCTCGATCGCAATAATCGGCAGTGCTCACAGCTAATCTACCCCGACCTAACCGCCGACTAATCTGCGAAATAAGTCATGGCCTCCGGCGTCAGCAGGTCGCCCAGCTCGGCGAGGGGCATTGAGAAGAGGTCGCCGTTGCAGACGCCGATGACGTGCGGAAAGCCGCTGCCGGTGAAAACAACGTTTGGGCCCTCTTCGAAGCGGAAATCGAGCTGGCCGCGGATGGCGTCTTCGCTGTAGCAGGCTTCGTCGAGCTCGGGATCGTCGGTGGCGAGCTCCGGCGGCAGGTGCTCGCGCACGAAGGCGATCAGCGCGTCATCGGGCTGCCAGATGATCTCGTCGGGATTGGCGCGGGCGGTTTCGAGATCGACGACGTTGTCTTCGAAATCGACGGGGACCCAGCCCAAAAAAATGCGCGAGAAGTCGAGCAGACCGCCGGTTTGGGCATCGAAGGTGTAGCTGTCGATGTGATTGTAGGGATGGGCGCCGCCGCAAAAAAGGCTTCCCGCCTGATACCAGCTAACAAGGCGCGGGCTGGCATAGGTGAGGACGACGTTTTCTTCGTTATAGCCGCCGAGCGAAGCCTGATCGAGGCTCCATTCGTTGGCGCCGAAGCCGACATAGCCCGACGAGAGGCAATCGAGCGCCGAGATGGATAGGCCCGCATGCTCGTTACCAAGAATAGCCTCGATCGGGGCGGCATCGGCCCGGGTGACGAAGCTGAGGACATGGGGAAAGGCAAACTCGGTGCGCGGATCGATCTTCATCGAGACGACGGCATCGCCGAGCACGAAACGCCTGTCCTCGACCAAAGGTCCATCAGCCACCGCAAGTTCATATGGGACCTTGGCCGGGTCCAACGGGCCGACATCGGCAAAAAGGCTATCGTAGATGTTTTCGCGCAGGGCGATGGTTGTCGCCTCGCCGGATAAGGAACGGCGGCCGATTTCCTCCGCGGCGATGGCCTGCTCCTTGCTCTTGCCGGTGCCGCTCCGCGTGCCGGTGAGGGTCGAGCCGTCCAGCGTCAGCTGCCACTCGGCGACGGTGGGCACGCCGGTGACGGTGCCGTCGTCTGCAAAGGTGCAGATGTCAGGGGTGCAGAGCCCTTCTTCGCTTAAGAGAAAGCTCGTGTCGGTGTTCGCCTCGGACCGGAGCGGCACGGATTTGCCTTCATCCATGAAGGCGAAGCGACCAACGACGGGGCCGTCGCTCGGCTCGGTCAGTTCGATGACGACGTCGCGGCTGCCGACGGTGCCGCGATAGGTGACGGCATCGGCAAGGGCGGGCGTGGCGAGGAGGGGCAGGAGAGCAAGGGCGAGGCGCATGGATGGCTCCGGAGGACGGGCCACCCTAGCATGCCTTTGTGCGTACAATCAGAGATTGCGTCCCACCCACGATGTCATCCCCGCGCAGGCGGGGATCCATCCTGAGATCTCAAGATGGGCCCCGGCCTTCGCCGGGGTGACAGCCGGTGGTTGCGGCAAGCTAAGTGCTCGCTGCCCTGGCATTTGCCTGCGTTACGAGCTCATCGGGAATGTCGTCGAAGCTGGCGTAATTCATGTTGTAGAGGCGCGAATAAAGGCCGCCCAGTTCCATGAGCTGGTCGTGGTTACCTTCCTCGATCTTCTCGCCATTCTGCAGCACGATAATGCGGTCGGCGCCGCGAATGGTGGCAAGACGGTGGGCGATCACCATGCCGGTGCGGCCTTCGAGCAGGATTTCGAGCGCCTTCTGGATCTGCCGCTCGGTATAGCTGTCGATATTGGCGGTGGCTTCGTCGAGAACGAGGATCTTGGCGTCGGCGACGAGGGCGCGCGCAAAGCTCAGGAGCTGGCGCTGGCCGAGCGACAGGTTGGAGCCGCGCTGTTCGAGGATTGTGTCGTAGCCATTGCGGAAGCGGGAGATGAAGTCGTGCGCGCCAACCGCCTTGGCGGCGGCGATGACGTCGTCGAGCGTGGCGGACTGCTTGTTGTAGCGGATGTTCTCATAGATTGTGCCGGTGAAAAGGAACGGCTCCTGCAGCACCATGGCGACCTGTTCGCCCAGCGATTCCTGGGTGACGTTGCGCACATCGTGGCCGCCGACAAGGACGGCCCCGCCCTGCACTTCGTAGAAGCGGTGGACCAGGGACATGGCGCTGGTCTTGCCCGATCCGGTCGGACCCACCAGGGCGACGGTTTCGCCCGGATTGACGCGGAAGGACACGTTTTTCAGCACCGGGCGCGCCGGGTCATAGCCGAAGGTCACGTCGTTGAAGGCGACCGAGCCGTCCATGTCGGAGGTGAGGACAACGGCGCCGGGCTTGTCGTCGATCACCACGGGCAGGTCGAGCACTTCGGTGATGCGGCGACCCGAGGTCATCGCGCGCTGCATGATCGAATATTGCATGGTCAGCGAGCGGATCGGGTCGAAGAAACGCTGGATGTAGAAGAGGAAGGCGACGATGACGCCGACCTGCAGCGATCCATTGAGCACCAGCGAGCCGCCCACCACGATGACCGTGGCCATGGAGATGCCGGTGAGAGAGTCGACGATCGGCACCATGACCTGGGCGAACTTCGAGCCGGTCAGCTGGGTGCGGAGGTTGTCATAAGCCTTGTCGTCGTAGAGGTCGAAATTGACCTTCTGGCGATCAAGGTTCTGCACGGTGCGAACGCCATTGATGCCTTCGGCCATGGCGCCGGCGGTCAGCGAATTGGTTTCATGCGCCGCCCAGAAGGCGCGCTTGGCCGGCGGCAGCCAGAAGATGCGGATGATAAAAAGGATCGGCATGGTGATCAGCGTCAGGAGGCCAAGCCAGGGGTCGAGGCTGAGCAAGACCATGATGATGCCGAAGAGAAGGACGATGTCGCCGACCGAAACCACCGAGGTTTCGAGAAATTCCTGCATAGAATTGACGTCGCCCTGAAGCCGGCTCATCAGGCGGCCGACTTCGGTCTTGTCCATGAAGCTTAGCGAGACGCGCTGCAGCTGCGCGAACATGGCGCGGCGCATGTCGAAGAGGACGTTCTCGGCCACTTGACCAACTTGCGATTCCTGGATCCAGGATGCGGCGAAGTTGACGGTGATAACGACCGCAAAGGCGATGATGGCACGCAGCAGATTTGTGGTGTCGCCGCCCGCCACAAGAGCCGTGTCGATGGCATTGCCGATGATCAGCGGGATGGCGAGCTGGGTGGCGGTAAAGATCAGGACGGCAGCAACCGACAGGTAGATCTTATGCCGGTAGGGGTGGACGTAGGCCCAGATGCGGCGCACCGTTTGCGGATCATAGGCCTTGCCGAAGACCTCTTCCTCGATGCGGTGCGAGCCGACCGAGGCGCGCGGCGGGCGCTGACCGGGAAAGGCTGCGGCCTCGCGTTCGTCTTCTTCCATAACGCTCATTCCGCAGCCTCCAGGTCGTCGGCCGGCCGGGTCTGGAGATCGTAAAGTGCGCGGTACTTGCCGCCGCGTTCCAGAAGTTCGGCATGCGAGCCCTGTTCAACGATACGGCCGTCTTCGAGGAAGAGAATGAAATCGGCATGCATCAACGAAGAGAGGCGGTGGGCGATCACAAGCGTGACGCGGTCCTTGGCATAGCGGCGGATGGCGGAGCGGATGCGGTGCTCGGTGCCCGCGTCGATGGCAGCCGTGGAATCATCGAACACCATCACCGCCGGCTTCAGAACCAAGGAGCGGGCGATGGACAGGCGCTGGCGCTGGCCGCCGGAAAGGGAGACGCCGCGCTCGCCGACAACGGTGCTGTAATCGGCCGGCAGGCCCATGATGTAGTTATGGAGCTGGGCGCTTTCGGCAGCGCGCTCGATCTTGCGTTCCTTGGCCCAGGGGTCACCATAGGCGATGTTGTTTTCGATAGTGGTGGTGAAAAGAAACGTGTCCTGCTGCACCACGGCAACCGAGCGGCGGAGCGACTGCAGCGTGACGTCCCGCACGTCCTGCCCGTCGATGAGGATGCGCCCGGCGGTCACGTCGTAAAAGCGCGGGATCAGGTGGGCGAGGGTCGATTTGCCTGAACCCGGCGCGCCGACGATGCCGATGGTCTGGCCGGCATGGGCTTCGAAGCTGATGCCGTTGAGCGTGGGGTGCGAAGCGCCAGGATAGGTGAAGTGAACGTCTTCGAAGCGCAGCGTGCCCTCCTTGACCTTGAGTGGTGCCGCTTCCGGCTTGCTTTCGATGTCAATGGGCGCATCGAGGAAAGCGAAGAAACGGGTGCCGCAAGTGGAGGCGCGAGCGAAGGAATTGACCATGAGGCCGAGCTGGCGCACCGGCATCTGCAGGATGGTCATGAAGGTCAGGAAAGAAGCGAGCGTGCCGACGCTCATTTCACCGGCGATGACCTTGACCCCACCGAACCAGAGCACGAGGCCCATGGCGGCGAAGAAGGAGAAGGTCATCATCGAGGTGTTCTTGACGCGAACCAGCACGCGCTGATGCGCAAGTTCAAGCGCCGACTTGGAGGCCGTTTCGAATTTTTCGAGCTCATGCTTCTGGCCGGAGAAGGCACGGACGACGCGAATGCCGCCGAGATTTTCTTCCATGACGCGGGTGAGAACGGAGAGGCGTTCCTGCAGCACCAGCCAGGTCTTGCGCAGGGTCAACTGAGCGACAGAAGAGCGCCAGGCGACGAAAGGCACGAAGCTCAGGGCCAGGAGGCCGAGCAGGACATCGGTGCTCAAGAGCATATAGGCGCCAACCCCGATCAGCACCGTCAGCAGAATGGTGCGGATGAAGCCGGTCGAAAAGAACATGCGCAGGCCATCGAGATCGAGGAGGCCCAGGGTGATCAGATCGCCCGAATGCATGCGGTCGTGGTAGGAATAGGAGAGACGCTGGACCTTGTCGTAGAAGGCGAGGCGCAGTTCGTAGCCGACATGGTGGCCCACCGCTTCCGAGTAAAAGTTCTGCACCAGGGTGAAAAGACCGCGCGCGACGGAGACAATCAGCAGCGTCAGGGCGGTCCAGATCAGCGCCTGTTGTGCACCTTCTCCCGCCACGGTCAGCGTTGTCTGCGCCTGATCGACAGCGTGCCCGAGCAGGCGCGGGATCATCAGCTGCAGACCCGAGGCGATGATCGTGGCGCCGATGGCCAAGCTCGCCTGCCAGTAGTGGCGCAGCGAATAGGCGGTGATACGCCTGAGCGGGCTTTGTCCCCTGCCCCGATGGGCGGCGGCGACATGGGCAAGTGCATCGCCGCGTGAACGATCGCGGCCAGCCTTGAGCGTGATCAAGGAACTATCCAGACATAAATTGTGGAGCCCGAGGGGAAGGCGGGAGAACCGTCGGCCGGCGATCGGGCAAATCAAAACTCGCAACTGTCATAAAAGAGCGATTGCGTCTGCCATTCAAGATGAAAAGTGGGGAAAGATCGGCCTCGGCGCGTGCAACCTTTTCGGCTGTGGTGCGCCGCTCCCAGCATGGCCCCTTGCTTAAGTCGCGGTAGCGCTTTGCCCTGGCAAGGCGCATGGGAGGTCCATGATTGGTTTTGTTGTTCCGGCGCTGGTCGCCCTTGCGGTCTTCCTCACGTCCACGCTTTCCGGCGTTTTCGGCATGGCGGGAGGATTGATCCTCTTGGCGATCCTGTTGACGATTCTGCCCGTCGCGACGGCGATTGCCGTTCAGGGAGCGATCCAGATCGTCGCCAATGGATCGCGCGCGTGGTTCTCGCGCGAATTCATCGATTGGCCTGCGCTGGGCTTTATCTGCATCGGCTTGGCAGCTGCCGCGATCGCTCTGTTTATCCTGCGTTATACGCCTGATCTTGCCACGGTGTGCATCGCCATCGGGCTGATGCCGATCCTGGTCTGGATCCCCAAGCATTGGCTGTCGCTCGACGCCACCAAGCCGGTGCACGCCTTCTTCTGCGGCTTTCTCGCGGGCGGCCTCAACCTGGCGGTCGGCGTCTCGGGCCCCACGGTCGACATCTTTTTCATCCGCACCGAAATGGACCGGCGCAAGGTGATCGCCACCAAGGCTGCGACGCAGGTGATCTCGCACGGGGTCAAGGTCGTGTTCTACTCCACCCTCGCCACCGCCATGGCCTGGGGCGACTGGGTGATGGTGCTGATAGCAGCGCCCTTTGCGGTCGCTGGCACCAATCTTGGCTATCACCTCTTGCAGCGGCTGACCGATGTCGGCTTCCGCAAATGGACGCGCTGGATCGTTACGGTGATCGGCGCCTATTATCTCCTGCGCGGCTTGAGCTTGCTCGCGGGCATGCAATGAGTATGGTGCCCGAATGGCACCGTTCGACAGCGTTACTGCACGCCTGATTTTGCTTTTGGCCGAGACCGGATCGATCGGGCGGGCGGCGGAGCGTGAGGGCATCGCCTCCTCCGCGGTCAGTCGCCGCGTGTCCGACCTCGAAGCGCGTCTGGGCGTCGTTCTGTTCGACCGCTCGGCTCACGGCGTGAGATTGACAACGGCTGGCGAGGCCTATGCCGGCGGTTGCCGCACCGTGTTGCGCTCGATCGCCGATCTTGATGCCATCATGGACGATTTCGGCTCCGGGCAGCGCGGAAGCCTGCGCCTTGCCTGCACCAGTTCTGCCCTTACCGGGCGCCTGCCGGAGCTTCTGGCCAAGTTCGCCGGCAAGCATCACGGCATCGACATTGCCATCAGCGAAATGGGGGCGGCAAAGGCGCTTCTGGCGCTGGACGAAGGCCAGGCGGATGTCGCCATCGTTTCCGACAATTACGATTTCTCCCGCTTCGATATCCGCCCCTTCGAGGACGAGCGGGTATGGGTACTGGTGCCGCCCGAACATCCTTTGGCGGCTCAAATCGAGCCGCGCAAATCGTTGCCCTTCGATGCGGTGCTGCCCCATGCGATCGTGGGCATCCACCACGCCGGCTCGCTCAACCGCCTCCTCGTGGAAGCGGCGGAAAAAAGCGGCGTCGCCTTGACGGAAAGCCTGCGCGTCGAGAGCTTCCCTGCTCTGGTGCGCATGGTGGAAGCCGGGTTCGGCATCGGCTTTCTCAGGTCGACGAGTCTTCATCTCCTCGCTGGCACGGACCTTGTCTGCGCTCCCCTGGCCGAGCCCTGGGCCATGCGGCAATTGCTGGTGGCGCGCCGCAAATCGAGCCCGCTTTCGGCCGCGATGAAAAGTTTCATGGCGCTCGCCAGCGAAACTTATCTTCCGAGCGTGTAGATAACAGGACAATAGGTCTCAGCTTTTCTTTTTGACAGCCGCGTGAACGCACGGCTAGGAAAACGGACACGCGCTGTCACCATTTCGGCGCCTCCCGCAATTTCCTTAGGAGCACTCGCTTGAGCGCGCTTTTCCGCACCACCGCCCTCCTCGCCACCCTTGTCGGCGCCTTGTCTCTGACCCCGGCTTTTGCCCAGGACAAGGTGATTTCCACCCCCCAGGGTGACGTGACGATCGCCCGCGTGCCCGAAAAAGTGCTGGTCCAGGATTGGGCCGTCTTCGATGACCTCAGCGCCATGGGCGTCGCGGTCGCCGGCGTGCCCTCCTCCAATGCGCCGACTTATCTCGCCGACCAGATCCCGGCCGACGCCATCCAGATCGGCTCGCTGTTCGAGCCCGATTTCGAAGGCATCGCCGCGGCGGAAGCCGACGTCTATTTCGTTGCCGCCCGTTCGGCAGCGGCCTTCGAAACCTCCAAGGACATCGTCCCCACCATCGACCTTTCGGTCGATAACACCGATATCGTCGCCGGCGTCAAAGCCAATATGGTTAAGCTCGGCGACATCTTCGACATGGCCGACCACGCGACGGCGCTCAATGACGAACTCGATGCCAAGCTGGCCGAAGTCAAAGCCGCGGCCGAAGGTAAGGGCACTGCGCTGGTGCTGGTCACCAATGCCGGCAAGCTCGGCGTTTATGGCCCCGATTCGCGCGTCAGCTGGATCTACAACAATGTCGGCATGGCGTCGGCGCTGGCCGACGTGGCCGATGGCGACCATGGCGGCGATGCCGTCTCGTTCGAATTCCTGCTCGAAGTGAACCCGGACTGGGTCTTCGTGGTCGATCGCGACGCCGGCACCGGCGAGAATGCCGGCTCGGCCGAAGCGCTGCTCGACAACGAGCTCTTCAACCAGACCACGGCAGCCAAGGAAGGCCAGATCGTTTATCTCGATCCGCAGGCCAGCTACATTTCCATGCACGGCTACCAGGGCGTCATGCTGCTGCTGGACCAGGTTCTGGAAGGTCTGAACGGCTGATTTACAACTGCCCGCTTGCCGGGACGATTGGTCTTGCGCCTCCCTCCCCCTTGAGGGGAGGGATCGAGGGAGGGGGTCGTGTAGTGGATTACAGAACCACCCCCTCCCCACCTCCGCTACGGCCTTGGCCTAGCTTCGGTACTCTCCCCTCAAGGGGGAGGGTGGGCACGAGCCGATAGTCTGTCGGACGAGCAGGTCTATTAGGCCCCTACTTTGCCGCTTCTTCTCGCCATCCTCGTCACGGCCCTCCTCGCCCTTGTCAGCCTCTTCGTCGGCGTCAGCGATGTGTCGCTGCCTGCTCTTCTGGCGGGAACGGCGGAGCCGCGGGCGGTCGAGGTTTTTATCGTCAGCCGGGTGCCGCGGACGCTGGCATTGGTTTTGGCCGGGGCGTCGATGGCGATTGGCGGATTGGTGATGCAGATGGTCGTCCGTAATCGCTTCGTCGAGCCCTCCACCACCGGCACCAGCGAATCGGCCGCTCTTGGCTTTCTCACCGTGACGCTGCTTGCGCCGGGCTGGCCGCTGATGGCCAAAATGGCCGTTTCGGCCCTTTTCGCGCTGGGCGGCACGGCGCTTTTCTTGCGCATCCTCAAAGCTGTGCCGTTACGCGACGTGCTCCTCGTGCCGCTGGTCGGCATCATGCTGGGCGGGGTGATCGGCGCGCTGACGGCCTTTATCGCCTATCGCGTCAACCTCATGGCGTCGCTCCTTGCCTGGAACATGGGCGACTTTTCCGGCGTCATCCGCGGGCGCTACGAGCTCTTGTGGATCGGGCTCGTCTGCTGCGTCCTCGCCTATGTGGCTGCTGATCGCTTCACCGTTGCCGGCATGGGCAAGGATTTCACCACCAATCTGGGCCTCAACTACAAGCGCGTCATGACACTGGGGCTGGTGATCGTCTCGCTGGTCAGCGCCGTAGTGCTGGTTTCGGTCGGCTCGATCCCATTTCTTGGACTGATCGTGCCCAATATCGTCAGCCTCATGGTCGGCGACAACATGCGGCGCACCGTGCCCTGGGTGACCGTCGGCGGCGCGGCCATGGTCCTGGCTTGCGACATCGTCGGAAGGCTGATCCGCTTCCCCTATGAGATCCCGATCGCCGTCGTCATGGGTGTCGTGGGCGCGGCCGTTTTCCTTTATCTGCTGCTGCGGACGCCGCGCCATGCAGCATAAGTTTTCCAGTAGACCTCATCCTGAGCTTGTCGAAGGACAAGGTCGTGGCACCAAAGCCTCCACTCGCTCGACCTCGTGGTTCGACAAGCTCACCATGAGGTCTTCAAGGCCGGTGATCGTCCTCTTGGCGCTGGCCCTGTTGGCTCTCCTGTCCATCACGCTCTTTATGACCCTGGGCGCCAAAGGCAACTGGAGCTTCGTGCTCGGTTTCCGCGGCAAGAAGCTGCTCTCGCTCCTGCTCGTCGCCTATTCAGTCGCCGTGTCGACGGTGCTGTTCCAGACCGTCACCAACAACCGCATCCTGACGCCCTCGATCATGGGCTTCGATGCGCTTTATGTCCTGATCAAGACTTCGGTCGTGTTCTTCCTTGGCGTCGGCGCTCTCACCTCCATCGATAGCCAGTTGCAATTCGTGGTCGAAGTGCTGGCCATGGTCACTTTATCGGGCCTGCTTTTCCGCTGGCTGTTTCTGGGCGAAGAGCGAAGTCTCCATCTCCTCGTGCTCGTCGGCATCATCTTCGGCATCCTGTTCCGCTCGCTAAGCGCCCTGATGCAGCGCATGCTCGATCCCGGCGCCTTCAACGTCTTGCAGGACACGATGTTTGCCAGCTTTGCGACCACCGATCCGACGCTGCTAGGCATCTCCACGGTGATCGTTCTCGCCGTCAGTGTCGTGGGCTTTCGGCTGATGCACAGCTTTGACGTGCTCTCGCTCGGACGGGCGCATGCGATCAACCTCGGCGTCGACTACAAGCGCACCGTGGCCATCATTCTCGTCCTGGTGGCAATCCTTGTTTCCGTGTCGACGGCGCTGGTGGGCCCGGTCACCTTTTTCGGCCTTCTCGTCGCAACGCTGGCGCATGGCCTGATCGGACAGAGCAAGCACCGCTATGTGCTGCCTGCTGCCGTGCTGTTGGCCATCTTGGCATTGGTAGGCGGGCAGACGCTTTTGGAGCGGGTGTTCGCTTTCGACACGGCGCTGTCGATCATCATCGAGTTTTTGGGCGGCGCCGTCTTTATCTTCCTCGTCCTCAGAAGGTCCGCGCGATGATCGTCGCCAGCAATGTTTCGAAAAGCTATGGCGCCGCGTGCGTGGTCGACGGCGTGTCGCTGCAACTGCCCAAGGGCGGGATTACCTCGATCATCGGACCCAATGGCGCGGGCAAATCGACCCTCCTCTCCATGGTCAGCCGCCTCATGGCCATGGATGCGGGCACGGTGACGGTGGGCGGGCTCGATGTCAGCAAGGCGCCGAGCGACGAGCTGGCGCGGCGGCTGTCGATCCTGCGGCAGGACAATCACATGACCGCCCGGCTCACCGTGCGCGATCTCGTCTCCTTCGGGCGCTACCCCTATACCAAGGGCAGGCTGACGATCGACGACAAAAAACATATCGAGCGGGCGATTGAGTATCTCGACCTCCAAGCCCTGTCGGAGCGGTTCCTGGACGAGCTGTCCGGCGGGCAGCGGCAGCGCGCATTCGTCGCAATGGTGCTGGCGCAGGACACCGATTACGTGCTGCTCGACGAGCCGCTCAACAGCCTCGACATGAAGCATGCCAGCGCCATGATGAAGCTGATGAAGCGCGCCGCGGTGGAGCTGGGCAAAACCGTGGTTCTCGTGCTGCATGACATCAACTTTGCCGGCTGGTATTCGGACTATATCGTCGCGATGAAGGATGGACGCGTGGCGGCGCAGGGCCCGGCGGCGGAGATGATCCAGGCGCAGGTGCTTTCCGATATCTATGAAATGGAAATCGCCGTGCACGAGATCGGCGGCCAGCGGATCAGCGTTTATTACGGGTAAGCATGGAGGAGAAGGCGACGACCCGTCCCCTGCCCTCGGCCTTGGCCGCATAGCAGGCCGCGTCGGCCTCACCCATGAAACCCAGTGGTGACGCGGGGTCCCGACCGATCGTCGTAACGCCGGCGCTGGCGCCGACTCGATATTCCCGGCCAGCCCAGCTGAACAGCAAAGCCGCAATGCCGCGCGCGGCCTTCTCGGCCACGCGCATGCCATCGGCGAGGGATGTGCCCTCCAGCAAGAGCACAAATTCGTCCCCGCCGATGCGCGCGACCACGTCGTGGCTGCGGCACGTGTCGCGCAGAGTGCTCGCCACCTGCCGCAGCAGCGCGTCGCCTGCTGCATGACCCGCGGTATCGTTGACGGGCTTGAAGTGGTCGAGATCGATATAGACGAGGCAAGCCGTTCGATCCTGATGCCGACACGCGGCGATGACGCGTTCCAGCGATTGCTCGAACGATGCTCGGTTGGTCAGCCCGCTCAAGGCATCGTGGCTCGCCGAGTAGGCCAGCTGACGCTGCATCATGCGGCTCTGCGACACGTCCTGGAAGACGAGGACGGCGCCGGCCCGCGAACCGCCATCGGTGCGGACGGGAGCGGCCGTGCAGCGCACGTCCCGCACCGAACCATCGCGATTGGTAAGGATGGCGTCATCATCGACCCGCACCGGCTGATCATTCTCGAAGCACGACCAGACCGGGCAATCGATGACCTGGCCGGTCCGTTCGCTATGGATGCGGAAGACCTGGTTGACCGCCATACCGCGCGCTTGTCCAATCGTGAAGCCGGTCAGCTGCTCGGCGGCCGGGTTCATGAACTCGATATAGCCTCGCGAGTTCGCGGAGATCATGCCATCGGCAACGGATTGCAGCGTCAGGCGCAAGCGCTCTTTTTCAGCGGCAAGATCCTGCTCGACCGTCTTGAGGAGAGTAATATCGGTGTCAGTGCCGACGGTGCGCGTCGGATTGCCATGCTCGTCCCATTCGATCGGGCCGCCGCGGCTCAGGATCCAGATATAGCCGCCGTTGCGCGTTTGCTCGCGATATTCGAGCGCCTCAAAATTCTTGTCGCCCTGGTGCTGCCGGTCCGCTTCCATCACCAGACGATCGCGATCATCGGGATGCACCCGCGCCAGCCACGACGCGCGGTCGCCATCGACCTGTTCTTCGGGCGAAATGCCACGCATGATGCGCCACATGCGCGAGTAGAACATGGTATTGCGGCGAAGGTCGTGGTCCCACACACCCTGGCGCGCGCTTTCCAGCGCATTGTTCCAGCGGCTTTCCGAATAGGCGAGCGCTTCCTCGGCCCGTTTCTGGAGCTCGATGCTGGTGAGCTGCACGGTGATGTAGTCCGCACCGCTGGTCACGCCCGGGAAGCGGGAGGCGGCCAGCATCACCCAGATCGGATGCCCATCGGCATGGCAGAAGCGGTGCTCGCCCCGATAGGTCGTGACTTCGCCGCGCGCCAGGCGATCGAACTGGAGGCGGAGGCCGACTTGTTCTTCAAGAGGAACAAGGTCGATCAGTTTGCGCGGCTGCTCGGTCACCTTCTCGATCGCGAGAAGATCTTCAATTGCCCGATTGGAATAGATCAGCTCGCCCTTGGTCGTGGCGACGACCATGCCAACGGGTGCAGTGTCGAGCACGCGCGTCAGCGCCTCGACCGTGGAGGTCTGCTGCTGCTCGCCTGGTGCCGAAGATTTGGGGCGCGCCTTTGTCATGGCCGCCATCATCGGACGATCGGCCTTAATAGATCGCTTCCGCGGAGATCAAATCAGCTGATGCGGCTGCGTATAAAGTCGCGCTCTTCGGCCAATCCATGCCATTCGCTCGGGTGATCGGCGTCGAAGATCAGCGTGTACGGCCCCCTATAGCCTGCGTCTTCGGCAATCCCGACGCACTGGCCGTAGTCGGCTTCATCCAGGGCCCCGGCGGGGAAATCGGTCTTGGCGTGGCAAAGTTCGGCGCGCGGGAAGATCGAGGCGAGGCCCGCATATTTGTCGGCGCCCTTCCAGTTGCCGAAATCGGCAAGCAGGCCGACCTGCCCCTCCAGCCGGTCGAGCAGCTCGTGCACGGCCGCCGGCGTCGACAGGAGGTCGAACCAATTCTCGGTGACGAGGCGCAATTTTGAGCCGGCATTGACGGCCAGCAATTCGCGAAATCCAGCGACGGACCGGGCCAGCGCCTCGGGCGAATAAGGCTGCTTGCCGGCGATGATCCGGGCATTCTCGGCGCCGAGCTGATGCGCGACCTCGAGCCAGCCGGCGATCCAACGCGTGTCGCGCTGGCCATTGACCGGATCGGTCATATCGCCCGCGTCGATCAGCAGCGTCTGCAGCGTGACCTTCGCTGTATCGAGCTGGTTGCGCAGTTCGGCAAGGTAGACGGGATCGCGGCTGCGCAGGTGAAAGGAAACGATCTCGAGCCGGTGGTAGCCGTGGTTCGCCAGCACCGAGGGCAGGCCCAAGAGCGACTCGTCGCCCTCGCCATAGGTGTCCTCGCCATCGCTCACCGCATCGGTCGAAAGATCATGCGGATAGGTGGTGCCGAGGAGGCGGTGCAGCGACCAGGTGGAGACGGCGATGCGATTGTCGGCGGCCATTTGGTTCTCCTTGGGTCAGACCCAGTAGATGCGCTCGGCATTGCGATGAAAAAGTGCGGCCTGTTCGTCGTCGCTGGCCTTCGCCACGACCGCCCGGGCCGCATTGACCCAGTCGGTCAGCGTGCCGCCCGTCGTCGTCGCGACCGGATGGTCGGAGCCCCAGACGACGCGGTCCCAGCCAAAGCTTTCGATCATGTGCTCGATATAGGGGCGCAGCGTTTCGGCGTCCCAGCCGGGCGCGCAATGGTTGACGAGGCCCGAGACCTTACCGGCGACATTTGGCAGCGCCGCGACCTCGGCCAGCGCCGTGCGCCAGGGGTCGAGCCCCTCTCCCGCAATGTCGGGATTGCCACAATGATCGAGCACGAACTGCAACTCCGGCAAAAGCTTCGCCAGCCGCACGCCCAGATGAAGCTGGTCGGCACGGAGGCATAGATCGAAGGTCAGGTTCAGCGGAATAAGGCGCTTGAGGTTGTCGGCAAAGATCGGCGCCAGGCTAACATCGTCCGGCACTTCATGAAGAATGCGCCGCAAGCCCTTTACCTTGCCGCCCCCTGCATCGAGCGTGCGATCCAGCAGTGCGGCAAAATTCTCGCCTTCCGGGCGGCAGGCCGCGACGGCGCCGACGATGCCGGGAAGGCCTACGACAAAGGCCGTTTCTCGCTCGATATCGGCTTCGGCAACATCGACTTCCATATGGAGCGCCGATTCGATGCCCAGCGCCCTGGCCTCGGCGAAATAGGCTTCGGCGGTCCAGGGCTTGTTGAGCTTGTGGCCCGGCCCGATCCACTCATAGCTTAGCCGGTCGGGATAGATCAGGTGCAGGTGGGTATCGAGGATGCGCATCCCCTATGGCTAGTCCACCCTGCCCCGCGCCGCAACGGGGACCGTTTCGACCAGCGCGCCATCGCGGATGAGATGAACGTGGTCGAAAAGGTTGGTCACCGGGCAGCAGTGATTGGGGATGATGCGGATGACATCGCCGATCCTGGGCTTTTGCGCGCAGGCGGAAACGTCGATCGTGCCGTGTTCTTCGCTGAGACCGACAACCCTGGCGTCGGGATATTCGACGACATGGCCATGGCCGACGAGACCGAGCAGGTCGCTGGTCAGTGCCTTGGAGCCCGCATCGATGATGGCGCGGTTTTCGGTCGGCCGCGAGACGATTGTGGCGAGCACGGTCAGCGCGCAATCCTCGAAGGTGGCGGCGCCGGCGGCCACTTGCGAGCGATCCATATAGATATAGGTGCCCGGCCGGTATTCGGTGGCGGGACCGGCCTCGGCCATATGGCCGATATCCGGCGTGCCGCCCGTGGTGATGGCGGGGAGGTCGACGCCCGCCGCCTCGAACAAGGCCTTGGCGTCTGCCAACCACGCGGCCGCCTCGCGATATTTACCCGCGGCGGGATAGGTCATCAGCCCGGCAAAGTGGAGGCCGGGGTGGCTCGCTATGATGCGCGCCAGATCGAATGCCGCCTGCGCCGACTGCACACCGCAGCGCCCCATGCCGGTGTCGCATTCCACGAACACGCCCAGCTTGTGGCCGGGATCAGCGAAGGTTTCCGTCAGACCCGCAACCGTTTCGGCGCTGTCGGCAACGGTGCGGATGGTGACGCGGTCATGCAGCGCCTTGAGGCGCGCGCGCTTGGCGGCGCCGATGATGTTGAAGGTGAGAAGCAGATCGTTGAGACCGGCATCGGCCATGACCTCGGCTTCGCCCAGCTTTTGCACGGTGATGCCGACGGCGCCCAGTTCGACCTGGCGCTTGGCAAAAAGGGGAAGCTTGTGCGTCTTGATATGCGGGCGCAAGGCAATCCCTGCCGCATCGGCCGCCGCCTGTGCCTTTTTGAGATTAGCCTCGGAGCGATCGAGATCGATGAGGACGGCGGGCGTGTCTATATCGGTAAACTGGGTCATTGCGCTCTGAGCACTTCATCGACGAAGCGGAGGTTGCCGGCAAGGAGCCCGGCATCGACAGGCACGGTGACGCCGGTAATGCCGGAGGCGGCGTCGGAAGCAAGGAACAGCGTCGTATTGGCGACTTCCTCGGGGCTGACCATGCGGCCTAGGGGATAGTGCGGCAACACCTTGTCGAGGAGGCGCGGATCGCCTTCGAGCCGATGGTCCCAGGCCGGGGTGCGAACCGAGCCGGGCGCGACCACATTGGCGCGCACGCCGCGGCCGCCCAACTCCACGGCGATGGCCTTGGCATAGGCCACGAGGCCCGCCTTGGCGGCGGAATAGGCCGGATTGCCGAAATGCTGGAAGGCATTGACCGAGGAAATGAAAACGACAGTGCCGGAGCCGCGCTCGGCCATGGCCTTGCTGATCGGATCGACTAGGGCATAAGCCCCGTTGAGATTGATCGCCATTTCGCTTTGCCAAACCGCATCATCGAGCTGGCCCAGATGTTCGGCGCGGGTGAAGCCGGCATTGGCGATGACCACGTCGGGGGCGCCATGCGTCGCGATATCGGCAAGCACCGCGGCGCGCGTCGCCTCGGCATCGGACTGGTCGAAGACTAGCTCGCGGGAGGCCGATAGCTCGATGATCGGCTCGCGATCGGCCGCGATGATCCTGGCGCCAGCGGCATGAAATGCCTGCACCAGCGCGCGGCCGATGCCGCCGCCAGCGCCAGTGATCAGAACGCTTTTGCCTTCCAGCCCCAAATGCATTTACGGACCCTTATAGGCGACGCAGTCGATCTCGACCTTGCAATCGACCATCATATGGCTCTGCACGCAGGCGCGGGCCGGCGGGTGCTCGCCGAAATAGCTCTTGTAGACGGCGTTGAAGCTCCAGAAGTCGCGCGGATCGTCGAGCCAGACGCCGCAGCGGACGACATGCTCGAGGCCAAAACCGGCTTCTTCGAGAATGGCGATGACGTTTTTGATGGTGAGATGGGTCTGCTCGATAATGCCGGTGCCGACGATCTCGCCGTCCTTCATTGGCACCTGGCCTGAAACATAAAGCCAGCCACCCGCTTCGACGGCACGCGCAAAGGGAAGGTTCTGGCCACCGGCCCCGGACTTTTCTGCGCCATAGCGGATGATCGGCATGCCTGCTCCTGAAAGTAAATTTCGTTTGTTGAGCCATTGTAGAGCGAAAAGGCGTATATCTGGCAAGTGGGCATGCAAAACATGAAAATTTCTTACGTGATCGTGGCGCCGGGGTCGTGTAGCGTGCGGGCACAAGAAAAAGGTGCCCCTTGCGCATTTTCACTGCCGCCCTCGCCACTGAGACCAATACGTTTTCCCCCATTGCCGTCGACAAGCGCGCCTTCGAGGCATCGCTTCATGCCAAGCCGGGCCAGCATCCGGCGACGCCGACACTCTGCACGGCGCCGATTACGGTGGGTCGCGAAGTCTGCGCCCGAGAAGGCTGGACCTTGATCGAGGGAACAGCCAGCTGGGCCGATCCGGCGGGGCTGGTGGCGCGGGCAACCTATGAAGAGCTGCGCGACGAAATCCTGGGCCAGCTCGAAGCGGCGATGCCGGTCGATGCCGTGGTCCTCGGGCTTCATGGCGCGATGGTGGCGCAGGGCTATGACGATGCGGAGGGAGACATCCTGACACGCGTGCGCGCCCTCGTCGGGCCAGACGTGCTGGTCTGCGCGGAACTCGATCCGCATAGCCACCTTACCGGGAAGCGTGCGGCGGCCGCCGACTTCTTTGTCTACTTCAAGGAATTTCCCCATACTGATTTCGTCGATCGGGCGCGCGATCTTTGGAATATTGCGGCACGGACGCTAAGGGGCGAGGTGCGGCCGGTGATGAGCGTCTTCGATTGCCGCATGATCGATGTATTCCCGACCTCAAAGCAACCGATGCGCGGCTTTGTCGACCGGCTTTTCGCGCTCGAGCAAAGCGAGCCGGGCCTGTTGTCGCTCTCGGTCGTGCACGGTTTCATGGCCGGCGACGTGCCGGAAATGGGCACCAAGGTCATCGCCGTGACCGACAATCAGCCCGAACTTGGCGGGGCGCTCGCCGAGCGCCTCGGCCGCGAGCTTTTTGCCATGCGCGGCACGTTCATGGTCAGCCAAGTCGACGAGCAGACCGCGGTGGACGCCGCCATCGCAGCGCCGCGCGGGCCGGTGGTGATCGCCGATGTATGGGACAATCCGGGCGGTGGCACGGCGGGGGACGCGACGGTTATCCTCGGCGAGCTGATCCGGCGCGGCGTCCAGGATGTGGCGGTGGGAACGATCTGGGACCCGATCGCCGTGCAGATCTGTTTTGCGGCCGGCGTCGGCGCGCAGATCCCGTTGCGCTTCGGCGCTAAATCGGCGCCGATGACGGGCAATTCGATTGACGCCGTGGTGACGGTCAAAGCGCTGCGCAACAACGCCGAAATGCGCTTTGGCGAAAGCTTTGCGCCCTTCGGCGACGCCGCCTGGGTAAGCTTTGACGGCATCGACGTCATCCTCAATTCGACCCGGGCGCAAAGCTTCGACCCAAGCCTTTTTTCAGTGATGGGAATCGATCCCACTTTGCGCAAGGTGCTGCTGATCAAGTCGACCAATCACTTCTACGATTCGTTTTCGAGGATCGCGTCGGAGATCGTTTATTGCTCGGCTGGAAAGCCTTATCCGAACCGGCCGGCCGAAACGGATTATCGCAAAGCGCCAAGGAACATATGGCCGATGGTGGAGGATCCTTGGGCTCATTGAAGGCCCCCTCACCCGGCCTTCGGCCGACCTCTCCCCCATGGGGAGAGGTGTCGCTGCGCGACCGTTGAGCACCCACCCCTCCCTTCGGGGGAGAGGTCGCCGCGAAGCGGCGGGTGAGGGGGCCTTAGCGCAGCTTCCTGAAAAACGCCGTCAGCATCGCCTCTGCCCTGCCCGCCGAAACCCCGCCGATCACCTCCGGATGGTGGTGACAGGTCGGCTGATCAAACAGGCGGATGCCGTTCTCGACGGCGCCGGCCTTGATGTCCTCGGCGGCAAAGTAAACACGGCGCAGGCGGGCGTGGGCTATGGCTCCGGCGCACATGGCGCAGGGCTCGAGCGTCACGTAGAGGTCGCAGCCATCGAGGCGGCCGGTATTGCGTGTCGCCAAGGCAGCGCGGATCGCCAGCATTTCGGCATGCGCCGTCGGATCGCGCAGCGCCTGCATGCGGTTGCGGTCAGCGGCCAGGATGCGCGTGCCGTCCATGATCACGGCGCCGATCGGCGCCTCGCCGACATCGGCGGCCTCCTGGGCAAGGCGCAGGGCAAGGTCCATCGGGCTTTCGGTCATGGCTCACCCGCAGCATAACGTTCGGTGCCTATAGCAGCTTTCAAGGCCCCAATTTCCGCTGCCGTCCAACCCTGAGGCTGGGTCACTTCCATCCAGGCATCGATATAGTGCTCGGGCGCATAATTGTGCCCGTAGCCGAGCGGCGCGGTCTGCGCCAGCGCCGTATCGAGCGCCAGTTGCAGGAAGGTGATGAGCGGATACCAGTTGAGCGCCGGGGAGACGTCGGGCCCGCGCGGCCAATCGAGCCAGGCCGGCTTTTGCCAATCGGCGGCAAAGGAAAAAAAGACGATGGGGTCGCTGGCATATTGGAGAAACACGATACGCATCGGCCCCCACGCCACCGCGTCCCAGCCTTCGGCGCCGGATTGGTTCATGAAGCGGATGGACGACGAATTGCCGAAGCGCGGCAGCCAATAGGGCGTGCCGGGCTGGCGTCCCTCCGTCATCCGGCTCCAGACCGGACTGGAAAATGGCGGGCCTGCCCAAAGCGCACCCTGGAACGGATCGGCTAGGACATTGTAGACCGTGGTCGAGTTCTGCGACGCGAGCGCGCCGAGGCTCAAGCCATAAAGATAGAGGCGCGGGCGCGCATCGCGCGGCAGTTGCGTCCAGAAATTATAGACGGCGTTGAACAGCGCCTGCCCGGTTTCGGCGCCATATTCGGGCTCGACCAGCAGCGACAGCGCGCTGGTGAGATAGGAATATTGCACGGCAACGCTGGCGACATCGCCGCCATGCAGCAGTTCGAGCGTGTCGATGCCCGCTGGATCGACCCAGCCCGTGCCCACCGGCATGATGAGGACTAGGACGGAGCGCTCGAAGGCGCCGATGCGCTGCAGCTCCGCCAGCGCCAGCGCCGCCCGGGCTTCCGGCGTTTCGGCGGAGCGCAGGCCGACATAGGTGCGGAGCGGTTCGATCGCAGGCTTGCCCGTTAGCGCGGATATAGCCTCTGCGGTTTGGCGGGTGCGAAGGTAGGGTCGCGCGTCGCTGCCGATGGTTTCCCAATCGATCAGCGATTGGCTGCTGCCGCTTTCATACCAGAGCGAAGGCGGCTCCTGGTCGGTCGAGACCAGTTCATCGAGGCCCTGGTAAAAGGCATCGGCGGCCCGTAGGGCATTGCGCCAGAAAAGATTGTTGACCAGCGATCCGACCACGATCGCCACCAGAACCGTGGCGAGGACCGCAGCGGCACGCGGCGGCAACAATGGCGCAAGCCAGCGCCAAACCAGGCGGATCAGCGTCACCAGGAGCTTGCCCAAGACCATCAAGGCCGCAGCGATCGGCAGCGCCACGGCAGCGATCACCAAAGGCTGGAAACCATCGACCGGCGGCAGGCCCATGACGGCGCGCACGGAGTTCTGCCAAAGGCTCGAATAGCTCAATCCGAGCAGCACGAGGCCAAGCGCGAGGAGCGCAACCAGCGCCCCGAGGATGCGGGTGACCCGCCCCGGTGGCACTTTGAGGCCCAAAAAGCCCCAGAGCCAGTGGCCGAGATTGCCCGCGCCATAACCCACGGCAAAGCAGCAGCCGGACAGAATGCCTTGGACGCTTTCGGTGCGCGGCAGGAGCGAAGGCGTAAGCGACAGCGTGAATGCCACGGCGCCAAGCAAGAGACCGGGCATGGAGAAATGATGCGCCGTCACATCCCAAAGGGCATTGGCGCGGCTGGTCCAGCTCGCCTTGTGGGATGGATGGGTGACGCTCATGATTTAGCTCAAGCGGGAATCCGGGCGTGGGTCAACCACCGGAGTGGGAAGAGCGCCGCCCCTGCCCTATATTGGTGACCCAGGAGAGTCGCCCTTGCCGATACGCCAACTACCCGAGGACCTGATCAACCGCATCGCCGCCGGCGAAGTGGTGGAGCGGCCCGCCAGCGTCGTCAAGGAGCTGGTCGAGAACTCAATCGATGCCGGCGCGCGGCGCATCGTCGTCACCACCGCCAATGGCGGCATGGACCTGATCCGCATCAGCGATGACGGCCACGGCATGGATCGGCAGGATCTTTTGCTGTCGGTTGAACGGCACGCCACCTCCAAGCTCAGCATGGACGACCTCGACGATATCCGCACCCTTGGCTTCCGCGGCGAGGCGCTGGCCTCGATCGGGTCGGTCGCGCGGCTCTCGGTGGCCTCGCGAACCGCCGATGCCGAGAGCGGGTTGGTGCTGGTCGTCGACAATGGGCGCCGCTCCGGCCCCATGCCGCAGGCGATGAACCGTGGCACGGTGATCGAAGTACGCGACCTCTTCGCGCAGGTGCCGGCGCGGCGCAAATTTCTCAAATCCGCCCGGGCGGAAGGCGCCGCGATCACCGACGTGGTCAAGCGCCTCGCCATGGCCAATCCGCAGGTGCATTTCGTGCTCGAGGGCACGGACCGCACGGCGAGCAACTGGCCTTCCGTCGGCGAAGGCGCGCTACAGGCCCGGCTCGGCCAGGTCATGGGCGCCGATTTTGTCGAAAACGCCGTCGTGCTCGCAACGCAGCGGCATGGCATCGTCGTTGCCGGCATGGCGGGGCTGCCGACCTATACTCGCGCCAATTCGCTGTCGCAGTTCTATTTCGTCAACGGCCGCTCGGTCCGTGACAAGGTGCTGGTCGGCGCCGTGCGCGCGGCCTATGCCGACTACACTTTCCGCGACCGCTTTCCGGTCGTCTCGCTCTATGTCGCCATCGACCCGGCCGAGGTCGACGTCAACGTCCATCCAGCCAAGGCCGAACTGCGCTTCCGCGACCAGGGCGCCCTGCGCGGCGCGGTGATCACCGCGATCGGACAGGCCCTCGCCGCAGCAGGGTTCAAAGCTTCGACCACGGTCGCCGAAGACATAATTGAAGCCTTCAAGGCGCCGGAAATGGCCGAAACACCGGCGCGCAGCGGCTGGGAGCCACAAGCGACACCGATCGCCCGCCTGGCGCCAGGCGAACAGCTGCAGGGTTTCGCCGAACCCAGCGCCCGCGTCGAGCGCTTCGAACCAGTGGGCGACGTCCCCGACTATCCGCTCGGCACGGCCCGGGCGCAGATGTTCGACAACTACATCATCGCGCAAAATGGCGGCGGGCTCCTCCTCGTCGACCAGCACGCCGCGCATGAACGGCTGGTCTATGAGCGCTTCAAGGCCCAGATGGCGTCCGGCCCCGTCGCGAGCCAAAGGCAGCTGATCCCGGTGATCGTCGAGCTGCCCGAAGAGGATTGCGGGCGCCTCGAGGAAGCCGCGCCCGAACTCGAGCGCTTCGGGCTTTACCTCGATCGCTTCGGCCCCCGCGCCATCGCCGTGCGCGAGACACCGGCCCTCCTTGGCACGACCGACATTGCCGGCCTCGTCCGCGATCTTGCCGATGGCCTTGCCGAATGGGACAGCACCGCGGCCCTCTCCGACCGCATGGAGGCCATTATCGCCCGCATGGCCTGCCACGGCTCGGTGCGCTCGGGCCGGCGGCTTCGCGTCGACGAGATGAACGCGTTGCTCCGCGACATGGAAGCCACGCCCCATTCGGGCCAGTGCATCCACGGCCGCCCGACCTATGTCGAGCTCAAGAAGGGCGACATCGAGCGGCTGTTCGGGCGCAGCCGATGACTCTCTGGTTCACCAGCGACACGCATTTTGCCGATTCCCGTGTTCTCAAGATCGACCGCCGCCCCTTTGCCAACATGGCGGAACACGATGGGGCCCTGATCGCGAACTGGAACGCGCTCGTCGCACCCGAAGACGAGATCTGGCACCTGGGCGATTTCGCGCGCGGCACGACCGAGGAGGTCGAGGCGGTCCTGGCGCAGCTCCACGGCACCAAGCACTTGGTCATCGGCAACAACGATCCGGAGCCGACGCTTTCCGCTAAAGGCTGGGCCAGCCTGCAGCACTACCGGGAAATGCGTATCGACGGGCAACTCTTTATCCTCTGCCACTACCCATTCCGAACCTGGAACCAGATTGGCAAAAAGTCGATCAACCTCCACGGCCATTCACACGGCAAGCTGACCCCGGTCACGCGTCAATTCGACGTCGGCGTCGACCCGCAGGGACTAAGGCCGCGGCGGATCGAGGAGATCGTCGTGTCACGGAGAAAGACCAAGGCTGGCTAGCCCAGGCGAAATCCTTTGGGTAATTAGTCAAACGCCGCAAATCCTCTTGCGATGACCAGTTCCGCTACTAACCATACGTACTGGTACCCACGTATCAATTCGTGATACGTATATCACCCAATGGCCTGCGGGTTGACCGTGATCGCATCTTTCAAAGGCAAATTCGCGCAAGCCGTATCGGCGGGAGAGTGTCCGAAGGGCTTTCCTTGCGAGGTCCTTCGATCGGCTCAGCGCAAGCTGGCGGCGTTAGCGTCAGCCACTGTTTTGGCTGATCTCCGCGTACCTCCGGGTAATCGTCTGGAAGCGTTAACCGGCGACCGCTCAGGTCAACACTCCATCCGTGTAAACGACCAATGGCGCATCTGTTTCCGGTGGGCGGACGGGCGCGCGGAAGATGTCGAGATCGTGGATTATCATTGAGAGGATGTATCGATGACCATCAGGATCACACCACCAGTTCATCCCGGTGAGTATCTGCGCGAGGAACTTCTGGAGCCGCTGGGCCTGACTTCCTACGCCCTCGCTGCCCGTCTTGGTGTGCCGCGCACCCGTATCGAACGACTTGTCCGCGAAGAAACCGGCGTCACACCGGATACAGCGTTGCGGCTGGGACGGTTCTTTTCCATGACACCGGAATTCTGGATCAACATGCAGGGGCTCTACGACTTGACCGTCGCCGAGGCCGCTGCTGCAGAGGCTTTGCGTGCTATCGAGCCGATTGTCCTGCCGGCTGCTTGAAACGAACGAGACGGAAAGTCCCCCTCATCAGCCCTCCGGGCACCTTCTCCCGCGAGGGGAGAAGGGAGGTCGAGAGTGCGGGACGCTCAGTTAAAAACACTCGCCCCTCTGTCCGCAACGCCCACCAGGCTTCTGAAGCCCGCAAAGAGGTCGCGGCCCATGCCAAAGTGTTGGCTGCGGAGGTCTTCGGTGGCGGGGGTGCGGCTGAAGAATTCCTTTTCGTCGCCGAGGAAGGTCAGCGTGCCTTCATTGGCATCGAGGCGGATCAGGTCGCCGTCGCGGATCTTGCTGATCGGGCCGCCGTCGACTGCTTCGGGGGTCATGTGGATGGCGGCCGGTACCTTGCCCGAAGCGCCGGACATGCGGCCGTCGGTCAAGAGAGCCACCTTGTGGCCGCGGTCTTGGAGGACGCCGAGCGCGGGGGTCAGTTTATGCAGCTCCGGCATACCGAGCGCCTTGGGGCCGGAGAATCGGACCACGGCAATGACGTCGCCGGTCAACTCGCCTGCCTTGAACGCAGCCTGCAACCCTTCCTGGCCGTGGAACACACGGGCGCGAGCTTCGACCACGCGGTGCTCGGGCTTGACGGCCGAGACCTTGATGACCGAGCGGCCGAGATTACCGGTGAGGAGTTTGAGGCCACCGCTGGGCTGGAACGGGGTCTTGGTCGAGGTCAGGACCTTGGGCAGCGCCGACTCTGCCGGGGCCTGTTCGAAGCTCAGCTTGTCATCGAGCAGCTTGGCTTCGACCGTGTAGTTGGACAAGCCATCGCCCCAGACGGTCTTGACGTCTTCATGGAGGTGTCCGCTTTCGAGCAGCTCTTTGATCAGGAAGCCCATGCCGCCGGCGGCGTGGAAGTGGTTCACGTCGGCAACGCCATTGGGATAAACGCGGGCCAAGAGCGGCGTTGCGTCCGACAGATCGCTCATGTCATCCCAGGTGACCTGAATGCCGGCAGCGGCGGCCATGGCGATGATATGCATGGTGTGGTTGGTGGAGCCGCCGGTGGCGTGAAGCCCGACAAGGCCGTTGACGATGGCCTTTTCGTCGAGCACATGCCCGATCGGCGTATAATTGTTGCCAAGGCTGGTCAGCGACAATGCGCGCTTGGTGGCCTCGCGGGTCAGCGCATCGCGCAGCGGGGTGCCTGGATTGACGAAGCTTGCGCCAGGCAGATGGAGACCCATGATCTCCATCAGCATCTGGTTGGAATTGGCGGTGCCGTAGAAGGTGCAGGTGCCGGCCGAATGATAGGACTTCGATTCGGCTTCCAGCAGTTCGGCGCGGCCGACCTTGCCTTCCATATAGAGCTGGCGGACGCGGGACTTCTCATCATTGGGCAGGCCCGAGGGCATGGGCCCGGCGGGCACGAAGACGGCCGGCAGGTGACCGAAGGCTAGGGCGCCGATGACCAGGCCGGGCACGATCTTGTCGCAAATGCCGAGGTAAACCGCGGCGTCGAACATGTTGTGCGACAGAGCAATGGCGGTCGACATGGCAATGACGTCGCGGCTGAACAGCGACAGGTCCATGCCCGGCTGGCCTTGCGTCACGCCATCGCACATGGCCGGCACACCGCCGGCAACCTGGGCCGTGGCGCCGATCTCGCGCGCCGCTTCCTTGATGATATCGGGATAAAATTGATAGGGCTGATGAGCCGAGAGCATGTCGTTGTAGCTCGTGACGATGCCGAGGTTCAGCGTCTTGTTGCCGGCCAGCGCTGCCTTTTCGGAAGGCGAGCAGGCGGCAAATCCGTGGGCGAGGTTGCCGCAGGAGAGTGCTGCGCGATAAACGCCCTGCTCCTTGGCGATGTCGAGGCGGGTAAGGTAGTCGCGGCGCGTGTCGCGGCTGCGCGCCGCGATACGATCGGTCACGTCCTGGATGGCCTGACGGACGGTCATGGGTCACTTCTCCATAAAGGCAAGGCGCGCCAGAAGGGGGCCGCTGGCGCGGTAATCCTTGCGTCGATTGGGTGCCCAGTCAGCGGCCGGTGCGGTCGATTGGGGACCGCACCAGGAGTCTCATGGGCACCAGTAAACTGTCACCGGCGCATTTGAGCGCAGGACGGCGCGGATCGGCATGTCCGCCACCGGACCATCGCCGAGCGCGGCGTCGAGTACAGAGGCTTTTTCGTCGCCTTCGATGTGGAGGTAGAGGCCGTCGGTCTCGAGCAGCCGCGGCAGGGTGAAGGTGATGCGCGGTTCGCCGGCGCCGGGGGCCCGGATAGCAAGGGTCGGGCCCTCGGCCGTCAGCGCCTGATGAAGCGTGTCGCCGCCGGGGAAGAAGCTGGCCGTATGGCCGTCATTGCCCATGCCGAGAATGACCGCAGCAAAGGGCTTTGGCAGTTCGGCCATCAAGGCATTGGTCTTGGCGACCGCAGCGTCGGTGGGTTCATCGCCACCGGAATAGAGCGGAAAGAAGCGCGCCGTGGCGGCGGGACCCTGCAGCATCTTTTCATTGACGAGAAGGGCGTTGGACCGGTCCGAGGTCTCGTCCACCCAGCGCTCGTCGACCAGCGTGACGATGACCTTGTCCCAGTCGATGTCCTTGGTCTTGCCAAGCACCGAGAAGAACTTGCCCGGCGTCGAACCGCCGCTGACGGCGATGGCCGCGGTGCCGCGTTCGGCGATGGCGGCGCGGATGCGGTCGGCGACCGATGCAGCCAGTTCCTTGGCGAGGGTGGCCTTGTCGGCGAAGGAGCGGCGGTCGATGGTCACGTCAGACGTCCCCCTCGTACCAGGTGCGGCCGTCGCGTTCGATCAGGGCGACGGCGCCACTGGGTCCCCAGGTGCCCGCGGTATAGGTCTGCGGGGCGTCGGTCGAGCGGTCCCATGCTTCGCGGATCGGATCGACCCAGCGCCAGGCGGCTTCGAGTTCGTCGCGGCGCATGAAGAGGGTCTGCGAGCCACGGATCACGTCCATGAGGAGCCGCTCATAGGCCTCAGGCGTGCGATCGTGGAAGGTTTCTGCGAAGCTCAGGTTCAGCGGCACTTCGCGCAGGCGCATGCCGCCGGGGCCCGGGTCCTTGATCATCATCATGAGCTTGACGCCCTCGTCGGGCTGCAGGCGGATGATCAGCTTGTTGGGCTTGGGCGCGCCTTCGGCATGGTCGAAAATCGAATGCGGAATGGGCTTGAACTGGATGCAGATTTCCGAGACGCGCTCGGCCATGCGCTTGCCGGTGCGCAGGTAAAACGGCACGCCGGACCAGCGCCAGTTCTCGATTTCGGCCTTCATGGCCACAAAAGTCTCGGTGCGGCTACCCTTCTTGTCGTCGGGCAATTCGTCCTGGTAGCTGGCAACCGATGCGGTTTCAGCTTTGACGCCACGATACTGGCCCCGCACCGTCTTGCCGACCACGTCGCCATTGGTGATCGGGCGCAGCGCGCGCAGAACCTTGAGCTTTTCATCGCGCAGGGCATTGGCATCGTCCGACGCGGGCGGCTCCATGGCCACAAGGCAGAGCAGCTGCAGCATGTGGTTCTGGATCATGTCACGGAGAGCGCCGCTCTCGTCGTAATAGCCGCGCGTGCCGGCGCCGACGGACTCCGCCACAGTCAGCTGCACGTGGTCGATATGGGCCGAGTTCCAGACCGGCTCGAAGAGCGTATTGGCAAACCGAAGCGCCAGGAGGTTCTGGACCGTTTCTTTGCCCAGGTAGTGATCGATGCGGTAGACCTGATCTTCCTTGAAGATCTTGGCGACGCCGTCATTGATCTCCATCGAGGACAAGAGGTCGTGGCCAAGCGGCTTTTCGATGACGACGCGCGCGTCGCGGCGATAAAGATTGTTGGCGGCCAGGTATTCGGCGATGGGCTCGAACAGGTCGGGCGCGACGGCAAGATAAAAGGCGCGAATGATCTTGGCATCGTCGCGCAGGGCAGCGCCGAGATCGCCAGAGCCTTCGGGCTTGGAAGCATCCACCGGCACATAGGTGCAGATGCCGACGAAGCGGTCGATGGTGCCGCCGTCCTGGTAGTCCTTTTCGACGAACTGGGTCAGCGCCTCGCGCACCAGCGTCTGGAACTCGGCTTCGCTGAGCTTGGAGCGGGAGGCGCCGATAATGCGGCTCTGCTCGTCAAACTGCCCGTCCTTGAAGCGGTGATAAAGCGCCGGAATAAGCTTGCGCTTGGTCAGGTCACCGGTGGCACCGAACACCACATAGTCGAAGGGCTGGACGGGAATGATACGGCTGGACAAAAGCTAAGTCCCTAGTTCGAGGCGAAGTTCTGCCGGGCGAGGATCACCGCGCCATGCAGGGGTTCGAATTGCGGCAGGGCGACGAACTGGCCGTAGCGGTCCTGCAGTCGCGGGAAGAGGCGCTGGCCGAGGCCCCCGACGATGGCCATGACCTCGGCGCCGTGGCCTTTGAACCAGCGCACATAGGTGTCGATATAGCCCATCTGCGTTTCGAGCAGCTTTTCGGCGACCGGATCGCCCTGTTCGAGATAGTCGAACCAGAGCGGCATGAGCTTGCCGAATTCGCCCGGAGCCCGGCCGATCAGCGCATCGTCGCAGCCTTCCGTGCCGTCGCGGCTCAGAATGGTGAGGTCCATGGCGGTCGCGAAAGACCAGGTCATTACCGCCTGATTATCGCCGCCAAGCGCCGCAACCACCGCTTCGGTCAGCGGCGAGGCCTGGACCAGGCCATCGGCTGCTTCGACCGAATAACGGACCAGTTCACGGCCGAGAATGGCGCCCGACATCTGGTCGCCTATGTGAAAACCCCAGCCGCCGGCCTGGTGGCGCGTGCCGTTAACGATCGACATGGCGGCAGAGCCGGTGCCGATGATGACGACGCCCCCTTCACCACCGCCCAGCGCGCCGGCATGGGCTATGTCAATATCGTCATAGACCTTGACCCCTGCGAAAGGCCATGGACGCGCGGCAAAACTGGCACGCGCCGTATCCATGCGGCCGCCGGCCATGCCGAAGCAGGCATAGGTATTGGCAGTTTGCGCATAATCGACGCCGGCCGCGGCGAAGACATCACGCGTGCCGTCGGAGATCGCTTCATAGGCGGGTTCGCCGGCATCGATCTGCAGGTTGGAGCGGCCGTTCTTGACTTCGGCCAGCGTTTGCAGATTCTCGTCGGCGAGCCGAACCCGGCAATTGGTGCCGCCACCATCGACGCCCAGGTAATATCGCGGCACGAAAGCATTCTCCGAGGTTTTTGCGGGAAAGCAGAGCGGGCCGGAGCCGGCACTCTGCAGTGCCCACACTAGGGGGTGATTTCGGCGCGGACCATAATGCGAAAGCCGCTAAGACGAAAGTAGCATGCACGAGTTTTTGCGCCTGCCAAGAGATCGCCATGCATGCCATGTCTGCTTCAGACAAAGAGGAGGCCGATGATGACGCGACATTGTCTGGTTCTGGGCGGTGCCCGATCGGGAAAAACCGCTTTCGCCGAGCGGCTGGCGCTTCATTCCGGCTCCCGTCCCGCCTATCTCGCCACCGCCACGGTTTTGGACGTGGAAATGGCCGATCGCATCGCGAGCCACAAGTCGGGGCGCGGTGCACGCTTTGCGACTATCGAGGAGCCGATCGAACTTTCACACGCCATCATCAAGGCGGGGCAGGAGCATGACGTCGTGCTGGTCGATTGCCTGACGCTCTGGCTTACCAATCTCCTCATGGCCAACGAGGATATTTCCACCGCCGTAAGCGAGCTGTGCGCGACATTGGTGGAGTTCCGGCAGGCCAAGGTGGTGCTGGTCAGCAACGAGGTCGGCCTCGGCATCGTGCCCGACAATGCCATGGCCCGCACTTTTCGCGATCTGGCCGGCTCGACCCACCAGCGCGTCGCAGCGGTGTGCGACGACGTTTATTTCATCGCTGCCGGCTTGGCCTTGACGATGAAGGGCGAGCAGCCGGTCAGCTGACGAGCACGATCACGGCGACAAAGGTGCTCAGCGCCAGGAGCACATTCAGCGTCTGGCGATACAAACCCAATGCGCGCTCGATATCGGCAGCATTGAGCTCCGCCCTCCCCGCACCAAACGCTGGAAGATCGACCACTTCGCCATCATAGGCCCGCGGGCCGCCCAGCTTGAAGCCCAGTGCGCCCGCGAAAGCCGCCTCGGGCCAACCGGCATTGGGTGAGTCGTGCTTGCGCGCATCGCAACGCGCCGTGGCCCAGGCGGATGAGGGGCTGGCGTTCGGGGTCAAAAAGCAGGCGGCGGTGATCAGCACCGCGGACAGCCGCGCCGGGATCCAGTTCAGCACATCGTCGAGCCTGGCGGCGGCCCAGCCATAATCGCGATAGCGCGCGTTAAGATGCCCGATCATTGAATCCGCGGTGTTAACGGCCTTGTAGAGCGCGATGCCGGGAAGCCCGAAGAGTACGAGAAAGAACCAGGGCGCAACGACCCCGTCGGAAGTCGATTCGGCGAGCGTCTCCACGGCGGCCCGCGCGACCCCCGCCTCGTCCAGGACTTCTGGGTCGCGGCCGACTATATGGCTCACAGCCTCGCGGCCGGCAGCAAGCGACTGGCGCATGGCTTGAGCCACCGCGCCCACGGCCCTCCCAAGTTCCTTTTGCGCCAAAAGGCTTGTGGCGAGCAGCATTTCCACGATCCAGCCGAATGGCAGCCACGAGAGCACGGTGCGAATGCCGACGCTGACGATCAACACGGCCAGTAGCACCAGGATCAGCGCGACCACGCCCGCAAGCTTGCGCTGGGCCGGGCTTCGCGTCTCCGTATTGAGCCGCGTCTCCAAGAATCCGATCAGCGCGCCGAACCACATGACCGGATGGCCGATGCTGGCGGTGAGCCGGTCGGAATAGCCGAAGCGGCGTTCCACAAGCAGCGCCAGCGGCGCAATGAGCACGTCCATCTAGATCTCCGCAGCCAAGGCAAGCAGCGCATCGATATCGAGGTGCCGTTCAAGATGCGCCGCCAAGGCGTCGAGCGTCGTTTCGATCCCAGTCTCATAGCTGAGGTCCGGGCTCGCGGCATTGCCGAGAAACGCCCGGCGGAAGCCATCGGCGGCAAAAAGGCCATGCAGATAAGTGCCCATCACAAGTCCATCGCCGCTGACGGTGCCCTCCGGCTCGGCCCCGATCCGCGCGAACGGACGCGCGCGTCCCGCCCCGGAGGTGATGCCCATATGCATGTGGTAGCCCAACAGCTCCTGCCCTGTATTGAGGTGGATGCCACGTTCGAGTCGCAACTGCTTGGTCGGCGCCAACACCGTATCGACGTTGAGCAGTCCTAGACCCTCCGAAGTGCCAGGCGCGCCCTCTATGCCATGCGGATCGGCAATGGTCTTGCCCAGCATTTGGTAGCCGCCGCAGACGCCGAGCACGAGACCGCCGGCGCGATGGTGGGCGGCGATGTCGATATCCCAACCATTCTGGCGCAAGGCTCGGAGGTCGGCGCGGGTGGATTTGGACCCCGGCAGCAGCACCAGATCGGCGTCGCGCGGCAGCGGCGTGCCAGGCTGCACCAGTGTCACGGTAACACCCGTCTCCGCGCGCAGCGGGTCGAGATCGTCGAAATTGGCGATGCGCGGCAAGCGCGGCACGGCGATGTGGAAGCTCCCCTGCCCGGCCGAATACGCTTCTAACGCCAGGGCGTCTTCGGCTGGAAGCCGATAAGCATCGGCAAAGTGCGGCACCGGCCCGAGGCACGGCAGCCCGGTACGTTCGACAAGGAAAGCCTTGCCGCTTTCGAACAGCGCCGGATCCCCGAAGAACTTGTTGATGAGGCTGGCGCGGACAAGAGCCGCATCTTCCCTATCGATCACGGCCAGGGTGCCGACGATGGAGGCGATGACGCCGCCGCGATGGATGTCGCCGATCAGCACGACGGGCACCTGTGCGGCTTGGGCGAAACCGAAATTGGCGATGTCGCCCCGACGCAGATTAACCTCGGAAGCGCTGCCGGCGCCTTCTACCAGGATGATGTCGGAAGTGGCGGACAATTCCTCAAACGCGTTCAACACTTCGGGCAGCAATTGCGCCCGGTCGGACCAATATTGCCGGGCTGAAAGACTGGCGCGGCGCTGGCCTCGCACCACGACCTGCGAGCCGGTCTCGCCTTCGGGCTTTAACAAGACCGGGTTCATGGCAGTGACCGGCGCGCGTCGCGCCGCCCGCGCCTGCAGCGCCTGGGCGCGGCCGATCTCGCCGCCGTCTTCGGTCACGGCAGCGTTGTTGCTCATGTTCTGCGGCTTGAACGGCGCGACGCTGAGGCCCCGGTTCGCCAACGCGCGGCAGAGACCGGCGACGATCAGCGATTTGCCGACATCGGAGCCGGTGCCCATGAACATGAGAGCTTTTGTCATGGCCGCCTTATGCCGAAGCAATGACATGGGCGTAAGAGCCCATGACGCGGCCAAGCTGGGCGCCCATCGGCGGCTGGCGAATGGCTTCGGCATCGAGCGCTTCGAAGAGCGGCGGCAGGCCGGACTGTTTCGCCGAAGAATAGTGGAATTCATGCCCGTTCAACCCGGCAGGCCATGGCAAGGCGCTCTCATGCAGCAGGCGCCGATAGCCGAGGACGCGTTTGGGCCGGTCGATGCGGGTGACGGTGGGCAGGAGGCCGGACATGGCGTAACTCGCGCCCGTCTTGTCGATCAGCGCTTCGCCCAGGACCATGAGACCCCCGCACTCGCCATAGATCAGGGCATCGCGGTCTCGGGCCGCGCGCAGGCCGGCATGGAAACTGTGGGCAGAAGCAAGCTTGGCACCATGCAGTTCCGGATAGCCGCCGGGAAGAAAAACGGCGTCGGCGTCGGGCGACGGCGCCTCGTTGGCGAGCGGCGAAAAAAAGCTCAGCGCGGCGCCTTGGGCCCGCCAGCCATCAAGCAAGTGCGAATAAAGGAAAGCAAAAGCGGCATCCTGCGCGATGGCAATGTGCTGGCCCAAGGGCGGCAAGCTCGTCGGCAGCTCTGCCTGCGGTATCGGTGCAGCAAGGCTTTGCAGGGCTTCGAGGTCGATGAAGTCGCCGATGGTTTCCGCGGCCAGCTCGAGAAAGGTGTCGAACCCTGCGAGGTCGCCGGGAAGCACAAGACCGAGATGGCGCTCCGGAACCACAAGTTCAGCGCGGCGCGGGATGGCGCCGAGCAAGGGGATGCCGGTGGCCTTCAGAGCCGTCGTCAGCATGCGTTCATGCCGTGCGCTGGCAACGCGATTGAGAACGAGCCCGGCAATGCGAACGCCTGGGCGCCAGCGCGCAAAGCCGGACACGAGCGGCGCCACCGACTGGGACTGGCGATCGGCATCGACAACGAAGATCACCGGCAGCCCAAGCGCTTCGGCAAGATCGGCGGTCGAGCCCTGGCCATTGGCACTGGCGTCGAAAAGGCCCATCACCCCTTCCACCAAGAGAAGGTCCGCTCCCGTTGCCTGTTGCGCGGCAAGCGCTCGAAGCTGCTGCGGTCGCATGGCCCAAGGATCGAGATTGACCGCCTCGCGCCCGGCGGCCTGGCCGAGAAAGGCGGGGTCGATGTAGTCGGGTCCCGTCTTGGCCGGGGCAACGACTTGGCCCCGCCGGCGCAAGGCAGCGAGCAGGCCGAGCGTAACGAGGGTCTTCCCGGAGCCCGACCGCGGGGCGGCAATGACGAGACCCTTGGGTGCGACGGCATTCATCGTGTCGTGCCCCCTTGAGCCGCAAGGAGGTCGCGGGCACAGTCGGGCCCGGAGGTCGCGCGATGAAAATCTTGATCCTGGGTGGCACGGCGGAAGCGCGGCAGCTTGCCAACCAGCTGATGCAAGCGGGCCATGAGGTGATCACCTCGCTTGCCGGCCGCACGCAGGATCCGACCCTGCCCAAGGGCGGCATCCGCATGGGCGGATTTGGCGGCGTGCCGGGGCTTAGCGCTTATCTTCGTGCCGCCCATATCGAGCTTCTGGTGGATGCAACCCATCCCTATGCCGGCCTCATCTCGGTCAATGCCGTTGCCGCGGCCGAAACGAGCGGCATAACGCTGATCCGGCTCATGCGACCACCGTGGACGCCCGAGGCCGGAGAGGATTGGATCATTCTCGATTCTGCGCAAGCCGCGGCCGACGCCTTGCCCAGCGACGCGCGCGTGCTGCTGACCACCGGTCATGCCGGGCTTTCCACCTATCTCGAGCGCTATGACTGCCAGTTCTTTGTGCGGCTGATCGAGACGCCCGACTTCGCCCTGCCGCGACACGCCGAGCTCTTGCAGATGCGGCCGCCCTATACGCTGGCAAGTGAATTGGCGCTGATGCGGCGTCACGAAATTTCGCATCTGATCAGCAAGAATTCGGGCGGAGGGCAGACGTCGGCCAAGCTCGAAGCCGCACGGCAGTTGGGCGTCAAAGTGTTCATGCTGGCGCGACCGATCTACGGACCGGCACGGGAAGTGGACAGCGTCGAGGCAGCGCTGGCCGCCATCGGCAACTGACGTGACAGAGCACAGGTGACATTGGCCGAGCTTCGTTTTTCCGCGATCAGCGGCCCGGCCGTCAGCGCGGCCGCCTCGGCCACCGAAGGCAGGGCAATATGCTTGAGCACGATCGCCGAAGGCGTCGGCACTGCGTGGGCGAGTTCGTCCTCCTCGACGCCGAGCAGCGGCACGCCAAGCCGCTTGGCTGCCTCGATCAAGGCAGGATGCGTACACTTGCGGCGAAGGGTAATGCAGGCAGCGATCTGATTACGGTGGAGGTCATGCTCTGCCAGAACAGCGTCGATCAGCGCCAAGACGTCGTCCGTTGTCGCCTGCGCCCGGGCCCCGAGCCCCACGACAATGTCGGCCGTGTGAACCGGCCATAGGAGACCGGGAAAGACGTCGCTCATTCTGCCTCGCTCAGCCCCGGATCTGGTCCCCTTTCAGGTCGACCGCACCGAGCTCTGTTTCAGTTCCTCGTGGGGAACGCTGTGCTCTCTTTCGTTCTATGCGCGGCAAAGCACGTGGTCAATCAATGGCTTGCGCGAGGCTCGCACCAGCTCGGAATGCTTCTGAAAATCGTTTGCAAATACAAGGGGTTGTAGGCCGCAAAGGACGGGGCTATGGCAGGGCTCGTTCCCCGGAGGCCTCCATGACCACGACCGAAAAAACCGTTGCAATCGCAACGGCGAGCTTGGCTATCGGCCTTCTGGTGCTGGGTCTCAAGACCTGGGCCTGGTGGCTCACCGGGTCCGTAGCGCTCTATTCGGACGCACTTGAATCCATCGTCAACGTGGTGACCGCGATCGTGGCGCTGGTCGCCGTGCGCCTGGCGCAGCGCCCGGCCGACGCCGCCCTCCAATATGGCTACCACAAGGCCGAGTATTTCTCGGCCGTGGTGGTCGGCGTCATGATCATTGTCGCCGCCATCCTCATCCTGCGCGAAGCCGTGCTCGGCTTTCTCAATCCCGAATTGCCGGAGGCAGCGCTTCCGGGCCTCTTGATCAGCATGGGCGCTACCGCCATCAACGTGGTCTGGGCGCTGGTCCTGATCCGTGAGGGTCGCAAGGCACGTTCGCCGGCGCTCGAAGCCGATGGCAAGCATCTGCTGACCGATGTGATTTCCACCATCGGCGTCCTCGTCGGCCTGGTGCTTGTCTACGCCACCGGCATAGCCCAGCTCGACGCGGTTCTGGCCGCCCTCGTGGCGCTCAACATCCTATGGTCTGGCTGGGGCGTGATCCGCGACAGCGTGGGCGGTCTAATGGATGTGGCGGTGCCGCCCGACACGCAAAAGACCATTCGCGAGGTCATCGCCGCCAATGCCGACGGCGCCATCGAGGCCCATGACATCCGCACCCGCACGGCTGGCAAGCTGACCTTTATCGACTTCCACCTCGTCGTGCCCGGCGCCATGAGCGTCGAGCTTGCGCACACCATTTGCGATCAGATCGAAGGCAAGTTGCGCCAAGCGGTGGAAGACGCGCAGATCACCATCCATGTCGAGCCGGAAAACAAGGCCAAGCATTCCGGCATCGTGGTGCTCTAGCTAGAACTCGATGCCCTTCTGCGCCTTCACGCCGGCGCGGAAGTGATGCTTGATCTCCGTCATCTCGGTGACCAGATCGGCGATCTCGATCAGCTCGTCCTTGGCATTGCGGCCGGTGACGATGACATGCTTGTCGTGCGGCTTGTTGCGGAGGGTCTCTACCACTTCCTCGATGGGCAGGTAGTCGTAGCGCAGGCAGATGTTGAGTTCGTCCAACAACACCATGTCATAGCTTGGATCGGCAATCAGCGCCTTGGCCTGGTCCCAGGCTTTTCGCGCCGCAGCCAGATCGCGCTGCCGGTCGGCGACGTCCCAGGTAAAACCCTCGCCCATGGCATTGATGGTGACTTGGTCGGGAAACTTGTCGAGCACTGTGCGCTCGCCGGTGTTCCAGACGCCCTTGACGAACTGCACGACCCCGACGCGCATGCCGTTGCCCAAAGCACGGAACACCATTCCGAACGCCGCGGTCGACTTGCCCTTGCCCTTGCCGGTGTGGACGACGAGCAGTCCCTTCTCCTCCGTCTTGGTCGAGAGAATCTTGTCGCGCGCAACCTTTTTCTTGCGCATCTTTTCGGCGTGATAGGCGTCCCGCTCGGCCTCGCTCATGAGGTCCGTCTTTTTTGGTTGTTTATCGTTCATCGAAGGGGTCCAGGAGGTCATAAGCAGAATTCGACCGAGGCGACCAAAGGCCACGCTTGCGCGCCTCATCAAACTTGGCCAGCAGTTCGTCGTAACCGGCTAGGTTGTTGGTAAGGATAAAGTTTCTAACCGTCTTGTCTTCGATGAAGGCTTCAAAAGCGAGGTCGAAATGATGGGTTTTCACCGCACCTGTGGTGGCCGCGAAAGCGAACATGAAGTCTACGGTCGCAATAATCTCAAACGCCCCCCGATAGCCGTGACGCATGACGCCGGTGAGCCATTTCGGGTTCACCACGCGCGAGCGCATGACGTGGCTAACCTCTTGTTCCAGCGTGCGAATTCTCGGGGTTTCGGGACGGGAATGATCGTTGTGATAGGCCGTTGGCTTGGTGCCGGAGACAGCCTCGGCAGCGACTGAAAGCCCGCCTTCGAACTGATAATAATTGTCCGAATCCAGCAAATCGTGCTCGCGATTATCCTGGTTGTGCACGACTGCATCGATCTGCCCAAGCCTCGCGCGGAAGCGATCGCCGAGCGGGGTGCCGTGCGCCTTGGCGCCATAGGCATATTGGCCCCAGGCGAGGAATTGCTCGGCAAGATCGGCCTTGTTTTCCCAGCGTCCATTGTCGATCAGCGGCCCTAGCCCAGCGCCATAAGCCTTTGGTTTCGAACCGAAAATCCGCGCGCCAGCCTCAAGCGAAGCTTCGGTTTCCGACTTCCCTGCAGCCATCAAACCCAGTGCTTCAGACCGCATGCGGGCGGCGATGGGATTGTCGTCTTCGGGTTCATCCAAGGCACCGATGGCGCGGATGGCGCGGTCGAAGAAGGTGATCTGGGCAGGGAAGGCGTCGCGGAAGAAACCGGAAATGCGAAGGGTCACGTCGACGCGGGGGCGACCGAGCCTGGCAAGCGGAATTATCTCGTAGCCAGAGACCCTTAGCGAGCCCGGATCCCAAGTGGGACAAGCGCCGATCAGGGCCATGGCCTGGGCAATATCGTCGCCGCCGGTGCGCATGTTGGCGGTGCCCCAGACGGAAAGGGCGACGGATCGGAGGTAGTGGCCATGGTCCTGGAGGTGCCGGATGAACAGGTTTTCGGCGGATTTGCGCCCAAGCTCCCAGGCGCTCGGCGTTGGGACGGCGCGGATGTCGACGGAATAGAAGTTGCGGCCCGTGGGGAGGACGTCGAGACGGCCGCGGGAGGGCGCACCGGAGGGGCCGGGGGCGATGAACTTTCCGTCCAACGCGTCAAGGAACGCGGTCATTTCGGCGGGGCCCGAGGCGGCGAGGCGGGGCTCGATGATGGTGCGGATCGTGTCGAGGACCGCGTTGGTTGCGGGCCAGTTTTCGGGCACCGGCTCGCCCTCGACAAGGCGTGCGGCGACGGTTTCAAGGTGTTCGACGACGTCGCCGAGATTGCGCAGCGAAGCGGTCCCGGCGATGGCCGGGCCGGTCCAAGGGTCGCTCAGGGTCGCGGTGAGCGGGTCGAAGCCGAGTTTGAGGTCATCGGCCAGCGCCCGGATGATCGAATTTTCACCCGGCGCTTCGCCGCGCGGGACGCGGGCAAGGGCGACCGAAAGGTCGCGCGCCATATCTCCTTCGGGCGAGGTGCCGAAGACGTGGAGCCCGTCGCGGATCTGGGCTTCCTTGAGGTCGCAAAGGAAATTGTCGATCTTGATCAGTGCCGCCGTTTCGTCTTCGGGCAGGCCGATGTCCCGATCGAGGCGGCTGTCGCGGGTAAAGTCGAGAATGCGGCGCTTGAGATCCGCCAGACGGCGGCGGTCCATGCCGGAGGCGGCGTAATATTCGTCGAGCAGTGCTTCGAGATCTTTGAGGGGGCCATAGGTCTCGGCTCGGATCAGTGGCGGAACGAGGTGATCGATGATCACAGCCCCCGTGCGGCGCTTGGCCTGCGTGCCCTCGCCCGGATCGTTGACGATGAACGGGTAAAGGTGCGGCAGCTGCCCCCAAAGCGCATCGGGATAGCAATCGGCATCGAGCGCAGCGGACTTGCCGGGCAGCCATTCCAGCGTGCCGTGCTTGCCGTTGTGGACCATGGCGTGAGCGCCCCATTCGTAACGCAGCCAGAGGTAGGCGGCGATATAGGCGTGGGGCGGGAAGAGGGCCGGGTCGTGATAGCTGGCGGTTTCGTCGAGCTGATAGCCGCGGGCGGGCTGGAGCAGCAGGACGATGTTGCCGAAACGGTGCGCGGGGAGCTGGAATGCGTCGCCGCGGACGAAGGGGTCGGTAGCCGGCTCGCCCCAGCGCATGGCAACGGCGGTGCGGATGGCTTCGGGGAGAGCGGCGAAAAGCTCAACGTATCGGGTTAGCGAGAGGACGGCGGCGGAGGTACCGCGCTGGGGATGGGCGTTGGTGGGGCCGGCGGTGAGGAGCGTGATGAGTTCGGCGGAGGTTCTCGGATATTTTTCGGCAGAACCCGATGGCCCCCCACCCTCGGTCCCTCCCCTCAAGGGGGAGGGATGCGCTGGAGCCGAGAGGTCGTCGAGCGCGTCCGAAATCGATTGCCAAATGCCATCCAGATTGATGGCTATCTCCGAATTGGTAAAGCGCAGGACCTTGTAGCCAATGCTTTCGAGGAAGGCTGTGCGCTGCTGGTCGCGTAACGGCGCATCGCCGGTGAAGTGCGTATCGCCGTCTGCCTCGATAATGAGCTTGGGATGATGGCTCGCAAAATCAGCCACGTATTGCCCAAGCGGTACCTGGCGCCTAAATTTCACACCGCGTTCTTTGAAGCTTTTCAGCAGCGGCCAAAGGGTGCGCTCAGGCATGGTTTGGTGAGTTCGAAGCTTGCGCGCTTGTGCAACGCTCTTGGCTTGAACCATTCGCGCATTGCCGAACGCCAACAGGGTGGGCTCCCTCCCCCCTTGAGGGGGAGGGTTGGGGTGGGGGGTGGTGTCGTGGTCCACTGATGGACCCCCACCCCCAACCCCTCCCCTCAAGGGGGAGGGGAACTGACCGAGATCGTACCCCGCCCTTTCCAGTTGCATCAGCATCCTGACCGTGGACTCGGGGGCATCGTAGCCGACGCCGTTGGCGAGGCGGCCGTCGCGGATGGGGTAGTTGGCCAGGATGATCGCGATTTTTCGGTCAGCTCGGGGCGTGTGGCGGAGGCGGGTCCAGTTTTGTGCGAGGTCGACGGCGCGGCTTATGCCGCCGTGGTCCGGAGCGTAGGCGGTCAGGGGGACCTGGCAGCGTTCGTGCCAAACCCCATCGGCTTTGTGGCCGACGAGGAGGCCGGCGAGGCGGCCGTCGAGTTCGGGCATGACGAGGTACATGGCCATGTCCTTGGCGGAGAGGCCCTGCGGATCGGCTGCCCATTGCGCTTCGGAGCGACCGGACTGGATCAGCTGAATGATTGGCGCATCGGTGTGGGCGAAGGGGTTTTGCGCTGGCGGGAGGTCGGCGATGCCGAGGGCGAAGGCGGTGAGATTGAGGATGGCGGAGGGGGGGAACTGGGCAAGGTTGGCTTGAACGAAGCGGACGCTTTCGGCGTCTTTAAGGGAGGAGACGACGATGGGGACGGGGTTGAGGTCGCGGGATTCAAGTTCGGCGATCAGGGCTTCGAGCGTGGCGGTTCCGGCGCCTTCAATGGCGGCGCGGTAGAAGAGGATGGGGATGTTGGGGCGTTCGAGTGCCCGACCTCGTGGTTCGACAGGCTCACCATGAGGTCTCTCTAAGAGACCAGTCTTGGGGTGCCAGAGGCCGAAGCGGGGGAAGTGTTGAGGCTTGAAGGAACCGAGCAAGGCCCCCTCACCCGGCTGCTGCGCAGCCGACCTCTCCCCGGAGGGGCGAGGTGAAGAGGCGGCCAGTCGACGGAATGACTGGAGAATCGCGTCGGCGTTTTGGGGGCCGCCTTGGATGAAGAGCTGGTGGAGGCGGGTCCAGTCTTTGGGGTGGATGGTGGAGCGGGATTGGAGGATGGGGTCGGGGTTGCTGTCGCCGGGGAGGAGAATGAGGGGGATGCGACCGTTGGCGCAAAGGGCGGTGAGTTCGTCGACGCCATATTGCCAATAAGCCGCGCCGCCGATGAGGCGGAGGCAGACAAGGCGGGCATGGCGGACGGTCTGGTCCAGCCACATATCGACGGACAAGTTGTTCGAGAGGCGCAGCGTATTGGCGAGGCGCAGTTCGGTTTCGCGGGCGCGATCGGCGGCAGCGGCCAAGGTGGCGAGTTCGCTATCGGCGGAAGAGGCGAAGATGAAGGCGCCGGGGGTTTGGGCGAGGTGGATGGCCTCGCCTTCCTGCTGGATGGTGGCGGCCTGGGCGGAGAGGAGGTGCATCAGGACTGCTGCTCCGCATTCCCCGAAAGACCCACACCCGGCCTCCCCCTTGAGGAGGGGGAGGAGCAGGATCGCGTTTGTGGAAAGGCTGGCACGCTAGGCTGCCGCCTCAAGGCTTTGGGTGATCGCATCCCGATTAAGCGGGCTTTCACCGATGACGACGAGCGCGGTTTCGCGGGGTTCGCCGGCTTTCCAGGGGCGGTCGAAGTAGGCGGTGACGCGGGGACCGACGGCCTGGATGGCGAGGCGGGCCTGGGCGCCCGGAATGGCGGCGAAGCCTTTTAGGCGCAGCACGTCGTGGTTGCGGATGGTCTCTTCGATGGTGGCGAGCAAGTGGTCCTTGTTCTGCACGGAGGCAAGTTTGAGCGAAAAGCTGTCGAAATCGTCGTGCTCGTGGGTTTCGCCGCCGTGTTCGAGTTCGTGATGGCTTGGGCGGTTGGCGATATCGGCCTCCGAGCCGATGCCCATGCCTAAGAGCGCAGCGATATCGACATGGCCATTGGCAGCGCGAACGATGCCGACGCCGGGGCGCAGCTCGGCGCGGATGTTCTGCTCGACTTTTTCGAGCAGGGGCGCATCGACGAGATCGGTCTTGTTGAGGATGATCATGTCAGCGGCGGAGAGTTGATCTTCGAAAAGTTCGCCCAGCGGGGTTTCGTGGTCGAGCATTTCGTCCTGGCGGCGCTGCGCGTCGACGGCGGCTTCATCGGAGGCGAAACGGCCTTCGGCCAGCGCGGCGGCGTCGGCGACGGTGACGACGCCGTCAATGGTGACCTGCGCCTTGATCTCGGGCCAGTTGAAGGCGCGGATCAGGGGCTGCGGCAAGGCAAGGCCAGAGGTTTCGATGACGATGTGATCGAACTTTTCCTCGCGGGCGAGCAAGGCCTGCATGGTGGGAATGAACTCGTCGGCCACGGTGCAGCAGATGCAGCCATTGGAGAGTTCGACCATGTCCTCCTCGCGGCAGGTTTCGTCGCCACAACCGGCAAGGATGTCCTTGTCGACGCCCAGATCACCAAACTCGTTGATGATCAGCGCGATGCGCTTGCCCTTGGGGGCATGGGCGAGGAGATGGCGGACAAGCGTTGTCTTGCCGGCGCCGAGAAAGCCGGTGATCACGGTCGTTGGAATTTTGGTCATGGCAAATCCTTGAGCCCGGCGCCCGAAGGCGCCGGGGTTTGATCAGGCATAAAGGCGCGAGGTGACGAGGCCGGTCTTGCCCAGGCCACGCACCAGCTTGGCGCCGGCAAGGACAAGGAGATCGACCAGCGGCTCGAGCAGCACGACCAACATGTAGGCACCGCCGAAACTGGCGACGCTGGCGAGGTTTTCCGCGCCGAAACCTTGGCCATAGAGCGCCCAGAAGGCGACCCAGAGGACGACGCCGCCCTGATAGGTGGCGGAGAGTGCAAGCGCCTGGCTGTAGCGCAGGTCGACATAGGCGGTATCCGGGCGGATGATCCGGTCGGCCACGAATTTAATTGCAACTAGCGGGGCGACCAGCGTCGTGACATTGGCAAAATATTGCGGAAGGTCGAAAGGCGCGAAGAATAGGCCCTGCACCATAAGGCCAAGCGCGAGACCAAAGGCAGCCGGGGCGGCGCCGAACAGCAGCAGCAGGGTCGAACCCAGGATCAGGTGCACCTCGCTGACACCCACGGCATAATGGGGGAAGACTTCGAAGAAAACGAAGACCGCGGCCGTGGCGATCGCGGTGCGAGCGAGCAGCGACAGGGCGCCGCGGGTGCGCACGGTGTCAACGGCAAATTTGACGGCCATGGCACCGGCAGCAGCGGCGGTGGCGTAGGCAAGAAGCATTTTTTCGGGCGAAACGAGATCGGGTTCGATATGCATGGACATGTTCCTGAAGGGCGAAATGAAGGGTGTGCCGCGCAAGCGCGGGTATGCTATGGGGCCCTGCCCCACACGGCATCAGCCTGATGGCCTAATCATCTCGCCCCCTCCCTGTCCCACCGACAGTTGAGTGTTCCATACGGAGGCTGGCAGGTCTCCTGGCTCACGGCTCGAACGCGCTTTTCCCTCTTCCCGGCACAAGCCAGTGAGCCTTGGAAAGCACTCGCCGCTTACAGTTGCGGGGGCAGCCACGGAATCAGTCCCTAATGGGTACGCTTCACCGTGTTCCCTATTATTTCCCTTGTTCACCTGAACGCCGGAAACCAGTCTCGAGGCAGAGGGTACGCCCGCTGCCTCGACGGGTCAATCAGGGGTCTTAGTATTCGGGCTGAGGCAAGTCTTCGGGCCAGGCATAGCCCAGCGTCAGGACTTGGAGGCGCGTGTCGAGAATTTCGAGCAGGCCCTCGTCGGAGGGAACCTCCACCTCGCCGGACACCGGCGTCACGTCGATGGCGGGCGAATATTCGTCCGCAGGCGAGAAGCGCAGGGAAAGGAAGCAAGTGGCATCGTCGGCATTGGCGAGCTTGCCCTTTTCGATCTGCGCATAGCCGCCATAGTCCCACCAGAAGCCGCCGATGATGAAAGGCGTGTCGTTGAGTTTTTCGACTTCGGCCGGGGTCATGCCGATGCGGACGCCGCCGGGTGCGGTCTGGCTGGGCGAGAGCTCGACATAGGAGAGGTGAGTTAGGTTTTCCTCGTCGAACCAGCCGAATTCCATTTTGCGGTCTGGATCATCGCCAAAGACCGTGGTGGCCAGCATTTCGGTGCCCTCGGGGCCTGGAACCATGCCGGTAATCACGTTTTCGGCGCCGAAGGTTTCCTTGACCAGCTTTTCGGAACTGTCCGGACCAAAAACGCCGTCACAGGTGACCTGTTCGGGTTGGGCTGCTGGCTTGGTCTTCGCGAAGGTGGGCGTGGCGAGCGCCGCGAAGGCGATGAGAGCGACAAGGCTTAGGCGGGCAAGCATGGCGAAAACTCCCTTGAGCGGCGTCATAATGACCCAAGCGCAGCCAGGCGACAAGGAACGACTCAGCGTATGAACCCCCCAGTTTTAGCGAGGTGCGCCATGAAGCCGATCAAGTTCGACCGCGACGAGACAAAGGCGATCGTCGGGGAGATCCAGGACTATTTTCGCGAGGAGCTGGACCAGTCGATCGGGGCCATGCCGGCGGAAATGCTGATGCAGTTTTTTGCCGAGCGGATGGGCGCTTATTTCTATAATCGCGGGCTGCACGATGCACAGGCGCTGGTGCGCAAGAAGCTCGACGATGTCAGCGACGAAATCTTTGGCCTCGAGCAGCCAACCAAGGCGCGGTGATCCCCCTTTTCTGCAGCGAGGCGGCGGCGTAAGGAGAGCCGCCTTGTTCCCCAGGAGGAAGCCTTGGGCTTCAATTTCCCTTCGCTGGCGCCGATCGGCCTGTTGATCGCGTCCAACCTCTTCATGACCTTTGCCTGGTATTGGCATCTTAAATTTCACAGCCTGGCACTGTGGATGGTGGTGCTGATCAGCTGGGGCGTGGCGTTCTTCGAATACTGGCTGGCGATCCCCGCCAACAGGATCGGCAGCGCGATGTATTCGGCTGCCGAACTCAAGACTATTCAGGAGGTCATTTCTCTTAGCGTCTTCGCGCTGTTTGCAGTGACCTATCTGGGGGAAAAGCTGACCTGGAACCACGCGGCGGGTTTTGGCTTCATCGGGCTTGGGGCATTCTTTATTTTCAAGGGGCCGTTTCGGTAACGGCCCCTCGCGACACGTCTAGTGGACGGCGCCGGAACCGCCGGCGGCGACAATGGTATAGGGCGTGCCATCGACCGGGAGGTCACGGCTCGGCGTGAAGCTTTCGGCATCAATCAGGTGCACGACGCCGGCGAGTGGATCGGTGACGGCAATGTCGTTGCCGGCAACGGCTAGGCGCGGTCGCGGCAAGCTCCACTCGCCATCCATCGAATAGGGCTCGGTAACCTTTAGCGTCTTGGTAATTTCGCCCTTGACCACGTCAAGCTGATGCAGGTTGCCGTCTTCGGTGAAGATATAGGCCAGTTTTGGCCGCAGGTTATCGACCACGAAGTGGACGCGGCGGGTGGGCAGGTCGATGAGGCGGTAGGGTTCGGCTTCACTGGGATCAATCAGCACCACCTTGTCGGCCCCGTAATTGCCGAGGAAATATTGAAGGCCAATGCCGCCGATCAGCGCCGTGACCTTGCCTTCGGGCAGGCCGGCATAATCGAGTTTTTCGATCTGCGGCACGCCGGAGTTGGTGACGACGAGGAGACCATCGCCGCAACCGACGATGACGGTGTTTCCGGAGCTTGCTTCGCCATGCAGGTCCGGGCAGGCATGGGTGTCGCCGACTTTTTCGCCGGATGCGTCGAGGACGTCGAGGCCGAGGCGGGGCTTCTTTTCGTCGTCTGCATTGGCGGCGGAGACGAGCGTGAAGTCGCCCCATGGCACGGCGACGCCATGATGGGCGGTGCCACTGTTGAATTCTGTGGTGTCGAGCGTGCCGCTGGCCCAGGCGGTCGGATCGAAGCGGGTGACGAGGCCGGAGCCGTCGAAGAACATGGCGGCTTGGCCACCGTGTTCGACGAAGTGGGCGGGCTTGGCGCCGCCAAGGGTTGCTTCGATAGCGGTGGGGTCGGTGATGGCGATGTCGCCGTGGTCGCCATGGTCGTCAATGGAAATGCCGGTGGTGAAGGCGGAGACCTGGTTGCCGGCACCCTGGATGGCGAAAACGGCGTCGCCGGTGGTGTAAAGGGTGGCGGGGCTTTTGAGCTGGAAGGTGGCGACGGCGTCACCGGTCGTCCAATCGAGAGCAGTGAGCTTGGGTTCGGTGTGGTCGCCGATGAAGAGGCGATAGGCGGTGGTTTCGTCAGCGAGGGCTGGCGTGATGAAAGCCGTGGTGAGGAGCAGAGGCACGAGTTTATGCATGAAGTTTCCGATATGTTAGAACGTTACGTTTTAAGGCGGGAGTGACCCCCGCCCAAGTTTCACTGGGCGAGGAGCAAAGCACACAAGTCGTAAGGCGCTGCTCCACCCCACCCTAATTCCCTTCCCTAAGGGGAGGCAGGCAAGGGTGGAGCGGCTCGGTGGTGGCTAGCTCAGGCAGTCGACGAGGCCGGTAGCGAGATTGCGGAGCAGCTGGGAGTAAAGGTCGGGGCCTTCAGCGAGGGCGGAGCCTTCGGGGTCCAGGGTGCCGGCCTTGGCGCTGGTGCCTTCGACGATGGTCTGGACGATGGCCGGCTCGAAATTTGGTTCGGCGAAGACGCAGGTGGCGCCCAGTTCGGAGACCTTTGTGCGCAACTGATCGATGCGGGCGGCGCCTGGCATGGCCTCGGGGGAGACGGTGACGGTACCGGCCACGGCGAGGTCGAAGCGGGCTTCGAAATATTGGTAGGCATCGTGAAAGACGATGAACGGCCTGTCAGCCAAAGGCGCCAGGGTCGCGGTGAGCTCGGTTTCGAGGTCCGTCAGGGTCGCCAGTTCGGCTTCGGCATTGGCCGCGTAGGTTTCGGCATTTTCCGGATCGGCTTCCATCAGCACGCGGGCGATTTCTCCGACCATAGCCTGGGCATTGCTCGGATCGAGCCAGAAATGCATGTCGCTGTCGCCTTCGTCGTGGTCATGATCGTGGTCGTGATCATGGCCCTCGTGATCGTGGTCATGATCCTCATGTTCATGCGCTTCGAAGGCACCGCCTTCGCGGATGGGCAGGAGCGAGATGCCGGGCGCTTCGGAGAGTTCGACGACTTCGGCATTGGTGCTGAGCGTCTCGAGCGCATCGGCGAGAAAGAGCTCCATGCCATGACCGGTCCAGAAGACGATGTCGGCTGATTCGAGCGATGCGGCGTCGGATGGGCGGAGCGAATAGGTGTGTGGGGAGGCGGCGCCTTTGACGATGAGCGCTGGCCCGGCGACACCGGCCATGACGGCGGACACGAGGGAGTGGATGGGCTTGGTGGAGGCCACCACTTGCGGTGCGGCGGTGGCGAGGCTGGTGGATGCCAGGAGCGCCAGGGCGGCAAGGGTGAAGGTTTTCATGGGTCGCCTCGATCGGTGATATGTTATGTTATTACGCTTGCGGCGGTGTTATGCTATAACGTATTTGGAGACGTCAAGGAGCTTTAGGTCCGATGCTCGAAAAGCCATCGAAGGAAACGCTGATCACGCTGTCCGGTGCGGGAGTGCGCAGCGGCGGACGAACGCTTGTCGAGGGCGTGGACCTGACGATTGGTCGGGGCGAGATCGTGACGCTGATCGGGCCAAATGGATCGGGCAAGTCCACGACGGCGAAGATGGTGACGGGCGTGCTGAAGCCGAGCATGGGGACCGTTTGGCGCAAGGCCGGGCTCACCATCGGCTATGTGCCGCAAAAGCTTTCGATCGACTGGACGCTGCCGCTCACCGTGGAGCGGCTGATGACGCTGACGGGACGGCATGAAGACCGCGAGATCGGCATGGCGCTCGAGGCGGTGGGTGCGACGCGTCTGCGGCGGGCGGCGGTGCAGGAACTTTCCGGGGGCGAGTTCCAGCGCGTGCTGTTTGCGCGGGCAATGATCCGCAAGCCCGATCTTCTGGTTCTGGACGAGCCCGTGCAGGGCGTCGACTTTTCCGGGGAAGAAGCGCTCTACGCGCTGATCCGGCAGATCCGCGACACGACCCAGGCCGGCATCCTGATGATTTCCCATGACCTTCATGTGGTGATGGCGGAGACCGACACGGTGCTGTGCCTCAATGGCCATGTATGCTGCCGCGGCACGCCGGGCATGGTGAAGCAAAGCCCGGAATATCTGCGGCTGTTCGGCGCGCGGAATGGGCTCGCGATCTATGAGCATCATCACGATCACGAACATCATGCGGATGGATGCGTGGTGGGGGACGAGCATCATCGCCATAAGCATGAAGAGCACTCCCATGTTCGGTGATTTCTTTTCCCGCGCGCTGATCGCTGGCGTGGGTCTTGCGGGCGTGACGGGGCCGCTTGGCTGTTTCGTCGTCTGGCGGCGCATGGCCTATTTTGGGGATACGATGGCGCATTCGGCGCTTTTGGGCGTGGCGCTTTCGATTCTGCTGTCGGTCAACATGACGCTCGGTGTCTTTGCCGTGGCGGCGCTGGTGGCGGGGGCGCTGTTCTTGCTGCAGCGGCAGAATACGCTTTCCACCGATGCGCTGCTCGGCATTTTGAGCCATTCGAGCCTTGCCGTCGGGCTGGTCATTGTCGGCTTCCTGACGCAGGTGCGCATCGACCTCCTGGGCTTTCTGTTCGGCGACCTCCTTGCCGTGTCGGCCGAGGATATCTTTGTGATCTATGGGGGGGGGATCGCCATAATCCTGATCCTGTTCCTCAATTGGCGACCGCTGCTGGCGGCGACGGTGAGCCCGGAACTGGCGGAGGCCGAGGGGCTGAAGCCCGAAGTGAGCCGCATCATCCTCATGCTGCTGATGGCCTCGGTCATCGCCATCGCGATGAAGCTCGTCGGCGTTTTGCTGATTACGTCTCTCCTGATCATTCCGGCGGCCACGGCGCGCCGCCTGAGTGCGACGCCGGAAATGATGGCGTTGGTCGCGGCCGTGCTGGGGGCAGTGGCGGTGATCGGTGGCCTTTTCGGGTCGCTGACCTGGGACACTGCATCCGGCCCTTCGATCGTGGTGATGGCGCTGGCTGTGTTCCTGGTGTCGCTGGCGGTGCCGACGGAACGACTTTTTGGCAGGAGAGAAATCAATGGCGCATGAGCACACGATCCCTGCAGACCTGACGCGCAATCAGGGCCTGGTGCTCGCGGCGCTCAATCATGCCCCTGCCCCGCTTTCCGCCTACGACATTTTGGACCGGTTGCGCGGCGACGGCTTGCGGGCACCATTACAGGTCTATCGCGCTTTGGAGAAGTTGGTTGAGCGTGGGCTGGCGCATCGGCTGGAGTCGCTCAATGCCTTTGTCGCCTGTGCGGACGTCCATTGCCACCGCAAGGGCCTGATCGCCTTCGCCATCTGCGAAAGCTGCGGGAAGGTCGACGAGTTTGCCGATGCGGTGATCGAGGAGCGCGTCGGCGGCTGGGCGAAAGGCACCGGATTCAAGGTCGAGCAGACCACGATGGAAATCCGCGGACGGTGTGCGGAGTGCCTTAAGGCGGCCGCCTGAACCCCTCACCCGGCGCTGCGCGCCGACCTCTCCCCGGAGGGGCGAGGTAAGTCAGTCACGGATCTCTGGGAAACATCGGCACGCTGGGGATGACCGGGAGCCAGGGTTCGCGGCGGATGGCCCAGCCTTCGATTTCGGGCCTGATCTTGTTGGGTGCCTCGTCGAGCGTGCCGAGATGGATCTCGACCTGATCGTCGCTGAGATTGAATGTGTGCGACCCGCAGGTGGGGCAGAACGAGCGCCCTGCAAAGGTCTTGTACTCGCCAGTGCTGGTGAACTGATGCGGGCGCCAGTCGGCATAATGTAAGAAGGCCGAGCCTGTGACTTTGCGGCAATCGGCGCAGTGGCAGAGACCGCTTTTATAGGGTTCGCCACGCACTTCGTAGCGCAGCGCGCCGCAGAGGCAGCCGCCGGATCGTGTGATTTCTGACATGAAATTCTCCTTACAGAGGAGAACACGAGCGGGGCCGGGATGGTTCGAACACAGCGTCGTGGCCAAACGCCCCCTCATCCGTCTCGCTGCGCGAGCCACCTTCTCCCGCGAGGGGAGAAGGGAGAGCCGGTGGTTGGTCGCGCAAGGTGCCCCCTTCTCCCCTTGCGGGAGAAGGTGCCCGAAGGGCGGATGAGGGGAGCTTAACCGAAGCGCAGAAAGCGCACCGAGGCGGCACCATATTCTCGGGTGTCGTCCAGGGTGAAGCCCGGCGGCACCTCGACTTCTGCCGTGGCGGCTTCTTCCCAAACGATCGTTGCCCCGGGAGCAAGCCAGCCATTGTTCGCGAGTTCGACGAGGGCCTTTTCACCGAGCGACTGTCTGTAGGGGGGATCGAGGAAGACGAGGTCGAACTGGCCAAAGGTGCCGGGCACGCCGAGCGCGGTGGCGTCGCGGCGGAGGAGCTTGGTAATGCCGGCAGCACCAAAGGCTTCGATGTGGTCGCGGATGAGGCCCCGTGCTTCAACGCCGGTATCGACGAAGGTGACGTGCGCAGCGCCGCGAGAGAGCGCTTCGAGCCCGAGCGCACCCGTGCCGGCGAAAAGGTCGAGGACGCGGAGGCCGTCGAGATTGGGACCGAGCCGGGAGCCCAGGATGTTGAAGATGGATTCGCGGGCGCGGTCGGAGGTGGGGCGGATGCTGTCGTCCGACGGCGAGATCAGGGTCTTGCCGCGAAACTTGCCGGCGACGATGCGCATTTGTTGATCCTTCAGAGACAAGGGTCTGCTGCGGCTAACCCCACCCTAGTTTCGCTATGGCCTGCGGCCTAGCTGCACTACCCTCCCCCTTCGGGGGGAGGGAACGCACACTATTGGCTCAGCGACCGGTTGGACGGCGTGGACCCGAGGACGGGCGACCGCCTGTCGGGCGTCCACCGGGTGGACGGCCACCCTCAGGACGACCGCCGGTCGGACGACCACCTTGCGGACGCTGGCCTGTGGGGCGTGAGCCACTCGGCTTGCCGCCGAAGGGCTTGCTGCCCGGACGACCGCCAAAGGATTTGGCGCCGGGAGCGCCGTCGCGGCGCTGGGGACGATCACCATAAGGCTTGTCGGTCGGACGCGGACCGGTTCTCGGCTTGTCACCAAAGGACCGCTGCGGACGATCGCCGAAGTCGCGCTTGGGCCGATCGTTAAGACCGCCTTCGGGACGGGGACCGCGGTTGGGCCGGTCGCCGGACGGGCGCTGCGGGCGATCACCGAAGTCGCGCTTCGGGCGATCAGAAAAACCACCCTCGGGACGGGGACCACGGTTCGGTTTGTCGCCATAGGGCCGCTGCGGACGATCGCCAAAATTACCGCGCGCCGACTTGTCGCCATAGGGGCGTTGCTGGCGATCGCCATATGGGCGCTGCGGCTTGTCGCCATACGAACGCTGCGGCCGATCGCCGGTCGGACGCTGCGAACGGTCACCGAAACTGCGCTGTGGCTTATCGCCAAAGTCGCGCTTGGGCTTGTCACCAAAATCGCGTTTGGGGCGATCACCAAATCCACCGCGGGCTGGTTTGTCGCCGAAGCTGCCGCGCTCAGGACGATCGCCGCCCGGCTTACCGAAGCTGCTTGCTGGCTGATCGTCGCGATCGGTGCGGCCGCGGCTCTGCGGCTTGGGCGTATAGGCTTCGGGCGCGCGGCCATCGTCCTCGAAGTGGACACGGCGCGGACGGCTGCTCGAGCGCTCTTCCTCGCCGCGGCCAGGAGCCGTGCGGGTGGCGCCACGGGCGGGGTTGGGCCGCGAACTGTCGCGATCGCGTGGCGAGCGAACGCGGAAGCCTTCTTCGCGCGGCTGCTGGGCGAAGGGATCGGGCATTTCGCTTTCGAAATCGACGCCGGCCTCGGCAGCGAGCTTCTTGCCGAGCTGATCGCGCAGCATGCGAGCCTTGACCATTTCGACGCCGTTTTCGGGCAGATCGCCAAGCTGGAACGGACCATAGGAAACGCGGATCAGGCGATTGACCTCCAGACCGAGCGAGCCGAGGACATTCTTGACTTCGCGGTTCTTGCCTTCGCGCAGGCCAAGCACGAGCCAGACATTGGCGCCCTGCTCGCGCTCCAGCGTCGCCGTGATCGGGCCATACTGGATGCCCTCGACGGTGATGCCATCCTTGAGGCCATCGAGCTGCGCCTGGGTCACCGAGCCATGGGCGCGGACACGATAACGGCGCAGCCAGCCGGTGGAGGGCAGTTCGAGGACGCGCTTGAGGCCGCCATCATTGGTGAGCAGCAGCAGGCCTTCGGTGTTGATATCGAGGCGGCCGACGGTGAGGACGCGCGGCAGGCCCTTCTTCTCGAATTCCTCGAAGATGGTCGGGCGGCCTTCGGGGTCGCGCTCGGTCACAACGAGGCCGGCCGGCTTGTGGTAGAGCCAGACGCGGGTGCCCTGACGCGCGGCCAGCGGCATGCCGTCGACTTCAATCTTGTCCTTGTCGGTAACGTTGAAGGCCGGGGTGATGACCTTCTTGCCGTTGACGCTGATGCGGCCATCGGTGATCCAGCCTTCGGCATCGCGGCGCGAGCAGAGGCCGGCGCGGGCAATGACCTTGGCAAGGCGGTCGATGGTTTCAGGCTGTTTATCGTCGCTCATGGGCGAGGCTTTCTGTCATGCGGGACCCTTCTTTGCTGGTCGCGCTTCCGAAGCGGAAAACCGGTTTCCACTTTTCGTCGAAGCGCTCCGTCGGGCGGCGCGGTAAATGGAAAGCGGCCGGATGGCTCCGGCCGCTGGAATGCTTGGGAGGCGCCAGAGCCTAGCGGCTGAGCCGCGTTTCCTGCCGGGTCAGGCCAGCGCCGGCGCCGGAGCTGATCGAGTTCGATGGCTGCAATGCGGTGCCGGAGCCGCGCTGGATGGCAGCACGGACATCGGCCGGGCAGCGCTCGTCGCGCAAGGAAACGAACTCGCCGGAAGCCGAGCGGCAGACCAGCTGGGCGTCGCCGACCTGGGTGAAGTATTCGGCCGGAGGCAGGTAAAGCGGGCGCTGGCTGTTGGCGGTAACCGGCATATTGGCGCGCTGCATCTGTGCGGTGAGCTGACGGGCCTCGGTCTCGGTCAGCGGACGGCCACCAAGGGTGCGCATATCGACAACCCGCGCCCGGCGCATGATCTCGATATCGTTGGCGCTGAGGCCGGTCGTGTCGATCTGAACCGTGTCGCTGTTGACCGGCAGGGAAGCGGCGGCGACCTGGGTGGTCGGAGCCGGCAGGGCATTGGTTCCACCGCGCGGCAGAACCAGCGGCGCACGGGCGGCGGTCAGGTCTTCCTTGGGCGCTGCGCCGGGGATGAGGCCAACGCCACGGGCGGTGTCGTTGAGAACTTCGCGCTCGAAGGTGCCAAAATCGGTGAACGCATTATTGCCTTCGACGGTGGTGCAGGCGCCCAGCGCGAGCGTCGCAAGCAGTCCCAGCGCCATGAGCCCCGAGCGGGCGGCGGTCGACAATGCAATGTGCATGCACTCATCCCTTAAGATAACGGCGCTTCTATAGCGCATTGTGTGCGCTAAGACCAGATTCTGGCAGCAAGGTGATTATGCCGGCTTTTTTTCTTTCCTGCGGCCAAGGCCGAGAAGATCGGCGAAGAGCAGGATGACGCCCAGGGTAATCGCCATGTCGGCGATGTTGAAGATGTAGAACGACCAGCTTCCCCAGTGGAAGTGGAAGAAATCGGCCACTGCGCCATAGATCAGCCGGTCGAGGGCATTGGAGAGAGCACCACCGATGCAGAAGGCAAGGCCGAGCCGGACCAGGAAGACACTAGTCCGCCACCACCAGACCGATAGGGCGACGATGGCAACCAGCATGACGGCGCCGAGGGTCCAGACGGGAAGACCATCGAGCAGGCCATAGGAAATGCCGGTATTCCAGACGAGGACGTAGTCGAAGAATGGCGTGACGCTGATCACCTCGCCGCCGCGCCAGCCGGTGAGCGTCAAGGGATTATAGGCATAAGGGATCTGGACGCAGAGCGCCTGGCCGAAGGCATAGCATTCGGCGGCGATGTGGAAGCCTTTTTGCGCGCGATCGATCCCGAAGGCGATGATTGCCGCCATTAGGGAGGCGATGATGGTCGGGTTGCGAAGGGAGTGAGCCGGAATTGTCACCGAAATCTTCTCCGTCTTCCTTCTCCCCTCGCGGGAGAAGGTGGCGCGCAGCGCCGGATGAGGGGTCTATGGACGTTGAGGACCACCCCTCACCCGCCCTTCGGGCACCCTCTCCCGCAAGGGGAGAGGGGAAGTGCTAGAGACCAGCCGCGGCGCGTTCGCGGAGGGCTTGGGCGTCGCGCAGGGTGACGTCCGGGTAGTCCTTGTCGGTGCCGACTTCGGGCAGGACTTTCCAGGAGCGGGCGCAGCGGTTGCCGGTGGCGAGGGCGGGCACGACCGAGATGCCGGGCACGTCGTCGAGGCGGAAGGCTTCGTGGGGGCCTTCGTTCTGCTTGAGTGCGACAGCCGAGGTGATGGCGATTTCGGCAAGGTCCTGACCTTCGAGCGCCACGAGGTAGCGGGCGTCGGCGACAAAGACTTGCGGTGCAGCCTCGAGCGAGGAGCCGATGCGCTTTTCGCGGCGCTCGATTTCGAGAGCACCGGTGACGACGCGGCGGACGGCGCGGATGAGCTGCCACTTTTGCGCCAGGTCATCATCGAGCCAGTCGGCGGGGATCTCGGGGAAGAGACGCAGGTGGACGGACTCGGTTTCGCCGGGGTGCCGTTCGAGCCAGCATTCCTCCATGGTGAAGACCAGGATCGGGGCGAGCCAGGCGGTCAGCGCATTGAAGAGGTAATCGAGCACGGTGAGCGCAGAGCGGCGGCGGATCGAGCTGATCGGGTCGCAATAAAGCGCGTCCTTGCGAATATCGAAGTAGAAGGCCGAAAGCTCGATATTCATGAAGTTGGTGAGGAGGGTCACCACCTTGCGGTAGTCGTATTCCTTGTAGGCGTTGCGCACACCGGCATCGAGCTGGGCAAGGCGATGCAGCATCAGCCGCTCCAGCTCGGGCATGTCCCTGGCGTCGACCACATCCTCGGCCTTGAAGTGGGCGAGGTTGCCGAGGAGCCAGCGCAGGGTGTTGCGCAGCTTGCGGTAGCTGTCGACGGTGGTCTGGATGATTTCCTTGCCGAGGCGGAGGTCTTCCGAATAGTCGGAGGAGGCGACCCAGAGGCGGAGGATATCGGCGCCGTATTGCTTGATGATGTCCTGTGGGGCGACGGTGTTGCCCAGGGACTTGCTCATCTTCTTGCCATCGCCATCCATGGTGAAGCCATGGGTCAGCACGCTGTCATAGGGCGCGTAGCCGTTGGTGGCGCAGCTTTCGAGCAGCGAAGAGTGGAACCAGCCGCGGTGCTGATCCGAGCCTTCGAGATACATCGAGGCCGGGAATTTCAGGTGCGGCCACTTCTGCTTGTTGCGGAGCACGAAGGCGTGGGTGGAGCCACTATCGAACCAGACGTCAAGGACGTCCTTGATCATCTCGTAGTCGGAAGCGGCATAGTCCGAGCTGAGGTAGCGCTCGGCCGCGCCGGGCTTGTACCAGGCGTCGGCGCCTTCTTCCTCAAAACTTTGCGCAATGCGGTGATTGACCGCTTCGTCGCGGAGGATTTCGCCGCTTTCCCGGTGCACGAAAACGGTGATCGGCACGCCCCAGGCGCGCTGGCGTGAGAGGACCCAATCGGGGCGATCGGCGATCATGGCACGCAGACGGTTCTGGCCGGCAGCGGGGTAGAATTTGGTCGCGTCGATGGCGTTGAGCGCGCGGTGGCGCAGGGTGTCGCCCTCGGCGCCTTCGGTGGCTTTGTCCATGTAGACGAACCATTGCGGCGTGTTGCGGTAGATTACCGGCTTCTTGGAGCGCCATGAGTGCGGGTATGAATGCTTGACGCGGCCGCGGGCGACCATGGCGCCGCGCTCGGCAAGGGCGGTGATGACGCGCTGGTTGGCGTCGCCCTTCTTGCCGTTGTCGTCGATGACGCGGGCGCCGTCGAAGCCGGGCGCATCCTTGGTGTAGAAACCGTCGTCGCCGACCGGGAAGGGGATGGTCGGATCGATGCCGCGATCCTGCAGCAGGCGGGTCGAGGTCATCCAGATGTCGAAGTCGTCGAGGCCGTGCGAGGGCGCGGTATGGACGAAGCCGGTGCCGGCATCGTCGGTAACATGTTCGCCATCGAGAAGCGGGACGTCAAATTGGTAGCCATCGGCGAAACCGCGAAGCGGATGGGCCGTGGTGATGCCGTCGAGCTCGTCGGCGGTGACGCTTGCGCGCTTTTCATAGCCGCTGACCTTGGCCTTGGCGAAGACTTCGGCAGCGAGCTTGTCGGCGATGATGTACTTTTCACCGACCTTGGCCCAGTTTTCGGCCGGGGCCTCGGTGACCTCGTAGAGGCCATAGCTGATGCGGCTCGAAAACGAGATCGCGCGGTTGGCCGGAATGGTCCAGGGCGTCGTGGTCCAGATCAAGACGGAAGCGCCGGCGAATTGCTGTTCGCCGCCCGCCGTATAGGAGACGGACGGGCCTGCGATGGGCGTATAGGTGCCCGAGCGCTGGGGGGCGGCGGAGGTCAGGATCGGGAATTTGACCCAGATCGTGTCGCTCTCGTAGTCGGCATATTCGATTTCGGCTTCGGCGAGCGCGGTGCGCTCAACCACCGACCACATGACGGGCTTGGAGCCGCGATAAAGCTGTCCCGACATCGAGACCTTCATCAGCTCGCGCGCGATCTGGGCTTCGGCATCAAAGCTCATGGTGAGGTAGGGGTTGTCCCACTCGCCCAGAATGCCGAGGCGCTTGAATTCCTCGCGCTGGATGTCGACCCATTGTTCGGCGAAGCTACGGCATTCCTGGCGGAATTCGACCACCGGGACGTCGTTCTTGTCCTTGCCCTTGGCGCGGTACTGCTCTTCGATCTTCCATTCGATCGGCAGACCGTGACAATCCCAGCCGGGAACATAGGCGGCGTTGTGGCCCAGCATCTGCATGGACCGGCTGACCATGTCCTTGAGCGTCTTGTTGAGCGCGTGGCCGATATGGATATTGCCATTGGCGTAGGGCGGGCCGTCATGGAGCGTAAAAAGCGGGCGATCCTTGGCCTGCTCGCGCTGCATTGCGTAAATGTCCATGTCCGCCCAGCGCTTGAGCCAGATGGGCTCGCGATCCGGCAGGCCGGCGCGCATCGGGAATTCGGTTTCCGGCAGGAAGAGCGTCGACGAGTAATCGGTTTCGGTCGCGCCGGTTGCGGTGTCGTTCATGGAAGAAAAGGCTTTCGGGGAAGATTTGCGGCGGGTTGTAGCAAGGGAGGCGGATCGGGGCAAAGAAAATTGGGCGCATGGCAGGCTGGCTTGCCCCTGCCGCTGCGGATCGAAAGCTTCGGCAAAGCATTTCTCCTGTCGAACACAGGAGCTCTTCCATGCAATTGTCCGACCAGGCGCTCTCCATCCTCGCTTTTGCCGCCTACCATCAGCTGGAAAGCGGCGACGCCGTCAGCGAGGTGGCTCTCGATGACGGTCAAGGTCACAAGGCGAGCGCAAAAGGCGTCGAAGAGCTACAAGAGGCCGGCTTGCTGACGGTCAATGGCAGCCGCGGCACGTTCACCGATGAAGGCGCGGCAAAGCTCAAGGCCGTGGTGGATTCCCTCCGCCACTAAAGCCTGGTTCAGCGTGCGAAAAAGCCCAGCCGCTCGTCCAGAGTGCTAAGCGGCTCTGCTGCAGCGATCATCTCGCGGGCCTTCTTGCCGTCGCGATCCATGGCGGCGATCAGTTCGTCCAGCCCATTGAATACTTCCTGCCCGCGAATGTGCCCGACCAGCGCCACCTGGATGGTCTGGCCATAAATATCTTCGTCGAAGTCGAAGAGGTGGGTTTCAAAGGGCGGCAGCTGATTGTCGAACATGGGCTTGCCGTAGGCGGCGACGCCGTCGAGCAGGCGATCCCCGAGGCGAGCGCGGACGGCGTAGACGCCCTGCGCGAGCTGGAAGCCGTTGGCCGTCTGAGTATTGGCCGTCGGATAGCCAAGCTCGCGGCCGCGCTGGTCGCCTTTCACCACGCAGCCATCGAAGAACCAGTGATAGCCAAGCAGCCTATTGGCAGCAGTGACGGCGCCTTCGCTCAGCGCAGCACGGATGCGCGAGGAGGAAATCGGCTCGTCGCCCTCGTCCATTAGGTCCAACGTTTCGACGGCAAAGCCAAGGCGCTCGCCTTCGGCGCGGAGGAATGCCGGTGTGCCACGGCGCTGGCGACCGAAGTGGAAGTCGGAGCCGGTGATGACGCCGCGCACGCCGAGCTGGTCGACGAGAATGGTCTGAACGAAGTCCTCGGCCTCGGTCTGCGAGAAGGCGCGATCGAAAGGAAGGACAATGATGCCATCGAGACCCAAGGCTTCGGCCAGCCGGACCTTGGCGTCGGCATGGGTCAGCCGGAACATAAAGGGCGCAGGCGCAAAAACGTCGCGCGGATGGGGCTCGAAGGTCAAAAGGAGCGCCGGGGCGTTGGCGGCGCGGGCGCGTTCGCGGAGGGCCGCAATGATGGATTGATGACCGCGATGAAGACCGTCGAAATTGCCGATGGCGACATGGGCGCCGCGGAGGTGGGCGGGCAGGTCGGCGGTGGTGGAGAGGCGGGTGAAGGTCACGGCAGGCTCGGGGTTTGGTTGAAGTACCCCCACCCGGCCTCCCCCTGCAGAAGGGGGAGGAGAAGGTCAGTGCGAGCCCACGATCCAGCGTTGAGCACAACGCCGCTCCTCCCCCGCCTTACGGGGGAGGTTGGGTGGGGGTCTTCCGAGACGAAAAGCACTGGAGCTACCACGTCAGCCGCGGCAGGTAGCCGGCGGTGCGGGCGCGGCTGGGGGCGATGAGGTCGGCAATGGCGCGGGGATCGGGTTTGCCGAAGGCGTCGAGCTCGGCGGCGTGGATCGAGCCGGTGACGAAAAGGAGATCGATGCCGAACTGGGCGGCGCCGGCCGCGTCGGTGCGGACGCTGTCGCCGATGGCCAGAACGCGGGACTTTGTCAGCCCCTGCCCTGCGGCGCGTTCAGCCAGGCGGAAAGCTTCTTCGTAGATCGGCTGGTAGGGCTTGCCGGCCATGTGGACCATGCCGCCCATGGCCGAATAAAGGTCGCCCAAGGCACCGCCGCAATAGATGATCTTGTCGCCATGCTCGACGACGCGATCGGGATTGGCGCAGATCATCGGCAGCTTGCGGCTGAGCCACTGGCGCGCCCGATCGCGATACATTTCCGGCGTATCGTCGTCGGTGTCGAGATCGGTGACGACCACGACTTCGGCCTCGTCGGCGCCGGTACGGCGAAGGTCAAAACCTTCGTAAAGGGCATCGTCCTCGGTGGGCGGACCGACGTGGTGGATGGCCCGGCCCTGATACTTGGCGATCATGTTGCGGGTGACGTCACCGGACGACACGATGGCGTCATATGTGTCGCGCGGGACGTCGAGGCGATCGAGCATGGCGATGATCGGGCCGGAGGGGCGCGGTGCATTGGTGATCAGCACCACCCTGCCCCCGTCGCGTCGAAAATTGCGCAGCGCCTCGACGGCTTCGGGAAAGGCATGGACGCCATTGTGGATGACGCCCCAAACGTCGCTCAGGACTGCGTCGTAGCGGCCGGAAAGATCGGAAAGGCCGGCAATGGTGGGCAGGGGCGAGGGCATGGCGGCATCTCTCCTAGGCGAGGGTCCTGCCCTATGTGGCACTTTGCGCCGATCGATCAAGCGAAAAGCTATTCGGCGCGGCGCAGCGGCTGCGTCACCGGGCGGCCGGACTCGAGCACGAGGTCCTGGCGAACGGGCCCGGGCGCCGCGATATAATTGCCCTGGACCAGGATGATGTCGTTGTCGAGCAGTTCGACGATCTGCCGCTCGGTGGCAACGCCGGTGGCCAGCAGCGAGACTTCGAAGCGCGCCAGATAATTGGCGATGTCCGAGATGTGGAAATCGGTGAAGACCTCGGGCGTGTCGAGGAAGCGGGTGGCATCAACCCGCAGCGAGCGGACGCCGAGGGCGGCCAATTCGGCAATGTCGAGGCGAAGGGAGCGAAGGTTGGAGATCGAAAAACCGGCGCCCTTGCGCGCCACGGCTTCCACCACGGCGCGCTCGCGCGTGGTGAGGCTCTGCCAGTCGCTTTCCGGAACAAGAAAGGTCAGGCCCGAGGCAATGGCGCGGTTGGCATCGAGCGTTACCAGCAGCTGTTCGGCGGAAAATTCATCGCCCAGAGTGGCTCGCGTCAGAGGAATATGGAGCACGACGGGCTGGCCGCCGGTTCTCGAGCGACGGGCGATGGCCACGGCTTCGACAAGGCCGACGCCTTCGATCTGGCGGATCAGGTCCTGTCCGCCGCGGCGCGGCATGAAATCGGGTGCCCCGGCGAGTTCGCCATCTTCAAGCATCAGGCGCGGCAGCATGTCGTATGCGGCGGCGCGGCGTTGCGGCAGGCGGGCTATGGGCTGGATATGGTGGACGAGGCGATTGTCGAGCAGCGCCTGGCGCAGCATTTCGAGCGGGATTATCGGCTCGGGCTCGCTGATCACCGTGATCTGGGTGGCAGCGCGCGGTGGCGGTGCGGCAATGATGCGCTCATTGGCATAAGGGCTGGGGCGAACTTGATCGGCCTTGGCAACCTTGTCCTCCATTTCGGCAACCGCTTCGGCGACCTGGCGGATGACGGTGCCGAGGACGGAAATGTCCGCTTCGACGGTTTCAAGGCGCTGGCCCGGATTGGTGTCGGCGATGGCATTGATGCGCTGGCCGAGCACGGCGCCCGCCTGGGCATCGGTGGCAAGAAGACGGGACAGGTCTTCGATGGCGCGTTCGAGCCGGTTTTCGGCGCGCTGGCGCAGGGAGCGTTCGAGAAAGACGATGCAGACACAGCCGAACACGGCCGCGAGCAGGATGGCATTGGCGGGGGTGAAGGTCAGCCCGAAATAGGCCAGTGCGCCCAGACTTGCCGCCGACAGCGTGATGAACGAATAAACCAAAGCCTGCACGGGCGGACCTGCATCCCTCTCGAGCGCCGGGATTCGGCCTTTCCCCTGTAGCATCTGGGCCGGAGCGGCAAAAGCTCGGCCGGCAAACTCTCCCGGTCTATTTAGACGGAATATTTACCCTAATCGGAAAACAATCGCAGCCAACCAGAACAACGGTCCGGCTGCGGACGAACCAGGGTGCATTTCTTGATGACGATGACGGCAGGCAGCGAAACGGCGTTAAGCGGTCAGCTTCTGTTGATCGACAGCGATGCCGATTGCGCGCGCCGTGTCGGCGAAGCGCTGAGCGAAGCGCTGCTGGTTTCGCCTGAAGTCACCATTGCCGAGAGCGGACGCGGCGGCATCGAAAAGCTACGACAGACGCGCTTCGACATCATCATTGCCGATCTGACGAGCCTTGTTGACCTCGCGCCGGGCATCGAAGACGCCATGGGTCGGCTGGTGCGTCTGGCAGATGGGGCATTGGTGCTCGCGATGGCCGATAGCGGTTCGGTCAGCGCCGCGCTTGGCGCAATGCGGGCCGGGGCGCATGATTATGTGGCAAAGCCGGTCAGCGGAGCAGCCCTGGCTTCCCGCATCGGCGAATTGGCGCAGCGGCATGGGCGGCCGCGGTCGCTGGGCTGCGAATCGGGTCCGGAAGCCGTGGTCGCCGACTTTGCCGGCTTTGTGGGCGCATCGAGCGCCATGCAGTTCCTTTATGAACAGATCGGGCGGGTGGCGACATCTTCGGCGCCGGTGTTCATTACCGGCGAAAGCGGCACCGGCAAGGATGTGTGCGCCGAGGCGCTGCACGAAAAGGGGCCGCGCAGCGCCGGGCGATTCGTGGCCATCAATTGCGCGGCGATCCCGCGCGACCTCATGGAAAGCGAGTTGTTCGGCGTGGTGCGCGGCGCCTTGACCGGTGCGCATGAGGATCGCAAGGGCGCGGCGGAACTGGCGGATGGCGGCACGCTATTCCTCGATGAAGTGGGGGAAATGGACCTCTCGCTCCAGAGCAAGCTTTTGCGCTTTCTGCAGACCGGGACGATCTCGCGCGTCGGCGAGACCAGCGTGCGCAAGGTTGATGTGCGGGTGATCTGCGCCACCAATCGCAACCCGATGCAGATGATTGCGGAGCGCAAGTTCCGCGAGGATCTGTTCTACCGGCTGCACGTCTTGCCGGTGCATTTGCCGCCGCTGCGGCAGCGGCCGAGCGACATCATGGTGCTGGCCCGACATTTCCTTCATCGCTATGCGCGCGAAGAGCATAAGAGCTTTGCCGGTTTCAGCCCGGAGGCCAGCCAGCAGCTGACGGCGGCCGATTGGCCGGGCAATGTGCGGCAGTTGCAGAACCTCATCCGCCGCCTGGTGGTGATGTTCGATGGCGGCGAGATCAGCGCGCACATGCTTGCGGCAGCCGATATCGAGGCGAAAACGGCAGCGCCGTCGGGCGTCGAAGCGCCCCGAAGCGAAGGCCGGCGATCGGTGCTGCCGATGTGGCGGCAGGAACAGCGGATCATCGAGGATGCGGTCGCGGCGTTCGGCGGCAATATTTCGATGGCGGCAGCCGCGCTCGAGATCAGCCCGTCGACGATTTACCGCAAGCGCCAGAGCTGGGCGGAGATGCAGGCTGCCAGCTAAGGCGTATTGGCCTCGCGCGCGCGGCGGCGATCGAGGCCGAGCCAGCGCTCGCGCAGGATCACGGCGATGCCGGAGCCGACGATGATGATGGCGCCGACGACCATCGGAATGGTCGGCACATCGGCGAAGATGACCATGCCGATGATGATGGTGAGAATCAGCGACACATATTCGAAGGGCGCGATGACCGACATGTCGGCATAGCGATAGCAGGAGGTCAGCAGCAGCTGGCCGATGCCGCCGAAAAAACCGGCGCCGATTAGAAGCGCCGCCTGTGCCGGCGTGGGCCAAACCCAGCCGAAGGGCAACGTCAGCAGGCTCAGAATGCTGGCGCTGATGAAGAAGTAGGTGACGATGGCTTCCGTGCGTTCGGTCTGCACCAGGGTGCGGACCTGCAGCATGGCAAAAGCGGACAGGATGGCGCCGCCCAAAGCCGTTAGCGCGCCTACCGCTTCTGCGCCGCCCAGCGCTTCGCCGCTGGAAAACACGGTAAGCCTGGGCCAGAGGATGATGCAGACGCCAAGGAGGCCCACCAGCACCGTGGTCCAGCGGAAGATCTGTACGCGCTCATGGAGAAGGAGCGCCGAAAGCATCACGATGATCAGCGGCGAAGCATAGCCGAGAGCTGTGGCTTCAGGCAGTGGCAGCCGGGTCAGGGCAAAAAAGCCCAGGCTCATCGAGGACACGCCGATAAGGCCGCGCAGAATGTGTCCCAGCGGACGGTCTGTTTGGAAAGCGCGGTTAAGCCGTCCCCGCCACGCCAGGAAAGCAAGAACCGGAAGCAGCGCAAAGAAGGAGCGGAAGAAGACCATCTGCCCCGAGGGGATGGTTTCGGTGGCCTTGAGCAGGGTCGCCATGACCACGAAGCACCCGACCGACAAAACCTTGAGCAGGATGCCCCGCATCGGCGATGGCGGGGCTGCTAACTCGACTTCGGTCTCGGCGGCGCTGGCCACGGCAATCCTAACGGCGGTTACTTGCCGGCTTCGAGCTTTTCCTTGGCGATGCGCGCAGTGGCGAATGCCTTATGCTCTTCGCCCACGGCGCTGCCGGTCTTCACGGCCTTGCCGGTCGAGTCCTGGACTTCCCAGTGCCAGTTGGTGTTGGCGCCCATGCCGCCCTTGCGGGTCAGCTTGATTTCGTAGGTTGGTTGTTCGCTCATGAGAGGCCTTATGGACCAGAGTGGGTGGAGGGGAAAGAGATAAGTTGCTCGTCGAGTTACATGCGAGTCGTCGTCGAGACCTCATGGTGAGCCTGTCGAAGCACGAGGTCGGTCACGCAGTTGGTGCCACGACCTCGTCCTTCGACAGGCTCAGGATGAGGTCTACTGGTTGATAGTTTTAGACCTCGGTGGTGCTGATCTTGATCCGGTCGCCGCCGAAGGTCAGGAGGTCACGGAGCGGCTCGTACCGGCCTTCGGCATAGGGGTGGTACCAGGCTTCGTCGACGCCGTCGGCGGTCAGCGTCTTGATGGTGTAGTAATGCGCAGCACCGAGGCCCTCGTCCTCGCTCGTCGTGTCCGAGGCTTCAAGGATTTGCGGATGCACGTCTTCGAGCGGCAGGTAGACGCGGGGTTCGCGGCCGGGGCGTTCGAGGCGCATGGCCCGGATGGAGCTCGCAATTTCGCCATCGTCGAAATAGATATGCACGCGACCGTCGACAGGCGTGATAGTGGCGGTTTCGAACATCGAAGTCTCCTTTGACGCAGTCATCTTTGCGTCTTCAACGCGTGAGAAAAAACTTCGGTTCACGCTTCTTGACTCTTCTCCGCCCTGCTCCCTATATCCGGCCAGCCTGTTAGCACTCCTTCGATTTGAGTGCTAAACGGTCCGAGATTGCATTCAGAAATGATGCCAAGAGGAAATTTATCATGGGCTTCCGTCCCCTGCATGACCGCGTGGTCGTCCGTCGCGTCGACAGTGAAGAAAAGACCAAAGGCGGGATCATCATCCCCGACACCGCCAAGGAAAAGCCCTCCGAGGGCGTGATCGTTTCCGTGGGCCCTGGCGCCCGTGACGAACAGGGCAAGATCAACGCGCTCGACGTCAAGGCCGGCGACCGCGTGCTGTTCGGCAAGTGGAGCGGCACCGAAGTCAAGCTCAACGGCGAAGACCTCATCATCATGAAAGAGTCCGACATCATGGGCATCGTCGAAGCCTAAGCTTCGCTGCCCATCCTGGTCGTCCTCATCCCACTCTTTAAGGAGCGCCTCACATGGCTGCCAAAGAAGTAAAGTTCTCCACCGACGCACGCGACAAGATGCTGCGCGGCGTCAACATCCTGGCCAACGCGGTCAAGGTAACGCTGGGTCCCAAGGGCCGTAACGTCGTTATCGAAAAGTCGTTCGGTGCTCCGCGCATCACCAAGGACGGCGTCTCGGTCGCCAAGGAAATCGAACTCGAAGACAAGTTCGAGAACCTGGGCGCACAGCTGCTCCGTTCGGTCGCTTCCAAGACCAACGACGTTGCCGGTGACGGCACCACCACGGCGACCGTTCTGGGCCAGGCCATCGTCGTCGAAGGCGTCAAGGCTGTTGCCGCAGGCTTCAACCCGATGGATCTCAAGCGCGGTATCGACCTCGCTGTCGAAGAAGTCGTCAAGTCGCTCCAGTCTTCGGCCAAGGGCATCACCTCCTCCTCCGAAGTTTCCCAGGTCGGCACCATTTCGGCCAATGGCGAAACCTCGATCGGCGAAATGATCGCCGAAGCGATGCAGAAGGTCGGCAACGAGGGTGTCATCACCGTCGAAGAAGCCAAGACTGCCGAAACCGAACTCGATGTCGTTGAAGGCATGCAGTTCGACCGCGGCTACCTCTCGCCTTACTTCGTCACCAATGCAGAAAAGATGACTGCGGTCCTCGAAGACCCCTACATCCTCCTGCACGAAAAGAAGCTTTCGAACCTGCAGGCGATCCTGCCGATCCTCGAAGCCGTGGTTCAGTCCCAGCGTCCGCTGCTGATCATCGCCGAAGACGTCGATGGCGAAGCGCTGCCGACCCTGGTCGTCAACCGTCTGCGCGCCGGCCTCAAGGTCGCTGCCGTGAAGGCGCCGGGCTTTGGTGACCGCCGCAAGGCAATGCTGGAAGACATCGCCATCCTCACCGGTGGCCAGGTGATCTCCGAAGACCTCGGCATCAAGCTCGAGAACGTGACCCTCGACATGCTCGGCACTGCCAAGCGCGTTGAAATCACCAAGGAAAACACCACGATCGTCGATGGCGCCGGTACCCAGGAAGACATCCAGGGCCGCGTTGGCCAGATCAAGGCGCAGATCGAGGAAACCACCTCGGACTACGACAAGGAAAAGCTGCAGGAACGCCTCGCCAAGCTTGCCGGTGGCGTTGCCGTGATCCGCGTCGGTGGTTCCACCGAAGTGGAAGTCAAGGAACGCAAGGATCGCGTCGACGACGCGCTCAACGCTACCCGCGCTGCCGTTGAAGAAGGCATCGTTCCCGGTGGTGGCGTCGCCCTCCTCCGCGCTTCGAACGCCCTCACCATCAAGGGTGCAAACGCCGACCAGGACGCCGGCATCGCCATCGTTCGCCGCGCTCTCCAGGAGCCGGTGCGCACGATTGCCAACAATGCCGGTGCCGAAGGCTCCGTCGTCGTCGGCAAGATCCTTGAGAACAGCTCGCCGACCTTCGGCTACAACGCTGCAACCGGTGAATATGGCGACCTCGTTGCGCTCGGCGTCATCGACCCGGTCAAGGTCGTGCGTCACGCTCTCCAGGACGCAGCTTCGGTTGCATCGCTCCTGATCACCACCGAAGCGCTGATCGTCGAGGCCCCCAAGGACGCAGCACCGGCAATGCCGGGCGGCGGCGGCATGGGCGGCATGGGCGGCATGGATTTCTAATCCACGCCCAGCACGCAAAGCTTCAAAGATCGTTTCTTCCCAGTCACGATCTTTGTGGAAGGCCTCGGTGGAAACGCCGGGGCCTTTTTCTTGGACCCTAGCAGAGCTAGTCTGAGACACTTAACGCACGAGGATAATATGCGCAGACCTGGACGCGGAAATGCCTTTGACGAAGCGGAGGCGGTGTTTAAGAGCGCTGCGCCTAAGCCAGCCTTTGCGGCGCCGGCAAAGTCGGCCAGCCCGCCGGAGGGGAAGGAGCTGGTTTCGATCAGGCTCGACCGCGCCGTGCTCGAGCATTTCCAGGACGATGGACCGGGTTGGCAGGAGCGGATCAATGCGGCGCTGCGCCAAGCCGCGGGGCTGGATCCCGCCTAAGGGAAGAAGATCAGTTTCAGCGCCAGGGCGATGGAGACGACAACCACCAGCGGGCGGATGATGGTGGCGCCGTAGCGAATGCCGGTGCGGGCGCCGATATAGGCGCCGATGATCTGGCCACTGGCCATGGCGGCGGCGACGGGCCAGACGACCTGCCCCTGCGGGATGAAGATTGCAAGGGCCGCCAGGTTTGAGGTGAAGTTCAACGCCTTGGTGCTGCCGGTGGCGCGGGTAAGCCCGAGACCAAAAAGCACCACGAAGCCGACGGTGAAGAACGAGCCGGTGCCCGGGCCGAAGATGCCGTCGTAAAAGCCGATTGCGAAACCCAGGACCGGCACGAAGGGGCCGAAGGGCAACCGCGCGGCGCGGTCGGCATCGCTGAGTTTTGGCGCGAAGAGGAAGTAGAGCGCGATTGCAATCAGCGCCACCGGGACGGCGACGTTGAGGAGCGAGATGTCGATGCGGCTGACCGTCAAGGCGCCGAGGAAGCTGCCCGCAAAGGTTGCAGCGATGGCGGGCAAGAGGCGGCGGAGATCGACGAAGCCGCGGCGCCAATAGGTTGTTACCGCCATGGCCGTGCCGACGATGGACTGCATCTTGTTGGTGGCGAGCGCTGCGACCGGCGGCAGGCCGGCGGACAGCAATGCGGGAAGCGACAGCATGCCTCCGCCCCCGGCTATGGCGTCGACAAATCCGGCAAGCAGGCCAACGAAGCCGAGCGCCAGGAGAATGAGGGGATCGACGATCATGTGTTTGTCAGGTCCGAATGGCGCCGCTGGCGATCAACCGGCTCGGTGTCGGCGACGCGGCGTTCGTAGATGGGAATGTTGATCATCGAGGACATGAAGCCGCTCATCATCAGCTGGAATCCGGTGACCAATGCGGTCATCGAGAGAATGACAGCGCGCAGGGTCGCATGAGAGGTCAACGGGCCAAAGTCGCGGGCGGCCCACTGGATTAATCCCCAGACCAGGGCGGAAAGACCGGCAAGCATCAGGAGGATGGCGATCAGGAGGATGCGTTCGAGCGTCAGCCATTCAAGCAGGCGATCATAGGTGCCGGAACGCGGGATGAAGCCATAGCGGGAGGCGAAACGCCGGCCGATGATGGCGAAGGCGATGGACTGGACACCCGTAATAACGCAAAGGGCGGCGACGAGCAGGGTGTGCACGTCGAACGTGATGGCGCCAATGGTGACTGGGCCGCGGACCAGCTGAGAGCCGACGACGATGCCGGTCCAGACCAGCGCGACGCCGGGATAAAGAAAGAGCCAGCGGGGCGAGAACAGCAGCAGGAAGCGCAGGTGGCGCCAGCCGTCTCGGAAGGAGCGCAGATGCGGCGGGCGGGAGCGACCGTCCTTCTTGAGCGTCGTCGGCACTTCGCGCACGTCGAGCTGGCTGAGCGTCGCCTTGACCACCATTTCGGAGGCGAATTCCATACCAGTGGTGCGCAGGTTTAGATCTCGGATGGCGTCGCGGGAAAACCCGCGCAGGCCGCAATGGAAATCGCGGATGGGGGTGCGGAAGAACAGCCGGCCGAGGAAGCTCAGCACCGGATTGCCGATGTAGCGGTGGTGCCAGGGCATGGCGCCAGGAGCGACGCCGCCGGCGAAACGGTTGCCCATGACGAGATCGGCGCCATTGCGTAGCGCGGCGACGAAGAGGTCGAGATTGGCAAAATCATAGCTATCGTCGGCGTCACCCATGATGACGAAGCGGCCGCGGGCATTGACGATACCGGTGGCAAGCGCTGCGCCATAACCCCGTTGATCGGCATGGACGACGCGGGCGCCGTGGGCGGCGGCTATTGCCTGTGAGCCGTCGGTCGAGCCATTGTCGGCGATCAGCACTTCGCCGGCGATGCCAGTGCGAGCGAGGAAGCTTTGCGCCTTGTCGATGCAGGTGGCGAGTGTTTCCGCCTCGTTGAGGCAGGGCATCAGGATGGTCAGTTCGAGCGTATCAGCCACATGCGCCCCCAGGCGGACATAAAGTCTTGTGCCGTGATTTGGCCGCAAGAGGCAATGGCGGCTCAGTCGCCGCCGCCGCCCCCGTCGCCACCGCCGTCGGAAGTGTCTGTCGCGCTTTGATCGCGGTCGAAGGCAACGGAGGATCCGCCGTCGCTGCCGTCGGATGGACGCCTGGTCTTCGGATTGTGCATGCCGGCATAAGCGATGACGCCGACACCGACCACTACCACTAGAAAGATGAAAGCCAGTTCCATCTTATAACACGAGGCGCGAGAGCAGATCGTCCAGCGCAGCCTTGCGGGGAGAGGACCAGCCGGCCGTTTTGCTGACGATCAGATTGGCTTCGCTCTTTAGCATTACGCCATCTTCGAGGACACGAAGGCCGTTGGCGGCGAGGGTCGAGCCGGTTGAAGTAATGTCGACCACGATATCTGCCACGCCGGAGGCGGGCGCGGCTTCAGTAGCACCGAGGCTTTCGACAATGCGGTATTCGGCAATGCCGGCGCGGGCAAAATGCTGGCGGGTGATGGTGATGTATTTGGTTGCGATGCGCAGCCAGCGGCCATGGCGGGAGCGAAAATCGGAGGCGACATCGGCCAGGTCATGCATGTGCGTGACGTCGATCCAGGCATCGGGCACGGCCACGACGACATCGGCGTGGCCGAACTGGAGGTCGCGCGCGAAGTCGACAGAGGCGGGGCCGGTTTCGCTGGTTTCATGGATCAAATCGCGGCCGGTGACGCCGAGATCGATATTGCCGCGGATCAGTTCGCGGGCGATTTCGGATGCAGGGTAGAAGCGGACGGTCACGTCCGGCAGGCCTTCAATGGCGCCGAGATAGGACCGGGCGCCGCCGGGGCGGGTGATGGTGAGACCGCGTTCGGCGAACCAGGCGCGAGTCAGCTCTTCAAGGCGGCCCTTGGAGGGAACGGCGAGGGTCAGGTTCATCGCGTCCACTCCGCTTCGAGGCGATCGACCCAGAGGGCGCAGCCGGAGGCGGCGATTGGCGCTGTTGCACCCAAGCGCTCCAAAAGGCGATCATATTGGCCCCCGGAGGCGAGCACGGTGCCGCCCTGCCCGCGCATTTCGAAGACGATGCCGGTGTAGTAATCGAGGCGCGGCGAAAAGCTGGCGTCGAAGGTCACACGCGCTTCGCCCAGGCTTTCGAGATGCCTGCGGATGGTGCGAAGCGGGGCGCCGAGAAAGAGCCGGTGCTGCTCGCCAAGCGTTTCAAGCTGGCGCAAAGCAGAGAGGGCATCGCCCTTGATGGCGAGATAGGCGCGCAGGAGTTTCAGTGTTGCGGCCGGAACGTGAGCGGCATCAAGGGCTTGCTGCTCGAGGAAACGGTCGGCGATCTCGGCGGGGGTGCGGCCTTCGGACAGGCTGAGGCCAGCAGAGACCATGCGGGCGGTGACGTCCTCTACCAGATCGTCACGGCTCGGCTGCTCGCTGCGCGGCAGATCGGGCGCAGCTTCGAGGCGCGTCAGAAGACGATCCATGGCCTCGGTGTGACCGAAGCGATGGCGAATGCGGGAGCGCCAGGCATCGGGCATATTGGCCTGCTGCAGCAGCGCTTCGAAGAGGCCGACGCCGCCGAGGTGAACGTTGGGTGCTACCCCATAAAGCGAAAGCGCCGCGCGGGCGAAGGTCAGCACCTGATCGAGGGCGAGGTCACCATCGGGCTGGGCGAGAAGCTCGATGCCGGCCTGATCGAACTCGGCTGGGCCGGTGTCGCGCTGGCGGAAGATCGGTCCAAGATAGGAGAATGCCGCGGCGTCGCGGGTTCCAGCGGCAATGTAATCGGCGACGATGGGCAGGGTGAAATCGGGGCGCAGGCAGTATTCGGCGCCGGTCTGGTCGGTGGTGAGCAGGAGGCGGCGCCCGAACTCTTCGCCGGCGAGATCGAAATAGGGATCGGCGGAAAGCAGCAGGGGCGGCTTGGCGCGATAGCCGCCCTGGGCCTCGACCAGCGTCTCGAGCTGCGCGCGGCGCATCGCGGCGTTGGTCATTGCTCGCTCAGCAACTTCTTGACCGCGTCCACAAGCTCACTGCGCTTGATCTCGAACTGACCGGGACGAGCAGCCTTCCATTCGGCGTTGTCGGTTATGGCTTGCGCCGCAAGCTTGCCGGCGATGAGATCCTTGACCTGCAGCACGCCCTGTTCGCGCTCCTGCGATCCTTCGATAATGGCGATCGGCGAGTTGCGCTTGTCGGCGTAAGCGACCTGCTTGCCGAAGTTCTTGGTGTTACCCAGAAACATTTCGGCCCGGATGCCGGCACTGCGGAGTTCGGAGACCATGGCCTGGTAGCCGGCCATCTGCTCCTTGTCCATGACGAGGACTACGACCGGGCCAAGGGGCTCGGTGGCACCGAGATTGCCGGTGAGTTTAAGGGCGTTGGCAAGGCGCGAAACGCCGATGGAAAAACCGGTAGCGGGCACCGGTTCGCGGCGGAAGCGGGAGACGAGGCCGTCATAGCGGCCACCGCCACCGACGGAGCCGAAGACGACGTCCTGGCCCTTTTCGTTCTGGACCTTGAAGGTGAGTTCGATTTCGAAGACCGGGCCGGTGTAATATTCGAGGCCGCGGACGACGGAGGGGTCGAGAATGACGCGACCGCCAAAGCCTGCGGCGCTGACGAGACCGAAGATGGAGGCGAGTTCCTGGACGCCCTGGAGGCCGGTCTCGGAGCCACCGATCAGGCCAGCCAGCGTATTGATGGTCGCGACAACATGAGCATTGCTGCCCTTTTCGATGCCGTCGGCGGGAAGGCCGCTATCGACATAGGCGAGGATCGGCTCGATCTGCTCCGGCGGTAGACCGGCGCCCTTGGTGAAGTCGCCGCTTTCGTCCTTGCGGCCGGCGCCGAGCAGCAGGCGAACGCCCTCGGGACCAAACTTGTCGAGCTTGTCGATGGCGCGAAGGACGGTGAGCTTCTGCTCGTCAGTGCTGACACCCGCGGTCGCAAGAACACCGTCGAGCACCTTGCGGTTGTTGACGCGGACGACGTACTGGCCCTCCAGGCCCAGTGCATCCATGACGTCGGCCATCATCATGCACATTTCGGCGTCGGCTTCCGGGCCGCCTGCCCCGACGGTGTCGGCGTCGAATTGCATGAACTGGCGGAAGCGGCCGGGGCCGGGCTTTTCGTTGCGGAAGACATAGCCCTGGCGGTAGGAGCGATAGGGCTTTGGCAGGCTCTCGAGATTTTCAGCGAAAAAGCGAGCGAGCGGCGCGGTGAGATCGTAGCGCAAGCTCATCCACTGTTCGTCATCGTCCTGCAGCGAGAAAACGCCGGCATTGGGCCGGTCGGTGTCAGGCAGGAATTTGCCAAGGGTCTCGGTGTATTCAAAAAGCGGCGTTTCGACGGGATCGAAGCCATAGCGCTCATAGACCGTGCGGATCTTGTTGATCATGGCGCCCACAGCGGCGATTTCGCCGGGGGTGCGATCTTCAAAACCACGCGGCAGACGCGGCGTGATGAGCTTGGTCTTTTCGGACATTTTTGGGCCTTCGGTGATCGCGCCGTTCCTAGACGATTGGCTTGAGGGAGACAACAGCGAAGGCCCCCACCCGGCCTCCCCCGTTAGACGGGGGAGGAGAAGAGAGGCGGCTCACATGGAGACTGGAGAAAGTCGGCGGCCGGGTGGTGCCCGGCCGCTATCCTATCTCAAGGCGATCTCCGGCCCGGCGGTTGGAGCCTGAAGGTGTGGAGATCGACGCCGGTCCAATGTGCCGGCACTGCTGCCGGGTCTAAGCCGACATCGGCCCGCAGACTTGCCGGCACTTCGCTATAGCGGGCAGGCTTCTGGGCCCACCAGGCGCCGATTGCGGCAAACATAACGGGCACAAGGCCGCGCTGGCGCACGGCGTCGGCGATGGAGAATTCGAGGCGCAGCACGACGCTGGCTTCGCTGAGCACGTTTGAAGACATTGCGATATCCGGCGGGCACAACGCCAGCCGGCCTCCTGTTGAGACGGTTGGAGAACATGCGGATTCCGGACGCAGTGCGACCCGGTTTCAGCAGATGGGCGTTGGGGGTTTAAAGAAGTTCGCGGGCCGGTCAGGGCCGCGGGCACATCAGGCGCGAGCGTTAGGCTCGGACGGTATGATGGCGTGTGGGACCCGAGCGGCGGAACATCACATTAGTCATTGAGTGCCTCCCTCGGGTTGGCAGTTGCGAACGAGGACTGGATACATCACGCCGGCGTGAGCCGCAAGCAGGACATGTGGCAGCGTGTCGCAGAGTGTAGTTGTTGTTGCAGCATTGCAACGCTCGCAATTGCCGCGCTCAGCGCATGCGAGACGCTACGGGGATAGGTAATGCGGTTTTCCTCCAGCGCCCGCGTCACCGTTTCTTAACCTACCTTGATTGCGTGGGATTAACCACGCGGCTTGACCTCTCCTTGGTGCTTCTGCGGCACATTGCCCGGCAAGCATTTTGGGGATGCAGAAGCATGAGCATACGTTTCACCCGCAGTCTTGTTGCCGCGCTTGCGGCACTGCCCGTTGTTTTCTCCACGCTACCTGCCAACGCGCAGACTTTTTACCCCGGCTGGCGCTTCGCTCCGCCTCCGGGTGTCACCATTGTCCAGGGCCGCCCGCGCCATGCCCTGGCCATGCAGGCTAATACGCAAGTGTCGTCGGTCTACCTGCGCCAGGTCGTTGCCTACCAGACCAGCGAGAGCAGCGGCACGATCGTGGTCGATAGCCAGGCGCACTTCCTTTATTTCGTGCTCGGCGGCGGCCAGGCTCTGCGTTACGGCATTGGCGTTGCCCGCGATGGTTTTGAATGGAGTGGCACGCATCGCGTGACGCGCAAGGCCGAGTGGCCGAGCTGGACGCCACCGGCCGAGATGCGCCGCCGCCAGCCGGGGCTTCCCACCTTCATGGAAGGCGGACGCGCGGACAATCCGATGGGCGCTCGCGCGCTTTACCTCGGCTCGACGCTTTACCGCATTCACGGCACGATTGAGCCCTGGACCATCGGCACCAATGTGTCATCGGGCTGCATCCGCATGGTCAATGAAGATGTCATCGACCTTTACGAGCGCGTGCAACTTAATACCAAAGTGGTCGTCCTTTAATAAGGACTTTGCGCCAGACTTGCCCCGATGCCCCGCAAGGGGCCTTCGGGGTTGCGCGTCCTATGTCCCAGTTCACAAGACTTCTCCGCCGTTTTGGTCGGGACGAAAGCGGCGTCTTTGCCGTCATCTTCGGGCTCATGGCCATTGTGCTCATCGCGCTGGGTGGCGCGGTGGTCGATTATGTGTCGTTGGAGCAGACGCGGGCGCGGGCGCAGACAGCGCTCGATGCTGCGGCACTGGCGCTGCAGCGCGATATCGACAGGGTGGGCGTTACCAAAGAAGACATCCGCCTTCGCGCCGAAAACATCGTCAAAGAACGGATCGGCGACACGCGGGTATCGGTCAAGGTGGACCGCATAAGCATCGAGCCAGAATCGGGCCGGCTGCTGCTGGGCGGCGATTTCACGCTACCAACGATGTTCGTGAGCCTCGTCGGCGTCAATCAGCTTGGCGCCAGCTTCACCTCGGAAGCGATGCAGGGTGCGGTGAACATGGAGGTGGCCATTGCGCTCGACATCACCGGTTCGATGGAGGGCAGCCGCATCACCGACCTTCAAAATGCAAGCTACGAACTGATTGAAACGATCCTTGCCAATAACGGCGGCGACACAACCGCCAGGGTTGCGCTTGTTCCCTATGCGCAGTCCGTCAACGCCGGAATCTATGCCGATGCGCTGCGTGGGCCGATCCGCCTGCCGCGCACGATCCAGAACATCACCTGGAGCAGCGGATCCGCCAAGACTATCTCAAGCATCGACAAGAACAATCCAGCCAAGGTAAACGTCACCAACCACGGCTTTCTGGTCAATGACTGGGTTTATATCACCGGCGTCAGCAGCATGACGCAGGTGAACAACAAACCTTTCAGAGTTTCGACAATCGGCAACGGGTTTTTCACGCTGGCTGGGGTTGATGCGCGCAATTACAGCAAGGGTACCGGCGGCTCGGTCATCAAGTGTCTCGCGGCCAATTGCGACCCGGTGATCACCTCTCCCGGCCATGGCTATGCGGAAGGCGAGCAGATCATCATCACCGGTGCCCGCGGCATCACAGATTTCAACAACATTGCGTTCAACATCTCAACGGTGACGGCAAACTCGTTCGTGCTGCCTGGCGCCAGCTTCTCGCGCACCAGCACCTATTCAACCAATAGCGGACGATTTTATTGCAACTGGCAGAGCGCGACAGTGGGGTGCTCGGAATATCAATTCCGCAATATCTGGAATCAGACCCGCACCAATGCGTACACGACCTGCGTAACGGACCGGGTTGCCCCGATTAACGACCGGGCGCCCAGCACAACCTTTGCCAGCCGCAATTATCCTGAGCCGAAAAATGGCTGCATCAGCAACAGCATCGTGCCGCTGACTACCGATGAGGGGGCGCTTGACAACGCGATCAAGGCGTTCGAGGCATCCGGTTCTACAGCGGGCAGTCTGGGCATCTTGTGGAGCTGGTATATGCTGGCGCCCAACTTCGGCAATGTCTGGCCCGACAACCGGCCGGCGCCCTACAATGAGGACGACCTGCTCAAGGCCGTTATCATCATGACGGACGGTGCCTTCAACACGGTGCATTGCAACGGCGTCGTTGCCAAGAACTCGGGACCTGGCAGCTCGATCTATTCCTACGGTGATTTTGACTACATCAACTGCGATGCCGCCAATGGAGATGCGGAAAAGCAGGCCAAAGCCTACTGCGCCGCGATGAAGAATGGCACCGGGATCGTGGTTTACACCGTTGGCTTCGGGATCACCAAAGGCAGCGATGCGGCCAAGCTCCTGGAAGGCTGCGCCACCTCCACCAGCAACGCTTTTCTTGCAGAAAACGGGGACGCCCTTATCGGTGCCTTCCGCCAGATCGCGCGCAACATCTCGGCCTTACGCCTGACGCTATGATCCGTTGTCTGAGGGAAGTGGTACCGCCTCCCCGGATTGAACGGGGGACCTCTAGATCCACAATCTAGCGCTCTAACCAACTGAGCTAAGGCGGCAAAGGGTTTTGAGGGCGGCAAAAGCTCTGCCCGAAAACGCGCGGAACATAGGTCGAGTTGATCGGGATGACAAGCAGTGATTTTGCGTCCTGTGGACAGCCCAGCCACGCAAGGCAGTTGCGTGACCAAACGTTAGGGAAAGCAGCTTAACCATGGGGAGCGATGCTCGCACCGCCGGTCCAGGCCGCTCTGGATTCGAGGGCACGCGCACTATATTGAAGAACACTTAAGGAACCTTGGGCGTTTGTGCCGTTATGGAACAAACACCGCGTCGACCCTTCAAAGGCTGTCTATGAATGAGCGCTGGAGCACATTGCCGGATGCACGCCGCGTTCTGCCTTTGGCGGAAGACGCGCGCCCGGCTTGGCTTTGGTCGCAGGACGGGCAGAGGCTGATCTGGTCCAACCGGGCCGCAGAGCTGTTTGCTGCCAAGATCAAGAAGGGCGCGCTCAAGCTGGCGCCAGCGGCGGTGCCGATCAAGGGACAGATCAACCGGATCATGCGGCTCGGCACGACGGGCCGCAGCAGCCTGGCACGTATCCAGTTCCTGACCGGCGAGCGGCCGGTTTCCGCCACGTGTTCGACAACGCCGTTGGTTTGGGAAGAAAGCGAGCCGGTCCTCCTGATCACGGCAGTCGATCCGATCGCCGACGACATTTTGGCTTTGGCGCGCGGGGAAGCCGAGCCAGAGCTGGTGCAGCCCATCGAAGAGCCGGTACGCGACGAGCCCGCACCCGACGCGGCCTATGAGCATGAGCTTGAAAGCTGGCGCGACGCCGATGCCGAGACCGTCTATGAGCCGGCGCCGGCAATGGAGCCCGACCCTGAGGCAGATGCGCCGGAGCAGTGGAGCGCGGCGCTGGCCGAAGATGAGCCCGTTGCTCCCGTTATCGAGCCCGTAGAGCCAGTCGTCGCCGCTGTCGAAGACAGTCAGGGCTCCAACCGGCTCAGCAGCCTGATCGATCGCCTGGCGGCAGACGACGCGCTGTTTTCGCCTTTGACCGAGGCGGATGACGTGGCACCTGCCCTGGCGACCGAAGTTCCGGAGCCGGCGCCGCTGCTGTTCAAGGTCACGGGGCGAGGCTTTACGCCAAACGTCGTCGAATCAGCCGAGCCCGTCGTGGAAGAGGCCGCAGTGCCCCCGCCACCCGATGCCGAAACTGTGGAGCGGGTGTCGCGCTACAATTTCGACGAGCTTTCCCGCATTTTGTCCGATCGCGTCGGCAACCAGCCGCCGGCCACGACCAAGACGGAGACATCGACACCGGGCGCGCTGATCAATCTGGGCGGCGAAACGCTGGTGCTGAACCGGCTGCCGCTCGGCATCCTGGTGTTTCGAGACCAACAAATCCTTTTTGCAAACCGCGCCATCACCGAAATGGTGGGCTACGAGTCCGTCGAAAGCCTGCGCAAAGCGGGGCTTGCGGCCATGTTCCCCTCGGCAGGGGGCGATGACCAGAGTGCGGGACCGGTCAATCACCTGGTGCAGCGCGACGGTACGCTGGTGCCCGTGACGGCGCGGTTGCAGTCGATCTCCTGGCAGGGCCGCCCTGCCCTGATGTTGTCGGCGAGCACGACTGAAGTGCGCACCGGCCACGAAGATGCGGTCAAGGCCTTCGCACAAAGCTTTGCCGATATCCGCGGCGATGGTTTTATCGACGCCAATCGCGCCGGCGTCGTCAACTTCGGCAGTGAGCAGGCAGCGAACCTGCTGGCGGGCGGCAAGGTCTTGGCCGGAAGGCCGATTGCCGATCTTGTTGGCAGTGCCGATGTCGTCGCACTGCGCGCTTTTCTCGAGCGCCCGGCACGCTTTGCCGAAACGGCGCGGCCATGCCTCACCTTGCGCTCCGCCGATGGTCGCAGCGAGATTCTGCTCTTTGCGCTTGGTCAGGCTGGGGTCCTGTCCGGCTATTTCGGGCTGGTGCGCGGCCGCGAAGCGGCTCCCGCGCGGATCAGTGCCGCAAGCGACGTCGATCCGGCGCTGCTCGGACGCATCAGCCGCGGCGTGCGGCGGCCGCTCAACACCATTGTCGGCTTCTCCGACCTCATCCGCTCCAAGGCCTTCGGCGCTCTCAACAACGAGCGCTATGAAGGCTATGCCGACGACATCGCCCGCGCGGCGCAGGAGATTGCAGCGCTTGTCGACGAACTCGACGACTATGCGCGGCTGCGCGACGGACGCTATCTGCCGCAGCGGGCAAGCCTCGATCTCACCGCGCTTCTCGAAAGCTGCGTGCTGCGCATTCGCGACCAGGCCAATGCGAACCGCGTCATCGTCCGCAATGCGATTTCGGAAACCCTGCCCAGGATCACCGCCGATCGCGCGTCGCTGGCACAAGCGGTGCTGAACCTTCTTGCCAGCGCCATCGACCAGACGCCGGTCGGCGGCGCCGTGGTCATCTCGGCACAGCGGCACGACGATGGCGCCATCGTCATCCAGGTGCGCGACAGCTCGGCCGGCGCGGTCGACATGTCCGAGCGCTTCGTGGTCTTCCGCGACGGTGTCGGGCGGGACGGGCAGGCGCTGGCGCCGGTGCGGTCAAGCGTTGGCCTTGCGTTGACGCGCTCGCTCCTGGCGGTCAATACGGTGTCCTTGTCGGTCGATCCGGCGGGTGCGGAAGGGCTGTTGTTCAGCCTCAAGATCCCGGCCGACCTCGTCGACGAACGCTCGGCCGTTCGCGACAACTAAGGCAGTGGGCAAATATGCCCTAAGCGTCTCCGGCAAGGGAAAAGTTTGGCCCGCGCAAAGGGTGCACGCGGCGGCAGTTTTGCCTATAGCTACGCGCGCGAGCGACTGCCGACTCGGTTGGAGAAAAGCCATGAGCCTCAAGACCTCCCTCACCCTGGCCCTTGCCGGCCTCATGATGACCAGCGCGGCAGCCTTGGCTCAGCCGACCGAGATCAAGATCGGCGTTGCCTTCGAGCCGCCCGCACTCGATCCGACCGCCGGCGCGGCCGAAGCGATCGACGTCGTTGTCTACCAGAACATCTTCGAGGGCCTTGTCCGCATCGACAAGGACGGCGCCGTGCAGCCGGGGCTCGCCGAGAGCTGGACGGTGAGCGATGATGGGCTCAACTACAGATTCAAGCTCCATGACGGCGTCACCTTCCACGATGGCAGTGCCTTCGATGCCGAGGACGTAAAGTTCACCTTCGACCGCATCCTGGCCGAAGATAGCGTCAATGCGCAAAAGGCGCTTTATGCGCCGATCGCAGCGGTCGAGGTTGTCGATCCGCTGACCGTCGATATCACCCTATCGCGGCCCGATGGGCTGTTCTTGTTCAATATCGGGCGCGGCGATGCGGTGATCGTGGCGCCGGAAAGCGCCGACAACAATGCCACCGATCCGATCGGCACCGGGCCGTTTGCCTTCGTGCAGTGGGACCGCGGCAGCCGCGTGATCCTTGAGCAATATGGTCCCTATTGGGGTGACAAGCCGGCGCTGACCCGCGCCAGCTTCGTCTTTATCGGCGATACCGGGGCGATGACCAATGCGCTCCTGGCCGGCGACATCGACGGCACCAACAATTTTGCCGCCGAAGCGCTGCCGGTATTCGAGGGCAATCCGCAGTTCAAGGTCCTGGTGGGCCTGACCGAGGGTGAAACCATCCTTGCGACCAACAACAGGAAAGCGCCCTTCGACAACCTGCTGGTGCGGCAGGCCATGGCGCATGCGCTCGATCGCGAGGAGATCATCGAAGGCGCGACCTATGGATATGGCGCGCCGATCGGCACGCATTTTGCGCCGCAAAACCCCGACTATCTCGACCTCACCGGCACCTATCCCCATGACGTCGAAAAGGCAAAGGCGCTGCTCGCCGAAGCTGGCTATCCCGACGGCTTTTCGGCAACGCTGAAGCTGCCGCCCGTGGCCTATGCGCGGCTTTCCGGGCAGATCATCGCCAGCCAGTTCGCCGAGGTCGGCATCAAGCTCGAACTGGTCAACTCCGAATTCGCCCAGTGGCTCGAAGATGTGTTTGCCAACAAGGACTTCGACCTCACCATCATCGCCCATGTCGAGCCGTTCGATATTGGCATCTATGCCAACCCCGACTACTACTTCGGCTATGACAATCCCGAGTTCCAGGCGCTCAACGAGACCCTCACCGCGACCCTGGACGCGGCCGAGCGCACCAGGCTCGTGCAGCAAATGCAGACCATCATCGCCGAAGATGCGGTCAACGGCTACCTGTTCGAACTGGCGCAGACCGGCGTCTGGAACGCCAAGCTTGAGGGCATGTGGCCGAACTCGCCCGTCGAAGGCGTGGTTCTGCGCGATATCCACTGGACGGAATAGTCTGGACCCGGGCAGGAGGGAGGCGTGCTAGCCTTTCTCCTGCGCCGCTTTGCCGGCTTCGTGCTGATGCTTCTGGCATCGGCAGCGGTGATCTTCCTGCTGCTCGACCTTTTGCCGGGCGACCCCGCCCGGTTCATCCTCGGCATCAATGCCAGCCCCGATGCGGTAGCTGCGCTGCGCCTGCAGATGGGGCTCGATGCGCCTGCCCTGGAGCGGTTCTTGCAGTGGCTGGGCGGCATGCTTGGGGGCGACTTCGGCACCTCCGTCACACAGCGTTTGCCGGTGGCGCAGCTGATCGTCGAGCGGCTCGCGGTGACCTTGCCGCTGACCATTCTTGCCATGCTGATTTCCATGATCGTGGGCCTGCCGCTCGGCATTTTGGCGGCCAGGCGGCGGGGAAAGCCGGCGGATACGGCGCTGATGATCTTGGCGCAGACCGGGGTGGCCGTGCCGAATTTCTGGTTTGGCATGCTGCTGACGCTGGTATTTGCGGTGACGCTGCGCTGGCTGCCGACCGGCGGCTTCGTGCCCTGGCATGAGGATTGGGTGGGGTCCTTGCGCAGTCTCATCCTTCCCAGCCTGGCGCTGGCGCTGCCGCAGGCATCGATCCTGGCCCGGGTGATGCGCACGGCTCTGGTCGACGTCATGGGCCAGGATTTCATCCGCACGGCGCGGGCCAAGGGCATGACCATGGATGAGGCGATCTGGCGGCATGGGGTCCGCAATGCGCTCTTGCCGGTGCTGACGATCTTGGGCCTGCAGTTCGCTTTTCTTGTTGCCGGGACGATCATCGTCGAAAACGTCTTCTTCCTGCCCGGACTGGGCCGGCTGATCTTCAACGCGGTTACCGAGCGCGACCTGATCCTGGTGCGCGGCGCCACGATGGTGCTGGTTGTCGTGGTAACGGCGACCATGCTGATCACCGACTTGACCTATGCCTGGGTCGACCCGCGCCTCAGAGTGCGCGCATGAGCTGGCGGCACAATCCCGGCCTCGTCGGCGGGCTGATCGCGATCTTGATTCTTGCAGCTCTTGGGCTCACCTCGCTATGGTGGACCCCCCACCCCATCGAAGCGATCAGCGTCGCCGATCGTTTTCAGTCACTTGGGCCGGAACACTGGCTCGGCACCGACCATTTGGGGCGGGACCTCCTGTCCATGGTGATGCACGGCATCCTCACGAGCCTAATCGTCGCCGCGTCTGGCGTCGTCATCGGCATCGGCGTCGGGGTGCCGATGGGACTTGCGGCAGTGGCCTGGGGCGGCTGGGTCGAATGGCTGGTGCTGCGCCTTTCGGACCTGGCTTTCGCTTTTCCCGCATTGATCGTCGCCATTCTGATCGCGACGCTTCTCGGACCGGGCGAGCTCAACGCCATCATTGCCATCGGCATCTTCAACATCCCGGTCTTCGCTCGGGTCGCGCGCGGCGGGGCGCTGGCGATAGCAACCCAGGACTATGTCGCAGCGGCGCGGCTGGCGGGCCTCGGCAATGCAGCAATCGCGGCGCGACATTTGCTGCCGAACATCGCAAGCCTCATCATCGTCCAGGGCACGATCCAGCTGTCGCTCGGCATCCTGGCGGAGGCGGCGCTTTCCTATGTTGGCATCGGCACGCAGGCTCCGGAAACAAGCCTTGGCCTGATGCTGCGCGACGTGCAGGGCGTGTTCCTGATCCACCCATGGCTCAGCGTGCTGCCGGGGCTGACGATCGTTTTTCTGGTCATAGCGCTCAACATTGCAGGGGACGGCTTGCGCGATGCCATCGATCCGCGCCTTCGTCGCCAGGGGATGAACCATGGCGCTGGTTGAGATCGAGAACCTTTCGATCAGCTTTGGCGGCCGGCCGGCGGTGCGGGAGCTCTCTCTAAACATCGAGCGTGGCGATCGCTTCGGGATTATCGGCGAAAGCGGTTCGGGCAAGTCGCTGACCGCTTTGGCGATCACCGGGCTGTTGCCGGAGACCGCGAAGGTCTCGGGACAAGTGCGCTTCGATGGCGACCCATTGCCGCCAAACGAACGGGAAATGGCGCGCCTGCGTGGCAAGCGCATCGGCATGGTGTTCCAGGAGCCGATGACGGCGCTCAACCCGTTGATGACCATTGGTGACCAGATCGGCGAAGCGGGCACCCTCGCCGATGTATCCACGGACATTGATGGCCTCCTGCGGGAGGTCGGGCTGCTGCCGCTCCATGCCGCTCGATTTCCGCATGAGCTTTCCGGCGGGCAGCGGCAGCGGGCTATGATTGCCATGGCATTGGCGAGCCAGCCGGAGCTGATGATCGCAGACGAGCCGACATCGGCGCTCGATGCCATCACCCAGCGCAAGGTGCTCGACCTTATCGGCGACATCTGCGAGCGGCGGCAGATGACGCTGATCTTTATCAGCCATGACATTCGCGCCGTCGCCGCGCTTTGCACCAAGGTCGCGGTGATGCGCGCGGGCGAAATCGTGGAGCAGGGTTCGATCGACGCGGTGCTTCAATCCCCGAAGGCGGAGTACACGCAGCGTTTGCTGGCCGCGAGCCGCGTGGAGCGGCGGCACCGGAGCCCCCAAGCCCGCGAGGCTTTGCTGACGGTCGATGCCGTCAGCCGCGATTATGGTAATGGGGGCTTCTGGCTCTGGCGCCAAAAACCAGTGCGCGCCGTGGATCGCGTTAGTTTCAGCCTGGGACGAGGCGAAAGTGTTGCACTGGTGGGACCGTCCGGCTGCGGCAAGAGCACGCTGGCGCGCATGATCGTAGGCCTCGACAGCACGACCGAAGGCCAGTTTAGACTGGACGGCACGCTCTATCATGGGCGCAACCTTCCGCCTTTGTTGCGCGGGGGCGTATCGCTGGTGTTCCAGGACCCGTTCAGCAGCTTTGACCCCCTCATGACGGTGGGCACTTCGCTCGGCGAACCGCTCCGTTTGCTGCGACAAATGACGCGCGAAGAACGGGGGCGTCGCCTGGTGGAAGCGATTACATCCGTTGGCCTCGACCCCGCCATGCTCTCGCGGTATCCGCATGAATTTTCAGGCGGGCAGCGGCAGCGGCTGGCCATTGCCCGCGCCATGGTGACCAAGCCACGGCTTCTGGTGCTGGATGAACCGGTGTCAGCGCTTGATGTGTCGGTGCGCGGCGATGTGCTCAACCTGCTTGGGCGCCTGCAGGAAGAGCACGGCCTTACCTACCTCATCATCAGCCACGACCTCGACATGGTCGCCGCAATGGCCGACCGGGTGCTGGTGATGGAAGCGGGCAGGATCGTCGAACAGGGACGGCCGGACGATCTTTTCGCCCGGCCGCAACATGAGCTGACGCGCGCCCTCATGGCCGCGCGCCTGCCGGATGTCGTTTAGTTATCGAGGCCAACTTCGCCGCGGAGGGCGTCGATGCGTTTGGAGGCTTCGGCTTTGCTGAGGTCTTCGGCGAACTGTTCGGGCTGGTGAGCCTGCTCGGACAGGGTCTTGAGGTAGGAGGCCTGGGCATCGGTCATCGGGTCGTCGCCGGTGGTCCAGGTGTCGGGATCCTTCTCAAGATTGGAATGCTCGCTCGGTTCGATCTTCTGCGTGGGGGTGGACATGAGAGAACTCCTTGTTGTTCTCTAAATGTTCGCAAGCCCCTTCCGTTCCCGAAGGGGCCGGACTTTCACCCGGCCGTGATGCTATTGGATGGAGACACCGGCTTCCTTGATGACCGGAGCCCAGCGGGCGACTTCGCTTTGAACATGGGCGGCCAAGTCTTCGGCGCTGGAGCCAACGACGACGGCACCGGCTTCGGCGAGCCGCGCCTTGACGGCAGGATCGTTGACGGCAGCGACGGCGGCTTCATTGAGCTTGGCGATCACTTCGGGCGGCGTGCCGGCGGGTGCGAAGAGGGCGTTCCAGGTGTTGGTTTCGTAGCCCGGCACCCCGGCTTCATCCATGGTCGGCAGATCGGGGAAGCTGGCGCTGCGTTCGAGCGTCGTCACAGCCAGGGGCTTGAGCGTTCCGGCCTTCATGTGTTCGCTGGCGGAAGGAAGGTTGTCGAAGATGATCGGCACGGCGCCGGAGAGCGCATCGACCAGAGCCGGGCCTGAGCCCTGATAGGGCACATGGACCATGTCGGTGCCGGTCATCGACTTGAAAAGTTCGCCGGAAAGATGAAGCGGCGTGCCGTTGCCGGACGAGGCATAGGCGTGCTGCTCGGGCTCCGCCTTGAGCTTGGCGATCAGTTCTTCGACTGAATTGGCCGGAAATGCGGGATTGACCAGCAGGACGTTGGGGACAGTCACCAGCAAGGAAATGGGCTCGAAGTCGGCGCTCGGATCAAAGGGCGGCGTGGCGTAAAGGGAGGCGCTGAGGGCATGGGTCGCAATGGTGCCCATGAGGATCGTATAGCCGTCAGGCGCTGCGTCGGACACGGCCGTAGCGCCAACGACGCCGCCGGCACCCGCCTGATTCACCACGAGAACATTCTGGCCCAGCTGCGCGGTCATGGCTTCGGCGACGATGCGGCCGACAAGATCGGTCGAGCCGCCGGCAGCAAAGGGCACAACGAGATTGATCGGCTGGGTGGGGAAATCCGACTGCGCAGCAGCGGGCGCGGCAAGTGACAGCGCTCCCGCGATGAAGGCGGGCACAACAAAAGCGAGCTTCATGACAATGTTCTCCTCCTGTGGCGCATTTTCGCGCCCGGCCGAATTGAGACGGCTCGGGCACGAGGCTATCTGCGCGGGGAGATCAGAACAAGCGGACTACTTGGTGTTGTGCAAGAGGCCCTGGAAGGAGCGATAGCTGGCCTTGGGCGTGCGCTTTTGCGTGGCGTAGTCGACATGGACGAGGCCGAAGCGCTTGTTGTAGCCCTCGGCCCATTCGTAGTTGTCGAGCAGCGACCAGGCGAAATAGCCGCGCACATCCGCGCCTGCCGCGCGCGCCGCGAGAACGGCCTTGAGGTGATCGTCGTAATATTTGACGCGGCGCGGATCGTCATTGCCTTCGGCTTCGGCCATGCCGTTCTCAGTCACATAGACCGGGATCTTGGTGTATTCGTTGGAGACCCGGATCAGCAGGTCCTTCAGACCCTGAGGATAGATTTCCCAGCCGATGTCGGTCTTTTCCAGCGGACCCTTGACCTGGTCAACCGGACGGCCGGGCTCGGTCGAAGCCTTGTAGAGGCCGCGGGTATAGTAGTTGATGCCCAGCCAGTCGAGCGGGCGCGACACTGTCTCCATGTCGGCCTGGTAGTTGGCGGGCAGATAGGGCTCGAGCCATTGGGTGAGCACTTCGGGATATTGTCCCTTGAAGACACCGCCGAGATACCAGCGGTTGAAGAGCGCATCGCCGAAATCGACGGCCTGTCTGTCTTCCTCGCTCTCGGTCGCCGGCTCGGACTTTTCGAGGTTGAGGACGATGCCTAGGTTCTTGGCGCCGCCGGCACGCAGGGCATCGATGGCGGTGCCATGAGCGAAGAGCACATGGTGCATGGCGCGGGCTGCTGCACGGAGGTCGCGATAGCCGGGCGCGTGGATGCCCAGATAATGGCTGAGGAAGGCAACGCACCAGGGTTCGTTGATGGTGGCGGTGGCCTGGAGGCGATCGCCGAACTTGTCGGCGACGAGGCTCGCATAGTCGGCGAACCAGTTGGCAATGTCGCGGTTCATCCAGCCGCCGCGATCCTGGAGGGCTGAGGGGAGATCCCAGTGGTAGAGCGTGGCATAGGGCTTGATGCCGCGCTCGAGCATGCCATCGATCAGGCGATCGTAAAAATCGATACCTTCCTGGTTGGTCGCGCCGGTGCCTTCAGGAATGAGCCGCGGCCAGGCGAAGGAGAAGCGATAGGCATCGAAACCGCCGTCGCGGATGAGATCGAGATCCTGCGGCCAGAGTTCGTAGTGATTGCAGGCGTTGAGGCCGGTATCGCCGTTGTGGACGTTGCCGGGAGTGGCCGAAAAAGTGTCCCAGATCGACTGGCCGCGACCGTGGCTCTGCGTAGCGCCCTCGATCTGGTAGGCGGCCGTGGCGACACCAAAGGTGAATTCAGGACCGAAATCCTTGCGATCGAACGTGAACATATGCCCTCCCAACCGGCGCCTTTGCCGCTTGTCTAAGGCGGATAGCACCGGCAGGATCGCGGTTGCAATCGATTTAAGGGGCTCTATGTCAAGGTTGCGATCAGGCGCTGAGCGATGGCGCGGTAGGCGGCGGCTTCGGGGCCGGTGGGGGCGGCGATGACCGGGGGCGTGCCGGCGTCGGAGTTTTCGCGGATGGACATGACCAGCGGGACCGGGCCGAGGAAGGGGATGGCGAGGTCTGCGGCGGCTTGTTCGGCGCCGCCGGTGCCGAAAATGTCGTAGCGGTTGCCAGTGTCTGGGGCGATGAAATAGCTCATGTTTTCGATGAGGCCGAGCACGGGCACGGACATGCGGCGAAGCATGTCGATGGCTTTCTGCGCGTCGATCAGGGCGAGGTCCTGCGGGGTCGAGACGATGACGACGCCGTCGACCACGGTCTGCTGGAAGAGGGCGATATGGATGTCGCCGGTGCCGGGCGGCAGGTCGATGACGAGGACGTCGAGTTCGCCCCAGGCGGTTTCGCGCAGCAGCTGGCGGAGGCCGGAGGTGGCCATGGGACCGCGCCAGACCACGGCCTGGCCGGGGACCAGCATGGAGCCGATGGAAATGGCTTTGAGACCGAAGGCTGCATGCGGCGTGAAGATGCCGTCGTCGCGAATGGCGGGCTTTCCTTCGAGGCCGAGGAGCTTGGGCAGGGAGGGGCCGTAGAGGTCGGCGTCGAGGAGACCAACTTTGAGGCCTTCGGCGGCGAGCGAGAGCGCGAGATTGACGGCGGTGGTGGACTTGCCGACGCCGCCCTTGCCGGAGCCGACGGCGACGATGCGGCGTACGCCCTTGACCGGGGTTTTGCCGGCAGGGACCGGCGCGCCATGGGAGAATTTTGGAGAATTGCCCTTTTCGGCAGTGATGGAGACCATCACCTTGCGGGCACCTCCGAGCGCTTGCGCGGCTTTTTGCGCTTCGTCCCGGGCGGGGCCGAAGGCGGCTTCCATGCCGGTGGCGACAGCTATGGCAAAGGCGATGGCGCCGGGTGTGACGATGATTTCGGAAAGGCCGGCATAGGTCGCAAGGTCCCCGCCTCCGGGGATTTCAACCCTGGCGAGGGCGGTTCTTATTTGAGCTGCGAGATCAGTGTCGGCCATGGTTGTTGGGCACAAGCGTGCCGCAACTCCGCTGTCATGCCGGCGCAGGCCGGCATCCATCCTGAGGACGATCCCCGCACATGCATCTCAGGATGGACCCCGGCCTGCGCCGGGTGACATCGCGTATGCGGGAATATGTGCGTGCTAGAGAATGCTCTGCCCGGTGCCGGCCCAGTCCTTGACGAAGCCGTCGATGCCCGAATTGGTCAGCGGGTGGTTAACGAGCTTCTTGATTACGTCGGGCGGGATGGTGGCGACGTCGGCGCCGGCGAGGGCGGCTTCGGTTACGTGGTTGGGGGAGCGGATCGAAGCAGCCAGGATCTGGGTCTCGAACTGGTAGTTGTCGTAGATGGTGCGGATGTTTTCGATCAGCTCCATGCCATCGAGATTGATGTCATCGAGGCGGCCGATGAAGGGCGAGATGTAGGTGGCGCCAGCCTTTGCGGCGAGCAAAGCCTGGTTGGCCGAGAAGCAGAGGGTGACGTTGGTCTGGATGCCGGCGTCCTTGAAGTGCTTGGTGGCCTTGAGGCCATTGAGCGTCAGGGGAAGCTTGATGACGACGTTCTTGGCGATCTTGGCGAGGTGCTCGCCTTCGGCGACCATGCCGTCATATTCAAGGCTCGCGACTTCGGCGGAGACCGGGCCGGGGGTGATGCCGGCGATTTCCTTGATGACTTCCTTGAAGTCACGGCCGGACTTGGCGATCAGCGACGGATTGGTGGTGACGCCATCGACGAGGCCGGCTTCATGAAGTTCCTTGATGGCGGCGGTATCAGCAGTATCGACAAAGAACTTCATCGTTCCCTCCTAAAAGACGTTTCACTCCGGCCAGTTAGCCTGAATGTAATCATGGTGGCAGAGCGCCGCAAGCTTGCGCTCAGCGGACGGCGCCCAGGAATGCATCGGCGAGATCGCCGACGCGATCTTCCGGGATGCCTGCAACATTGATGCGACTATCTCCAGTCATATAGACGCCATTGGTGGCCTTAAGATGTTCGACGGCGTCATTTGTCAGCCCGAGCAGCGAAAACATGCCGCGGTGGTCGGCGACAAAGTCGAAATCGGTGGAGTTGGAGCGATCGCGGATTGCGTCAGCCAACTTTTTCCGCAGCGAGATCATGCGGTTGCGCATGAGGGCCAGCTCTTCCTCCCATTCGGCGCGCAGGGAGGCGTCTTCGAGAATGGTGCGGATGATTTCGGCGCCATGATCGGGCGGCTGCGAGTAGGCGCCGCGAATGATGTTGAGCAGTTGCGAGTTGGTGGTTTCCGCCTGCTCGGCGTTACGCGCGACGAGAATGGCCGCGCCGACGCGTTCGCGGTAGAGGCCGAAATTCTTGGAGCCCGAGAAAGCTATCAGAGCTTCGGGAACCGAGGATAGAATCTTGCGCGTGCCATAGGCGTCGGCCCCGATACCGTCACCGAAGCCGAGATAGGCCAGATCGACGAAGGGCAGCGCGCCGGTGCGAACAAGGCTTTCGGCGACCTGATCCCACTGCGCATCCGTGAGATTTGCGCCGGTCGGATTATGGCAGCAGCCATGGAGCAGGACGACGTCTTCCGCGCCCATTCGGTCAAGCGCCGCAAGCATTTGCTCGAATTTGACGCCGCGGGTTTCGGGGTCGAAATAGGGATAAGTCGCGACCTTGAGGCCGGAATTGGTGGCGATCGGGTTGTGATTGGCCCAGGTCGGATCGGAGACGTAAACCGTGGCGCCGGGGCGGGCGCGGTTGATCAGCTGCATTAACACCCAGAGCGAACCGGTGCCACCGGGCGCCTGGGCGATGCGGACGCGGGAACGATCGATGCTGTCGGCAAGGACCAGGTCGAGCACGGCTGCGCCATAGCCCATGTTGCCAGCAATGCCGAGGTAAGTCTTTGTTTTTTCGTTCGAAAGAATGCGCTCTTCGGCCTTGCGAACGGATCGCATGACCGGGGTCACGCCCTGTTCGTCCTTATAGACGCCGACACCGAGGTCGATCTTGGTCGAGCGGCTATCGGCCGCGTATTCGCCCATCAGCGCCAAAATCTTGTCGCCAGGAGCCTTGGTGAGGTTTTCGAACATGGTCGGAAAGTCCGGTCAGGGAAGCGGGTTGGTTATAGGCGGAAAGACGATTTTTGCAATTGGATGTTGGGCTTGATGCGACCCCAAACACCGGCGGTCATCCCCGCGCAGGCGGGGATCCATCCTGAGATCTCAGGATGGGCCCCGGCCTTCGCCGGGGTGACATTCAGTGGGTAGTTAAACTCATCTGCCCAGTTGCAGTTTTTCCAGTTCAGCAGTCAATCGTGGAAGGATTTCAAAGAGATCGCCGATGAGGACGACGTCGGCGATCTTGACGATGGGAGCTTCGGGGTCGCTGTTGATGGCGATGATCTTCTTGGCGCCCTGGATGCCGGCGAGGTGCTGGAGGGCGCCGGAGATGCCGACGGCGATGTAGAGGTCGGGGGCGATGATCTTGCCGGTCTGGCCAACCTGCCAATCGTTGGGGGCATAGCCGGCGTCGACGGCGGCGCGGGTGGCGCCTACTGCGGCGCCCAGGGTTTTGCCGAGTTTTTCGATCAGCGCAAAGCCTTCGGCGGAGCCGACGGAGACGCCACCACCGACGACGATCTGCGCGGTGGAAAGATCGGGTATGTCGCTTTCGCTGCGGTGCTGGGCGATCAGCTTGACGGCAGAAACAACAGTGTTTTCAATGTTTTCGACGGGGGCAGGACCACCCTGCCCGGCTGGCTGGAAGGCCGAGGCACGGAAGGTGAGGACGTGCTTTGGCTGATTGTCGGTCACCGTTTCAAGCGCGTTGCCGGCATAGATGGGGCGGGTGAAGCGGGTCGGTCCGTCGACGGCGACGATGTCGGTGACCGGTTGGATATCGAGCTTGGCGGCGAGGCGGGGCATGACGTCCTTGCCCAGCGTCGAGGCGCCGGCGACGAGATAATCGTAACGCGCGGACAGATCGAAGAGCGCGTTTGCGAAGCCATCTGCCAGATCGGCGATATCGCTGACGAGGATTTTGGTGACACCTGCGATAGCAGAAGCAGCCTCTGCTGCTGCGGAAGTGCTAACCAACACGTCCACGGGCCCGAGCTTGGCCGCAGCGGCAACGATGCGGGCGGTGGCGGGCGACAGCTTGTGGTTGTCGAGTTCGGCGAGGACCAGGACGCTCATCAAATCGCCTCCATCTCGTTGACGACCGTGACGATGACGCCAGCAAGGTCGGAGACCGAGCCGACGGTCTTGCCGGCGAGACGCTCGGCAGGCGGGGATATCTTTTCCACGGTTAGACGCGGGCTAAGGTCAACGCCGAACTCTGCCACGGGACGGACGGCGAGCGGCTTGGAACGCGCCTTCATCACCATGGGGAGGGCGGCGTTGCGGGGGGTGTTGAGGCGAAGGTCGGCTGTGATGATGGCGGGGAGCGGCAGGGCTATGGTCTCGCGGCCATAGTCGACTTCGCGGGTCACTTCGAGCTCGGTGCCGCTAAGCTTGATCTCGGAAGCAAAGGTGGCCTGGGGGCGATCGGTCAAGGCAGCGAGCATCTGGCCGACATGATTGCTGTCGTCGTCCACCGCCTGCTTGCCGAGAAGCACAAGGTCGGGCTGCTCTTCGGCCACGACCTTGGCCAGGAGCTTGGCGATGGCAAGGGTTTCGAGCGGCTGATCGGTTTCCACCAGGATGCCGCGATGCGCACCCATGGCGAGGGCGGTGAGGATCACGTCGTTGGAGGTCTTGGGGCCGATGGACACGACGACGATTTCGTCGGCCTGACCCTTCTCGGCGAGCTGAACCGCGGCTTCCACCGCATGCTTGCAGAAAGGGTTCATCGACATGCGGACGCCGGTGGTTTCGACGCCGGTGCCATCGGGGCGGACGCGGATGCGGACGTTGTGATCGACCACGCGCTTGACCGCGACGAGGATTTTCATGAGCTGCTCCACGAAGTTGGGGCTTCCATCGCAAAAAGGGGTGGGTGGGGCAAGGGAGCGAGGGGGAAAAAGGGTGCGGTTGGGGAGGAAATATTGGTTCTTCCTTCTCCCCTTGTGGGAGAAGGTGCCCGAAGGGCGGATGAGGGGGCCTCGATAACCCCTCACCCGTCTCGGCCTTTCGGCCGATCCACCCTCTCCCGCAAGGGGAGAGGGAAAGGTGGGTTCGCGCTCTTGACCCTGCCACGCGCGGCAGTGACACTGTAGGGGTCTTTGTCTTTCTGGTAGAGTTTATGCCTGTTCTTAACCGCGTCGCCGAGTTTCAAGCCGAGGTCGCCGAATGGCGGCAGGATTTGCATCGGCATCCGGAGGTGCTGTTCGAGGTGCATCGGACGGCCGGCGTGGTGGCGGAGAAGCTTCGGGCGTTCGGCTGCGACGAGGTCGTGACCGGCATCGGACGGACGGGAGTGGTCGGGATCATCAACGGAAGGGGCGGCGCCGGTGGGCGCACGATTGCGCTGCGGGCCGACATGGACGCGCTGCCGATGACGGAAAAGTCGGGCGCCCTCTATGCCTCGGTCAATCCGGGCAAGATGCATGCCTGCGGACATGACGGGCATACGGCCATGCTTTTGGGCGCAGCCAAGTATCTGAGCGAAACGCGCAACTTCAATGGCAAGGTCGTGCTGGTGTTCCAGCCGGCTGAAGAAGGCGGCGGCGGCGGCAAGGTGATGCTCGAGGACGGGCTGGTCGAGCGCTTCGGCATCGACGAGTTCTATGGCATGCACAATTGGCCGGGCATTCCGGTCGGACAATTCGGGATACGCGCCGGCGGCATCATGGCGGCGACGGATCGCTTTTATATCGACGTCGAGGGTGTCGGCGGGCATGCGGCACGGCCGCAGACGACGGTGGACCCGATCATCGTCTCGGCGCAGCTGGTGACGGCTTTGCAGACGATCGTCTCGCGTAATCTCGATCCGCTGGAAAGCGCCGTGCTCAGCGTCACCATGGTGGAAGCGGGCGAAGCAGACAATGTGATTTCGCGCACGGCCAAGATCACGGGCACGGTGCGCACGCTCGATGGCGCGGTGCAGGATTTCATCGAGGCACGGCTTGGCGAGTTCGTGCCTCAGTTTGCCCAAAGCTTTGGGGCCAAGGCGTCGATCCGCTATGCACGTGGTTATCCGGTGACGGTCAATTCGCCGGAGCAGACCGCATTTGCCGCGGACGTGGCGCGCGATGTGGTCGGCGCAAGCAATGTCGATGACGACGCGGCGCCGTCGATGGGCGGGGAGGACTTTTCCTTCATGCTCAACGAGAAGCCAGGCGCTTATATTTTTATCGGCAATGGCCCGACGTCGGAGCTGCATACGGATACGTATGATTTCAACGACGAGGCGATCCCGGTGGGGGTGAGCTATTGGGTCAGGCTGGTAGAACGGGCTTTGCCAGTTCGCTGAGCGAAGAAGACACCCCCTCCCTACCTTCGCTACAGCTCTTCGAGCTTAGCTTCGGTACCCTCCCCTCTGAGGGGGAGGGTCGGTGCGGTGGTTGGGCAGGATATTGCAACAAACTGGATGCCCCACCTTCCCCCTTGAGGGGAAGGCAAGCGGAGCTTAGCCGACAGGCTTAGCGCAGCTCGGAAGGGGGTCGCGTTGTGTGGGCACCCTCTTGCGCATGGGGCATTGCCCGGCTAGCGCCTGTTCGATCGCGGCGTAGGGGCGTAAGAGGCTCCTATGGCTTCGATGTTTTCCCTCCCCTCACCCCGCATGCTGTTTGCGGTTTTCCTGACCATTGCCATTTCCGCTGCGGGTGGGGGTGCGGCCAGCGCGCTTGGCCTGCCTGCCGCGTGGTTGATGGGTGGTGCCTTGGCGGTGACCGTTGCGGCGATGTTGGGCGTGCCGGTCAGCATGCCGGATGGGCTGCGCAATGTCGTGTTCGTTCTGATCGGCATGTCGATGGGCGCCAGCGTTGCGCCGGACAGTCTGACGCTGCTGGCAAGTTGGCCGATCAGCCTTGCCGCTCTGGCGCTGGAACTGGTGATCATTGTCGCAATCACGGGCTGGATGCTGACGAAAGTGTTCAAGCTCGATCCGGGCACCGCTTATCTGAGCTCGTTTCCGGGGCACCTCTCCTTCGTGATGGGGATTGCCGCGACGGGTGTCGGCAATGCACGGCAGATCGTTATCATCCAGGTCATTCGCATTCTTATGCTGACGATTGCGGTGCCTGTCGGGGCGGTGTTTCTGCCGATCGAGCATTTCGATCCACCGGTGGCGACGGCGTTTTTGAACCCGTTGCAGCTTGCGCTACTGGCGGTCGGCTGTGTGGTGACGGGGCTGCTGTTTATCCGGCTCAAAGTGCCCGCCGGCATGGTCCTGGGTGCCATGGCCGCGGCGACGGCAGCCAAGCTTGGCGGCTTTTATACGGAGGCCATGCCCGGGCCCCTGGTGATCATCACCTTCATTTTGACCGGCGCGATGATCGGGTCGCGCTTCGTCGGGATCACGCGATCGGAGTTCGTGGCGGCGGCCAAGGGCGGGTTGATCGCGACGGGAATGACGGTGGGGATCGTGACGCTGGTGACGCTTGGCGTGTCCCAGCTGGTGGACATGCCGTTCGGGCAGCTGTGGCTGGGCCTGTCGCCGGGTGCGCTCGAGGGCATGGGGGCACTGGGGATCGCGCTGGGTTATGACACGGCGTTCATCGCAGCGCATCATGTGGTGCGCTTGCTGATGCTGAGCTTTGCGATACCGGTGGTGGTGTGGTGGGTAAAGCGCAGGGAGCGGCTACCCCCACCTTAGTTTCGCTACGGCCTCTGGCCTAGCTTCACTATCCTCCCCCTGAGGAGGGGGAGGATACGCATGAGCGGCTAAGCCGAGTAGCTCACTTTGCCCTCGCCTGCTGGCGCCGGGACGACGGCCGAGCCGTTGGGGCCGAGGACTAACGAGGAGCCGTCGAGCGCCGCGTTGTGGCTGACGGGTTCGAGGGTGAGCTCGATGTCATTGAGCGCAACCGTGCGCTCTTCGGCGGAGAGGTTGAAGACGCAGATGAGGTCCTTGTTGCCGGCGGAGCGGCGGTAGGCGAGGACGGGTTCGTCGGTGTCGAAGAATTGGATGTCACCGGTGACGAGGGCCGGGTGGGATTTTCGCCAGCTCAGGATTTGGCGGTAATAGTTGAGGGTCGAGTTCGGATCGGCATTCTGGGTTTCGACGCTGAGCGCGGCGGCGGCGTGCTTGACCGGGAGCCATGGGGTGCCGGTGGTGAAGCCGGCATGGAGCATGCCGTGCTCCCAGGGCATGGGCGTGCGGCAGCCGTCACGACCCTTGTCTTCGGGCCAGAAGCGTTTGCCGCGCGGATCGGTCAGTTCCTCATACAAGATATCGGCTTCGGGCAGGCCCAGTTCCTCGCCCTGGTAGAGGCCGACCGAGCCCTTTAGCGTCATGATCAGCGCGGCGGCCTGGCGGGCGAGATCGTGGGCGGAAACGCTGTGGGGCGCCCAGCGCGTCATGTGGCGGATGACGTCGTGGTTGGAAAAGCTCCAGCAGGGCCAGCCAGTTTCGCCGCCCGCAAAGAAGGCTTCGACCTTGCCGCGGAAATGGGCGGCGGTGAATTTGGGTCCGAGGAAATCGAAGGAATAGCACATGTGCAGCAGGTCGCTGCCGGACGTGTATTGGCGCATCAGCTCGACGCCGCGCTCGTCATCGCCGACTTCGCCGACCGTGGTGGTGCCGGGATAGTCGTTGAGGAGTGCGCGAACCTTGCGGAGCCAATCGACGTTTTCGGGCTGGCTCTTGGAGAAGCGGTGGCTCTGCATGTCGTAGGGGTTGACCGCCGGCTTGCCGTTGAGCGCCGCCAGCGGCGGGTTGGAGCGCAGCTTGGCGTCGTGAAAATAGTAGTTGACGGTGTCGAGGCGAAAGCCGTCGAGGCCACGATCGAGCCAGAAGCGCATGACGTCGAGCACGGCGTCCTGGACCTTGGGATTGTGGAAGTTAAGGTCGGGCTGCGAGGTCAGGAAATTGTGGAGGTAGTATTGCTTGCGCGCCGTATGCCATTCCCAGGCCGAGCCGCCGAAGACCGAGAGCCAGTTGTTGGGCGGGGTGCCGTCGGGATTGGCATCGGCCCAGACATACCAGTCGGCTTTGGTGTTTTCGCGGGAGAAGCTCGATTCGGCGAACCAGGGATGCTGGTCGGAGGTGTGGCTGACGACCTGGTCCATGATGACCTTGATGCCAAGCGCATGGGCGCGTTCGATCAGGACGTCGAAATCGCGCAGGGAGCCGAAGAGCGGATCGACCTGCATGTAATCGGAAACGTCATAGCCCATGTCGGCCTGGGGCGACTGGGTAATAGGCGAGAGCCAGATGCAGTCGACGCCGAGGCTCGCAATGTGGTCCAGGCGATCGATGATGCCGGCCAGATCGCCGACGCCGTCGCCGTTGCTGTCCTGAAAGGAGCGTGGATAGACTTGGTAGATTACGCCGCCGCGCCACCATTCAGTCATGGGGAATGCTCCGGGAGAGGGTGAGTTGGGGAGGGTTTAGCGGGTTTGGGGGTCGATGGGAATCTGCGGGTGGTGCATGGGTGCTAGGAAGAAAGGCCCCTCACCCGGCGCTGCGCGCCGACCTCTCCCCAGAGGGGCGAGGTGAAGACCCCCTCATCCGCCCTTCGGGCACCTTCTCCCGCGAGGGGAGAAGGAGGCATCGGTGCACTAGACCACCGCGCTGATCAGGGGTTCGCCTGCAAAGTGTTTTTCGAGGTTCTTCACCACCAGAGCGCCCATGGCGTCGCGGGTGGTTTGGGTGGCGCTGGCGTAGTGGGGGGTGAGGACGACGTTGTCGAGGTCGCGCAGCGACTGGGGCACACGTGGCTCATCGGCGAAGACGTCGAGGCCGGCGCCGCCGAGCTGGCCGGATTGGAGGAGGTCGATCATGGCGGGTTCGTCGACCAGCGAGCCGCGGCCGACATTGACGAGGTAGCCATCTGGTCCAAGTGCTTCGAGCACGGCGCGGGAGACGATGCCCTCGGTTTCCTTGCCGCCGGGGGCCACCAAGACCAGCCAATCGCTGTAGCGCGCCATGTCCTCAAGGCTTTCGTAGTAGACATGCGGCTCGGTCGGCTGGCGGTGGCGTCCATGGTAGACGACGCGCATCTTGAAGGCCTGAGCCCGGGCGGCGATTTCCTTGCCGATGCGGCCAAGGCCTAAGATTCCGACGGTCTTGCCGCGCAGTTCCTGGACGAAGGGGAAGTTGCCCCCCTCCCACTTACCTTCGCGAATGTAACGGTCGGCGTGGGGGAGTTTACGGGCAAGGCCGATCATCAGCGCCAGGGCGGTTTCGGCGACGGCGTCGTTGAGGACGTCCGGCGTGTTGGTGACTCGGACATTGCGGGCCTTGGCGGCCTTGGTATCGATCGTGTCGTAGCCGACGCCAAAATTGGCGATGATTTCGAGCTTGGGGAGCTTGTCGAGCAGCGCCGCATCGACATTGCCGCCGGCCACGGCGCGGATGCGTGTGCCGCTTTCGGCGAGCCAGGCGGCTTTGTCGGATTGCTCATGCAGCTTGTGGACGGTGTAGCGCTCGGCCAGCGCCTTTTCGCAGGTGTCGAGCAGCTTGTGGGTTTGAAGGATTTCGATGGTCATAGGCGCTCCGTATCTGCGTCGCGAAGCTTAAGCACATGATCCTGCTGCACAAGTGTTTATTCCGTCAAAGCCGTTCGGCGGGATGGCTGGACGGGATTGGATAAACGTGTAGCAATAAGAAGGCGATGGGACAGCCGTATGACAAAAGCGGAGCGTAATGGGCGACACAACGCCGTTTGACGAAATGTACAACCCGGACGGGTCGGTCCGTGAACCTTACCGCGCTCTGGCGGGCTGGCTCAGCGAGCAGCCGGATAAGGCGCTGGGGCTGATGCAGGCCGATGCCGAAGCGATCTTTCGCCGGCTGGGCATTACCTTTGCGGTTTATGGTTCGGACGAGGGCACCGAAAAGGTCATCCCGTTTGATGTCATCCCCCGCATCATCGCGGCGCAGGAATGGCGCAAGCTTTCGAAGGGCATCGAGCAGCGGGTCAAGGCACTCAACGCTTTCCTTTATGACGTCTACCACCGCCAGGAGATTCTGCGCGCCGGGCGCGTGCCGGAAAAGCTGATCCTCAACAATGCAGCCTTCTGCCCGCAAATGATGGGGCTGGAGCCGGCCAAGGGCGTCTATGCCCACATCATCGGGGTCGACCTCGTGCGGGTCGGGGCCGATGGCTATTACGTGCTCGAGGACAATCTGCGGACGCCGTCGGGGGTCAGCTATATGCTGGAGGACCGCGAGGCGATGATGATCCTTGCGCCGGACCTGTTCCAGCGCTCAAAGGTCGCGCCGGTCGAGAATTATCCGGAAAACCTGCGGCGGACGCTCGAGAGCGTGGCGCCGGTCAATTCGCGCGGCACGCCAGTGATCGCAGTGTTGACGCCGGGCATCTACAATTCGGCCTATTTCGAGCACTCGTTCCTTGCCGACCAGATGGGCGCGCAGCTTTGCGAGGGGCATGATCTCTTTGTCGATGGCGGCAAGGTCTATATGCGGACGACCACGGGGCCCGAGCGGGTGGATGTCGTTTATCGGCGCATCGACGATGATTATCTCGATCCCTTGACGTTCCGGCCCGATTCCATGCTGGGCGTGCCGGGGATTTTCGATGCCTATCGGGCGGGGAACGTGACGCTGGTCAATGCACCCGGCACCGGGATCGCCGACGACAAGGCGGTTTATACCTATGTACCGGAGATCATCGAATTCTACCTCGGCGAAAAATCGCTGCTGCAGAACGTGCCGACCTATAACTGCACCGATGAAGACGAGCGCGAATGGGTGCTGAAAAACATCGGCGATCTCGTGGTCAAGGAGGTTCACGGCTCGGGCGGCTACGGCATGATGGTGGGGCCGACGGCGACCGAGGAAATGCACGAGGAGTTCAAGCGCAAGATTTTGGCGCGGCCGGACAATTACATCGTGCAGCCGACCTTGGCGCTTTCCACCTGCCCCACACACATCAATGGCGACGTGGCGCCGCGGCATGTCGATTTGCGGCCCTATGTGCTGGTGGGCGACGAAGTGCGGATCACGCCCGGCGGGCTGACGCGCGTGGCGCTGAAGCAGGGCTCGCTGGTGGTCAATTCGTCCCAGGGCGGCGGGACGAAGGATACGTGGGTGCTGGAAGATTGATGATGCAGCACAAGCGGAAGGACGACACCCCCTCCCTACCTTTGCTACGGCCCTTTGGACCTAGCGTCGGTACCCTCCCCTCAAGGGGGAGGGTAAAATCGGGGGTGTTGATCGAATTTGCCAAGCGCACCGGCTTCACCCTCCCCCTAGAGGGGAGGGTAGCGGAGCTTAGCCGAAGGCTTAGCGGCGCTAGGGAGGGGGGAGTTTCCCTTTCTTCTACATGAGGATGCTTGGACGCACGGCGCAGAACCTGTTTTGGTTGTCCCGCTATGTGGAGCGGGCAGAGAATATGGCGCGGCTGCTCGAGGTCGGGTATCGCATGAGCCTGACGTCGCGGCGTGAGGGTGGGGCGAGCGAGCATCTGGTGTCGATGATGCAGGCGGCGGAGGTTGATGAGGGCTTTGCCGAAAAGCACGACGTGGCCGATGTGGATACCGTCGCCCATTACATGATGTTCGACCCGGACAATCCGAACTCGGTTTACTCGTGTTTGCAGGCGGCGCGCACCAATGCGCGGTCGGTGCGCACGGCTATCACCACCGATATGTGGGAGAGCATGAACGAGGCCTGGCTCGAATATAGCCAGATCAGGCCTCGCGACGTGCGGGGCGCCAAGCTTTTGGAACTCTTGCAATGGGTCAAGCAGCGCAGCCATGAGTTCCGCGGCGCGCTGCTCGGCACCATCCTCCGCGATGACGGGTTTTCGTTTCTGCAGATGGGTAATTTCGTCGAGCGGGCCGACAATACGGCGCGCATTCTCGACATGAAATATTATGTGCTCTTGCCGCGAGCGACGCTGGTGGGCGGGGATCTCGACATCCAGCAATGGACGCTGATCCTGCGCGCGGCTTCGGCACACCGGGCTTATCGGCACGTTTATCATGACCGCTACAAGGCCCATAACATTGCCGATTTCCTGATGCTGCGCCCCGAAATGCCGCGTTCGCTAGTCTATTGCGCGCGCTTTGTACAGCAGAACATGGATACCTTGACGACGCTTTATGGGCGTAAGGAGGCGTGCCACGAGGTGGCGCAGGGCATGGTCGACATGGTGGCGAATACCGACATGGACGCGATCTTTGCCCATGGCCTGCATGAATTTTTGACCGAGTTCATCGCGCGCAACAACCGCGTCACCGACGCCCTTTCCGAGAGCTATAACTTTTACTGATGCGCATCGAGATCGAGCATAATCTGAGCCTTTCTCTTTCGCCCGGCAGCGGGCAATTGCTGCTGCATCTCTTGCTGACGCCGGGCTCGGGGCCAACGCAGACGGTGGAAAGCTGGAGCGTCGAGGCGCAGGGAATCGGCAATGCCGGACGCTTCACCGATGCCTATGGCAATGGCGTGCATCTGGTGAACCAGGGTCGCATCGAGGGCGATGTAACGGTTGCGGCGCGTGGCGTGGTGGTGACGCGGGATACCCATGGCGTGCTGGGACGGCCCGAGGGCGAACCGGTGGTGGCGCTCTACAAGCGGGTGACGCCGCTGACACCGCCACCGGCCGAGCTGCTTGCCGGCTTCGAAGCCGGGGGCAATAGGCTCGATATGTTGCACCGGTTGATGGCACTGGTCGGCGAGCCCCGCTCGGCGGCGCAGCAGACGCAGATGCAGGCCGATGGTGGGCAATCGCAGTCACAGTCACAGGGCGAGGACCCGGCGACGGCCGAGAACCTGGCGCACCGGTTTATCGGCGCGGCGCGCAGCCTCGACATTCCGGCGCGGTTCGTCGCGGGATATCTCGTCGGCGATGACGAGCATGAGGGTGGGCTCCACGCCTGGGCCGAAGCGTTCGACGACCGGCTCGGCTGGATCGGCTTCGACCCGGTGCTGCAGCTTTGTGCGACCGAGCGGCATGTGCGGCTAGCGGTAGGGCTCAATGGAGCGGCAGCCGTGTCGCTGCGGACGGTGCCCGTGGGCGAGATCAGCCAGAGCGCCGTGGTGACGGGCACGTAGGTTGTTGAGCGTGGATCCGGGAGATCACTAACACCCCTCCCGACTTTCGCTAAGGCCTTGCAGGCCTAGCTACAGTACCCTCCCCTCAAGGGGGAAGTGTTCAGATTGGACGCTTCTTGGCGAGCGAAGCCATCATTTCCAGCCCTCCCTCCCCTTGAGGGGGCGGGTAGCGAAGCTTGGCCGGCAGGCATTAGCGAAGCTGGGTGGGGTGGGGTGAGGCAAAGCACACAAGTTAAGGGCGCGGCCCCACCCCACCCTCATTCCCTCCCCATCAAGGGGAGGGAGGCGATGAACACTTACGTCGCGCATCTTTTTTGAACAGTGTCCCTCAAGGGGGAGGGTGGGCAGGAGCTGAAAGTCTGCACTTGTCTTAAAGCGAGAGCACGTAGAGCCAGAAGGTGATCGTCAGGGCCGAAATGACGGTGCTGATCAGCAGGGTGTTGGCGGCGACGCTGACGCCGCGGTCATAATAGGTGGCAAAAACGTAGATATTGATGCCGGCGGGCATGGCCGAAAGGAGGATGCCGTAGCGGGCGATCTCCATCGGAACGTGGAGCACCCAGATCATCAAGGCATAGGCGATGGCAGGATGGATCAACAGCTTGATCAGCGAGGCGCAGAGGGCCTGTTTCCAGTTTTCGCTGAGCTTGAATTCGGTGAGCGCACCGCCGATGCCGAAAAGCGCTACCGGGACCACGGCGCTGCTCATCATGATGAAAAAGGCCTCGGCGGGCTCGATGAACTGGAGGCCGATGGTCGAGCCGATGAGGCCCGCGGCAATGCCCCAGATCAGGGGATTGGAAATGACGCGGCGGATGGCGACGACCAGCGTCTTGCCCAGGCTTTGGCCGTCGCGGCGGACGATCTCCATGGTGACCATGCCGATGGTGAGGAGAATGGCGCCGTGAAGACCGACAATGGAAAGGACGACCGGCAGGGCGCCATCGCCATAGGCGCGCGCCATGACGGGGAGGCCCACCAGAACGGTATTGGTGAAGGTGCCCGAAAAGCCGACCGAGACACTTTCGCCGGGACGGTTCTTGAACACCTTGCGGGCGACCACGATGCCGACCACGAAACAGACGATCGCCCCGATGTAATAGGGAGCGATAATGCCGATGTTGAAGGCGGCGCGAAAATCGCTGGTGGTGATGGAATAAAACAGAAGGCAGGGCGTGGCGAAATTGTTGACGAAACCGATCAGCGACTTGATGCCGTCGGCCGGAAACATCCGGAAATGCACCGCCAGATATCCCAGGCAGATGAGGGCGAAGATCGGCGCGATGACGGCGAGAATGGACAGCATGAGCCGCGGGCCTGGGATAGGTGACCCCTGCCCTAGCCGCTTGGCGGGGCCGGGTCAACTCGCACTTGTATGGAAGATCAACACGAAGCCTTGCGTGTTTGGTTTTCCCGATCTCTGCGTATAAACACAGGACTGAATATGGAGCGCGGCATGCTGGACGTTTTCGTCATTGGCGGTGGGATTAACGGCGCGAGCGTGGCCCGGGACGCGGTGGGCCGCGGCTTCAAGGTTGGCCTCGCCGAGATGAACGATCTTGCCTCCGGCACGAGTTCCGCGGCGACAAAGCTCGTCCATGGCGGCTTGCGTTATCTTGAGCATTACGAGTTCCGGCTGGTGCATGAAGCCCTGGCGGAACGCGAAGTGCTGTGGGCCTCGGCGCCCCATATCATCTGGCCGCTGCGCTTCGTGTTGCCGCATCACAAGGGGCTGCGCCCGGCCATGGTGCTGCGGGCGGGGCTAGCCATGTACGACTATATGGGTGGCAGGCGCCTCCTGCCGCCGACCAAGACGCTGGATTTGAGCAAGGACGAGGCGGGCAAGCCGCTGAAGCCGGGTTACAAGCTCGCCTTCGAGTACTCGGACTGCTGGGTCAACGATGCGCGTTTCGTGGTGCTCAATGCCCGCGACGCGGCAGACCGGGGGGCGCAGATCCACGTTCGAACCAAGGTCATGTCGGCGCGGCGCGAGGATGGCGGCTGGACGGTGGAACTCGACGGCGAGGAAGGCCGCCAGAGCGTGCGGGCGCGCATGCTGGTCAATGCGGCGGGGCCGTGGGTCGACACTGTCATCAACGGCGTCATGGGCAAGAATGGGCCGGCCAATGTGCGGCTAGTCCAGGGCAGCCATATCGTCACCAAGAAACTTTTCGATCACGACCGCTGCTATTTCTTCCAGAACAGCGACGGGCGCATTTTCTTTGCCATTCCCTATGAGGAGGATTTCACGCTGATCGGCACCACGGATCGCGATTACCATGGCGACCCCAAGGACGTGCGGATCAGCGAGGAAGAAACCGATTACCTCCTCAAGGGCGCCAGCGAATATTTCCGCCGGCCGGTGATGCGCGACGATATCGTCTGGACCTATTCGGGCGTGCGGCCGCTGTTTGACGATGGGGCATCGGCGGCGCAGGAAGCGACGCGCGACTATGTGCTCAAGGTCGAGGGCGATGCCGCGAGCGGCGCGGTTGTCAACGTTTTTGGCGGGAAGCTCACGACGTCTCGGCGGCTGGCGGAGTCGGTACTCGAAAAGATCGAAGAGGTCTTGGGCAAGAAGGGCGCGGCCTGGACCAAGGACGGCACGCTGCCGGGCGGCGATTTCGGGGTGAAGAGTTTCGATGCCGAAGTGCGGCGGCTAGGCCTGGATTATCCGGGCTTCGAGCAGCGCTTCCTCAAGCGGCTGATGCGGCTTTATGGGACGCGGGCGCGGGCGATCCTGGGCGATGCGCGGAGCGTTGCCGATCTCGGGCAGCATTTCGGGTCCAATCTTTACGCGGCAGAGGTCGTCTATCTGGTCGAGGTCGAGTGGGCGCGGACGGCGGAGGATGTGTTGTGGCGCCGGACCAAGCAGGGGTTGCGGGTGGGCGCCGAGGATGTGGCGCGGTTGGAGGCTTATATCAGGAGCCGGAAGTAGGGAGACCCCCACTCGGCCTCCCCCATAAGAAGGGGGAGGAGTCAGGCCGGTGGGCGGTCGCAAGATAAAGCCACAAGCAAGATGTGGCTCCTCCCCCGTCTTCCGGGGGAGGTTGGGTGGGGGCTTGGAGGAACGATGACGAAATACATTCTGGCGATCGATCAGGGGACGACGTCCAGCCGGGCCATCGTGTTCGATGCGGAGCGCAGGATTGCCGGGGTGGGGCAGCGGGAGTTCACGCAGCATTTTCCGCAGGATGGCTGGGTGGAGCATGATCCCGAGGAGATCTGGGAAAGCGTCGTCTGGTCGGTGAAGACCGCGCTCGGGGAAGCGGGGATCGGGGCCGGGGATGTGGCCGGGATCGGGATCACCAACCAGCGCGAGACTGCGATCATCTGGGATCGGGCGACGGGCAAGGCGATCCACAATGCCATCGTGTGGCAGGACCGGCGGACGGCAGGCTATTGCGCCGAGCTCAAGCGCGACGGCCACGAGGAAATGGTGACACGCAAGACCGGGCTGCTGCTCGACCCCTATTTTTCCGGCACCAAGGTCAAATGGTTGCTGGACCATGTCGAGGGTGCGCGGGCCAAGGCCGAGGCAGGCGAGCTGGCCTTCGGGACGGTGGATGCCTTTCTGATCTGGCGGCTGACGGGCGGCAAGGTGCATGCGACCGACGCTACCAATGCCGGGCGGACGCTGCTGTTCGAGATCGGCGCGAACCGCTGGGACGAGGAGCTCCTGGCGCTGTTTAATGTGCCGGCGGCGATCCTGCCCGAGGTCAAGGACTGCGCCGACGATTTCGGCGTGACGGAAGAATTCGGCGCAGCGATCCCGATCCTGGGCGTTGCCGGCGACCAGCATGCGGCAACGATCGGACAGGCGTGCTTTGAGCCCGGCATGGTCAAATCGACCTATGGCACGGGGTGTTTTGCGCTGCTCAATACCGGCAAGGACATGGTGCGCAGCGACAACCGGCTGCTGACGACCATCGCCTACCGGCTGGATGGCGAAACGGTTTATGCGCTCGAGGGCGCGATCTTTATCGCTGGCGCCGCCGTGCAGTGGATCCGCGATGGGCTCAAGCTCGTCAAGCATGCCAGCGAAACCGGGCCTTTGGCCGAGTCGGCGGACCCCAGCCAGAACGTTTACATGGTGCCGGCCTTTGTGGGGCTCGGCGCGCCATGGTGGGATGCCGAGGCGCGGGGCGCCATCTATGGGCTGACGCGTAATTCGGGGCCGGCGGAGATCGCCAAGGCCGCGCTCGAGGCGGTTTGCTACCAGACGCGCGACCTGCTGACGGCCATGCGCAAGGACTGGAAGACCGAGAGCGGCGACACGGTGCTGCGGGTCGATGGCGGCATGGTGGCGTCGGACTGGACCATGCAGTTTTTGGCCGATGTGCTGGACGCGCCGGTGGATCGCCCGGTTATCCTCGAGACCACGGCGCTGGGGGCGGCGTGGCTGGCAGGGATGAAGGCGGGGATCTGGCCCCCTATGGCGGAGTTTGCCGAGAGTTGGGCGCGGGATCGGCGGTTCGAGCCGGAGATGGCGGACGAGGTGCGGGCGCGCAAGGTCAAGGGGTGGGATGAGGCGGTGAGAAGGACGCTCAGCGCCTGAGTGCGCTGAAACTCCACACCCCCTCCCTAGCTCTGCTACGGCCTGCCGGCCTAGCGACGCTACCCTCCCCTCAAGGGGGAGGGTGAAGAAAGTGGTTACTCTTCGGCGGGGCCGGTTTCGACGTCGGGGGCGGCGTCTTCCTGGGTGACGACGGGGCCGGAAATGGTGGGGTTGTCGCGCAGGAATGCGGTGACTTCGTTGTCGAGGGCGACCAGGAAGTCGCTGATGCGATTGCCATTGGAGCCGAAATCGTGCGGCGCACCGATGGAAGCGGAGCGCATGTCGACGGCGGCGCCTTCGGCCGTGGGCGTGACGCGGAGCACGGCTTCTTCGCGCCAGCCCGGAATGGTGACGATGCGCGCATTGATGCGGCCGATCTCACCCAGTTCGATCGGCTCGCGGCGCTGCCGGACATCCCAGCCCTGAGCGGTGACCAGGCGATCGACCAGGGCAAAAAGCTGGATGATATCGAGCGGGTAATCGCGGGTCGTGGCGTTGGGGAAAAGCCGCTGCTGCTCGGCCGGGGTCAGGAGGCTGGGCGGCGGAATGGTGGGCGTATCGGGCTCAAAGACCAACGGGAGTTCGCCGCGGGCGACGGTGGCGATATCGGTGACCGGCGGGTATTCGAGCCCCAGGCTGCCGTAATAGGCGAAGGGGAAAAGACAGAGCGTGCCGATGAGGAGGCCGGAGAGCGCCCTGCCCCAGCCCTGGTCGCCCGTGTACCAGAGGCGCACGAGCGCAATGACCGAGACGATGACGGTCAGTGCAGCAACGGCGCCGGCAAAGAGGATGACGGCGAGGAATGCTGGCGAATCCAGAAGGCGCTCGCGATGCATGATCACGGGCAGGATCAGAAGCGGCAGCGCCAGGCTCGCCAGGCGGCGCGCCCAGATGGCCATTTTCGATGTTCTGATGACTATCCGCACGGAAAGCGTGATCCTCGTTCGGCGGGAAGTTTAGGCTGGAGAAGTGAAGAACCCCTCATCCGCTCTTTAGGCACCGGTTAGGGATAAAGCCGTGTGCTGGTCCAGCTGTCGCCATCGCGGGTGAAGCGGACGCGGTCATGGAGGCGGTATTGGCCGTCTTTCCAGAACTCGATCTGGGTGGGGATGATGCGGTAGCCGGACCAATGGGCAGGACGGGGGGCGCCGGCATCGCCGACCATTTGAGTCAAGGCCTCGACTTCTTCGACCAGTTGCTGGCGACTGGCGAGGGGGCGCGATTGTTTCGATGTCGCGGAAGCCGTGCGGCTGCCCGGCGAGCGGGTGGCGAAATAGTCGTCGGCTTCCGCGTCGGTGACGACTTCCACCGGGCCGCGCATGCGGATCTGGCGGCGCAGCGACTTCCAGTGCATGACCATGGCCGCTTGAGGATTGACGGCAAGCTGGCGGCCCTTGGCGCTTTCGAAATTGGTGAAAAAGCAGAAGCCGCGCTCGTCACGCCGGTTAAGCAGAACCATGCGCACGTCCGGCAGGCCGGTCTCATCGGCGGTTGCCAGCGCCATGGCGTGAGGATCGTTGGGCTCGCTATCCTCGGCCAAAGCGAACCATTCTTCGAAGAGGGCGAAGGGATCGAGATCGGACCGATCGCCATCGTCGAACAAGCGCTCCGTCAGGGTCTGCAGCATGATGATTTTTCCTGCGACTGGACAAGGCCAAGGGGCGTCGCCATATAGGGCTGGAATAGTGGCGTCGGCAACGCCTAACCCATTGATTGGAACCGAATGCGCGATCCTTACACCGTACTTGGGGTGTCGCGGACCGCAAGCGAGAAGGACGTCAAGTCCGCTTATCGCAAGCTGGCCAAGAAGTACCACCCCGACCAGAACCCCGATGACCCGTCGGCTCACGGCAAATTCGCCGAGGCGACGCATGCCTATGACCTGTTGAACGATGCCGAAAAGCGGGCGCAATTCGACCGTGGCGAAATCGACGCCGGCGGCAATCCGCGCTTTGCCGGCTTCGGTGGCGGCCAGCGCGGCGCGCGGCCGGGCGCCGGCGCGGGAGGGGGCGGCTTTTCGGCCGAGGACATCCTCAAGGAGTTCATGAGCGGTTTTGGCGGGCAACCGCGGGGCGGAGCACGGCCGGGCGCTGGCGGCGCACAATGGGATCCGTTTACCGGCGCGGCCGGTGGCGGAGCCGGCGCGCGGATGGCGCAAAAAGGCGACGACATCGTCGTCAATGTGGCGGTGTCGCTCGAAGACGCGCATAAGGCCGCCTCGGTGCCGGTGCGGATGCCGACGGGCAAGGTGCTCAACGTCAAGCTGCCCGAAAAGGTGGACGAAGGCCAGCAGATTCGGCTGAAGGGCCAAGGTTCGCCCGGACCGCTCGGAGAGCCCGGCGATGCCCTGGTGACGGTCAAGTTCGAGAAGTCGAAGGTTTTCCGCCGCGACGGGCAGGATATCCGCACCGATGTGGCGGTGACGCTTTATGAAGCGGTGCTCGGCGCCAAGGTGCGGGTGCCGACGCTCGATGGCTCCGTGGAACTGAACCTGCCGCCCGGTGTGGATACATCCAAGGCGCTTCGGCTCAAGGGCAAGGGGCTTTATGGCGACGGCGATCTTTATGTGAACGTGCGCGTGGTCTTGCCGCCCGGCGGCGACGCGGATCTTGAGGCGCTGGCACGATTCATGCGGGACCAGAAGCCGTATTCGGTGCGGGAAGGGTAAGCCGAGGGCGCTGAGGGGACGACACCCCCTCCCTAGCTTCGCTAAGCCTTGCGGCTAAGCTGCGCTACCCTCCCCTCTGAGGGGGAGGGTGAAGAGTGGGTGGCCCACACTGGGTGTCACCCTCCCCCTTGAGGGGAGGGCAAGCAGAGCTTGGCGAGGTACGAGCCTAGCGGCGCTCGGGAGGGGGTATTCTTGGTGCGGCTGCCCGGCGCAGGCGGTCGTTGATGGCTTCGCCGAGGCCGGTTTCGGGGATGGGCGAGACGGCGATCATCCCTGCGCCTGTCGCGTCCAGTTCATGCAGCATCGAGAACAGGTTGCGGGCGGCTTCGTGGAGGTCGGCGCTGGGCGAGAGGTTACGCGTGGGGCCGTCGTGGGTTTGCGCGGGGCCGAAGGCGAGCCAGGCTTCGCCGGGATTCGGCGCGGTCTCCAGGCGCATGTGGGCGTTGGGGGCGTAGTGGCTGAGGAGCATGCCGGGAGCGGCGATTTCGGCGCCTTCTGCGGCCTGCTCGACCGGAAGGCCGATGAAAGCTTCGATGGTTTCGCGCGGCAGGGCGCCGGCGCGGAGCTGGATCAGGCGGTTGCCGTCGACGGCAAGGATGGTCGACTCGACGCCTGCCGTGCAGGGTCCGCCATCGAGGACCTCGACCTTGCCGTCAAAACCGCGGCGGACCTGGTCGGCTGTCGTGGGCGAGAGCTTGCCGGAGGGATTGGCGGAGGGCGCGGCGAGCGGGCGCGCGGTGGCGCGAAGAAGGTCGAGCGCGACGGGGTGGTCGGGGACGCGCAGGGCTACAGTGTCGAGCCCTGCCGTGGCGACGTCAGCCAAGCCGTGACCGGGGCTGAGGGGAACCACAAGGCTTAGCGGGCCGGGCCAGAAGTTTTCGGCCAATTGGCGCGCCAGCGGCGGAAAGGTACCCAGCGTTTCGGCCATGGCGAGATCGGCAACGTGGACGATCAACGGATTGAAGCGCGGCCGGCCCTTGGTCTCGTAGATCCACAGCACCGCATCGGCATTGGTGGCGTCGGCGCCGAGGCCGTAGACGGTTTCGGTCGGGAAGGCGACGAGTGCGCCGGCACGAAGGCGGGCGGCAGCTTGCTGGATCGCTTGGGCGTCTGGGGCGTTCATGGACGTGGTTTGACAACAGCTCTCCTGCGCGTCAAGACGAGAGCGGACCTTGCGGGAGAGCGCATGTGACGACGCTTCTGGTCAGCCAGCCCAATTTTGCCGATCACCAGACGCCGCAGGGGCATCCCGAGCGGGCGGATCGCATTCGCGCCGTGGACGAGACGCTGCAGGCGCCAGAGTTTGGCAAGCTCTTGCGGCGCGTGGCGCCCTATGGCGACATTACCCTGGCCGAGCTCGTGCATGATGCGGGCTATCTCGGCCGCCTGCGCACGGCTCGTCCGGCAGAGGGCATCGGGCAGATCGATGCCGACACGTTTATCTCGGGCGGCTCGCTCGATGTGGTGGCGACAGGCCTGGGCGGGGCGCTCGCCGGGCTCGATGCGGTGCTGTTGGGCGAGGCCGAAAATGCCTTCTGCGCCATCCGGCCGCCGGGACATCACGCCGAGATTTCGACGCCGATGGGCTTTTGCCTGATCAACACCGTGGCGGTGGTGGCGCGGGAAGCGCAGCGCAAATATGGGGCCGAGCGGGTTGCGATCGTCGATTTCGACGTCCATCACGGCAATGGCACGCAGGACATTTTCAAGGACGATCCCAGCGTCTTTTACGCGTCGAGCCACCAATTGCCGCTTTATCCCGGCACCGGGCATCCGAGCGAGACAGGCGTCGGCAATATCGTCAATGCGGCGCTGGCGCCCCATTCCGGTGGCGAGGCGATGCGCGAGGCCTATCGCGAGCAGATCCTGCCGGCGTTGGAAAATTTTGCGCCCGACCTGCTGCTGCTTTCCGCTGGCTTCGACGCGCATGAGCGCGATCCGCTGGCGCAGCTGGAATGGATCGATACGGACTTCGCCTGGGTGACGGGCAAGCTGATGGAGGTGGCCGGGCGGCGCTGTTCCAACCGCATTGTGTCGCTGCTCGAAGGTGGTTATGACCTCAAGGGCCTGAGCGGCGGCGTGCGGCAGCACGTGCTGACGCTGCTCAATGGCTGAATCTTAGACGGGATTTCCGATGGCCGACACTGCACATGACGACGTGAAAACGCTGAACTTCGAGGCGGCGCTGGAACAGCTCGAAGGCATCGTGCAGAAGCTCGAGAGCGGCCGCGCGCCGCTGGCGGAATCGATTGCGATCTATGAGCGCGGCGAAGCGCTGAAGGCGCATTGCGAGATGCTGCTCAAGACGGCGGAAGCGCGGATCGAAAAGATCACGCTCAGCCGCGAGGGCAAGGCGATCGGGACCGAGCCGCTTGACGCTCAGTAATCAAGAGACCCCCACCCGGCCTCCCCCTGCAGAAGGGGGAGGAGTTCGGCTGGTGGCTGCGGGACGATCATGACCAACAACATCTTGCGCAATTTTCGGGTCGTGCTCTGGGTGCTGGTGGCCGTGGTGGCGATCGGGGCGACGGCGCTTTTTGTGTTTCGGCCACCGCAGCGGCCGCTGGGCGTAACGGGACAGGAATTTGCGCTGGCCTCGACCAAGGGCGGTGAATTCACGCAGGCCTCGCTCGCCGGAACGCCGAGCCTTGTATTCTTCGGCTATACGCACTGCCCCGAAGTCTGCCCGACGACGCTGGCGGAGACCACCGCGTGGCGCAACCAGTTGGGGCTGAGCGAAGAGGACCTGCGCATCATCTTCGTCACGGTCGATCCCGAGCGGGATACGGCCGAGATGGTCAAGACCTATGTGGAAGGCTTCGATCCGAGCGTCATCGGGCTGGTGGGGACGCCGGACGAAACCGAGAAGGCCAAGGCGGCGTTCGGGGTGTTTTCTGAGAAGGCCGGCGATGTCGCAAGCGACTATTATACCGTTAACCACACGGCGCTGACCTTTCTGATCGATGACGATGGCAGCTTCGAGGGCACCATTGCCTACGAAGAAGCCAGCGACACCGCGCTGGCCAAGATCGAGCGGCTGGTTCGCGGTTGAGCCGCATCCGGCTCGACCTGATGCTGGAGCAGCGCGGGCTGATGCCGAGCCGGGCGCGCGCTCGTGACGCGATCTTGCGCGGCACCGTGACGGTGAATGGCGCAGCGGCGAAGAAGCCTAACCAGATGGTGGACGATGGAGACGTGATCGCGATCAGCGATCCCGCATCTGGCTATGTGTCGCGTGCGGCGCTGAAGCTGATTGCGGGTCTCGATGCGGGCGGTGTCGCGGTCGAAGGCAAGGTGTGCCTCGATGTGGGATCGTCGACGGGCGGCTTTACCCAGGTGCTGCTCGAGCGCGGGGCGGCGCGGGTTTATGCGGTGGATGTGGGCCACGACCAGTTGCATGCCAGCCTACGGGAGGACACGCGAGTGGTGAGCCTTGAGGGCACCAATGCGCGGGAGCTCGGTCGCGAGACGATCCCGGACGTGGTGGACCTCCTTGTTTCCGACGTGAGCTTTGTGTCGGTGACCAAGGTGCTGGCCGCGCCCTTGGGGCTTTGTGGGCCGGAGGCGCAAGCCGTGGTGCTGTTCAAGCCGCAGTTCGAGGTGGGGCGGGAATTCGTCGGGTCAGGCGGCGTGGTGCGGGACGCAGAGGCCAGCGCCCGAGCGATGGCCGAGGTGGTGCGGTTCGTCGAGGGGCATGGGTTTGGGCTCATGACCGCGGTGGTGTCGCCGATTGCCGGTGGGGATGGGAATTTGGAAACGGTGCTGGTGTTTGAAAGAACACCCCCTTCCGAGCGCCGCTAAGGTCCTTTGGACCTAAGCTTTGCTTGCCTTCCCCTCTGAGGGGGAAGGTGGGCGTCGAGAATGTGGCACCTCTTCACCTTCCCCCTTGAGGGGAAGGCAAGCGAAGCTTAGCCGTCAGGCTTAGCGTAGCTCGGAAGGGGGTTGTTATTTACGAATACCAGGCCTCGAACGGCCCACCCGCAATCAGCGCCCAGTAGAGCTTGCCGGAGCCGGTGCGGGCGAAGGCGAGGCCGAACTCGACGAATTTGGGGGATAGGAGCGTGGCGCGGTGGCCGCTGGAGGCGAGCCAGCCGTCGATGGTGGCCGGCAGGGTCTGGTAGCCCTTGGCCACGTTTTCACCCACAGCCGTCTGATAACCGGCGGCGCTGACGCGCTGGCGGAGCGTGGTGCCCAGATTGTGGCTGAGCGTGTCCTTGCTGGCCATGAGGCGGGCCTGGGATCGCGCGGCGGTTTCGAGGGCCGGATTGTAGCTCCAGGGAGCGGCGCCGTGCTTGCGGCGAGTGGCGTTGATGGCGGCGACGATCTGCTCGCGCGTCAGGTCCTCGGGGCGATCGGACGTGGGCGCCGTTGCGGGCCGCGGCGTGATGGGGGCGGTGCTGGCGCAGGCGGACAGGATGGCAGCGCTGCCGAGGACGAGAACGGAGCGGCGGGTAAGCTGGGTCATGACGTCAGGCCTGGTCATAGGCGGCAAGAAGGTGAGGCAGGCAGGCGAGCTGGTTGGTGATGGCGATGCCCTCGGCTAGGTCCCAGGAGGCTGAGAGGGCCGCGTGGGCGCAGGCCCAGCCCAGAATGCGCTTGCGAGGGTAACCGAGGCGCTGCGCCAGGATGTCGGCGCGGGCGGAGATGCGGCGCGGGTCGGCCGCGATCGCCGTGCCGCGCTCGGGATTGATGAAGACCGGGGCGGTTTCATAGGCCGGATCGCCAAACAGGCCCTTGGGATCGATGGCGAGCCAGCCGCGATCGGAGGAAAGAATATTGTCGTGGTGGAGATCGCCATGCAGCGGGATCTGGGCGCTCGGCCGATCGAAGAGTTTCAGCGCGATGCCGGAGGCGCGGGCATAAAGGTCGCGGGCGGTGTGGGGCCACGCGCGGGCCTCGCTGGCGAAAAGGGCGGCGAAGCGGTCGCGCAGAGGTTCAAGATTGTCGGGGGCAGCGGCGCGCTGGCGATGGAGGCTGGCAACGATGGTGGCGATGGCTATGGTGCCTTCGTCATCGTGACCGGCGCGGACGGGATCGCCCAGCGTGCCGCCATCGAGCCATTCCATGAAAATGGTGTCGTTGTGGGTGTCGAAGACAGTGGCTGCCCCATTGCCTTCGTACCACTGGAGAAGGCGAGACCCCCTGCCCTCTTCAGCGGCGGCGACAGCCTTGATGATCTTGAGCGCGGCAAAGTTGCGGCCGTTCTGCTCGACCCGGAAAATCCAGCTGCGCGGCGTTTCGGCCACTGGCGTGGACTTGGTCAGCGACCAGCGGATCATGGCGCGGCTGAGCGCCGTTTCGACGGGAGACTGATTCATGGGGCTTTTGTAGCAGAATCAGGACGCGGATTCGACTGGGGACGAGAGATGGTGGTGGACGAATGGCAACGCGTTTGCTGAGACACCCACACCCCCTTCCGAGCTACGCTAAGCCTAGCGGCTAAGCTTCGCTGGCCTTCCCTCAAGGGGGGAGGTGAATGCGGTGGGTGTGAGGTCTCAAGTCGTCAGGCGATCTTGTAGGCGTCCTTGGCGGCCTGGTAGCTAAGGTGAACGGCGATCTCTTCGGCGCTGGATTTGCTGATGCGGTTTTCGGCGATCCAAGTGCCCAGGAAATGGCAGACTTCGCGGCGCCAGACGTCGTGGCGGGCGGGGATGGAGAGCAGCGCGCGGGTGTCATCGTTGAAGCCGGCGAGATTGTAGAAGCCGGCGGTTTCGACGACCTGGTCGAGATAGCGGCGGATGCCCTGAGGGGAGTCGTGGAACCACCAGGGCGGGCCAATGAGCAGGGAGGGCCAATAGCCGGCCATGGGGGCGAGCTCGCGGGCGTAGGTGGTTTCGTCGAGGACGAACATGATGAGACGCAGGTTCGGCTCGTTGCCGCAGCGGGAGAGGAGCGCGCGCAGGCCGCCGACATAATCGGTGGGGCCGGGTATGTCGGCGCCGAGATCTGTGCCGCGTTCGCTCATCAAGAGCGGATCGGTGTTGCGGCGCGAGCCGGCATGAAGCTGCATGACCATGCCGTCTTCGACCGAGAGCAGCGCCATCTCGGTCATCATCTGGGCGCGGAAGAGCTCGGCGTCCTGCGCGTCGTGGCGGCCGGCGAGGATCTTGTCGAGCAGCGCCTGCTTTTCCACCAGCGGCAGATCGGCGGTCATGGCGGTGGGCACGCCATGGTCGGTGGCGACGGCGCCGAAGCGGCGGAAATATTCGCGACGATTGCGGTGGGCGTTGATGAGGCCTGCCCAGGTGGCGGTGTTTTCGCCCGTCAGCTCGCCGAACTTCTGGAGATTCTCGACGATCGCGGCACGGCTCGGGTCGGTGACGTCATCGGGCCGATAGGTGGTCCGGACCCGGCCAATGTAGCCGTCCTTTTCCATCGCCTGGTGCTGGATCAGAAGGTCGAGCGCAAATTCGGTGGTGGCGATCACCTCGACGTTGAAGCGGTCGAGGATGGCGCGCGGCAAGAGGTCGGGTGAGGCCAGCTGGCGATCGATCTGGTCGTAAATGCTGTTGGCCGTGGCGCCGGACAGTTCTTCGGTAATAGCGAAGACGGCATGGAGGGAGTGGTCGATCCAGGTCTTGGACGGGGTGCCGGCGAAGAGATGGTAATTGTTGGCAAAGAGCTGCCAGGCCTTGCGGCCGTCGGCTTCGACCGGCTGGCCATCTTTGCGCGGAATTCCCAGCGCGTCGTAGGATATGCCGCGGCTCTTGAGCATGCGCAGCACGTAGTGGTCCGGCGTCAGGAACAGGGCCGTGGGGCTGGCGAAGCGGCCATTCTGCGCGAACCAGGACGGATCGGTATGGCCGTGCGGGCTGACGATCGGGAGGTCCTTGACCAAAGGATAAAGCTCACGCGCGTTGGAGCGGGCAGGCTCGGAGGCCGGGAAAAGGCGATCGGAATGAAGGTGGCTTGGCTGGGTCATGAGCGGGTTTTGCCATGTTCGCCAACCCCTTTCAACATCTGCCATACAAGACGGCCGTTGGCTTGCATTTTATGTAAATTAACCGCGTTGCAAGGCCTGTGTTCGAAGCGGGGCAAAGCGGGCGTATCGTTCGATCCTGAGGGTGAGAAGAGCTCAAGATGGCGGCGACCCAAACGTCCAACCGGCGCTAAAGCCGGCAGCGTGTTGCGGAGCGAGCCATGGCCAATCTCGAATTCGATGGCATTTCAGCAGACATTGAAAGCGTACGGCGCCGGGCGCGACACAGCACGCATGTGCAGCGAGCACAGGTGATGCTCTTGGCAGCGTGTCTGTCGACGCTGGGCGTGGTCGCGGTCGCCGGAACGCTTCTGACGCGCATATTCTAAAGCGCCGTCATCGCTATCGTCGATTTACGGAAGCGTGCCGGTAAGCTGGTACTCTGCTCGTCCATCGGTGCCTGAAGCGACGCGTTGGCTGAAATTGCGCAGCAGCTGTGTGACGTCACGACCCGACACCGGCCGGGAGAACAGGTAGCCCTGGCCCAGGGTACAACCGAGCTGGCGAAGTATATCGGACTGGCGCGGTGTCTCGATGCCTTCGGCCACAACCCGCATGTCGAGCCGCTGGGCAATGTCCAAGATGGCGCTCACCACCACTTCGCCAGGCTGATCCACGCCCAATCGCTCGACGAATGAGCGGTCAATCTTGATGATGTCGACCGGAAAACTCAAAAGGTGCGTCAGCGAGGCAAAGCCTGTCCCGAAATCGTCGAGGGCCACGAGGAGACCCTTGGCCCGAAGCTCTTCGACCGCCCAGGGCACGGCCTGATCATTGCCGCCCATGAAGACGGACTCGTTGACCTCGAGCACGACATGACGCAACGGCACCTTGTGATAGGTGAAGACGTCCGTGATGCGCTCGGCCAGATCGCCGCGCTGGAAATCGCCCGTGGTGACATTGATGCCCACATGCTGGAACGGGATCTCGGCATCGAGCCAGATGCGGATATCGCGGGCGATGTGGTCTATCATCTGCCCCGTCAGCTCGTAGGCGATGCGCGGATCGGAAAAGGCGGCGTGGAACTCGCCGGCCGAGGCGATCCGTCCTTCACTGGTTTGCATCCGCGCCAGCGCTTCAAGGCCGACGATCTCGCCGCTGTCGAGCCGGACGATGGGCTGGTAGAAGGGCAGGATGCGCTTTTCTGCCATGGCGGCATCGATGTCGCGGACCATGGCGATGCGCTGCACCATGGCGGTGCGCAGATCCTGGCGGAAACCGAAATAGCCACCGCGATGGGTTTGCTTGGCCTGGTACAGGGCAAAATCGGCGTTCTGGATGAGGATGTCGGCCGCCTCACCGTCTTCGCCGAACAGGGCGCCACCCAAGGTCACATGAGCGGCGATCGATTGGCTGCCGACCGTCACCATGCCCGATGTCGCATCGAGGATGCGCTGGGCGGCCAGCTCCAGCGCCGGATGATCGGCGCAGTCGGTCACAAGCACCGCCATCTCGTCGCCACCGAGCCTGCAGGCCAGAATATCGGCGCCGCAGGTCCCCAGGCGATTGGCCACCGCGCGCAGCAGCGCATCGCCCGCAGCATGACCCGCGCTGTCATTGACGAGCTTGAGGTGGTCGATATCGAGAAGGATAAGCCCGAAAGGCTGGCCGGCAGCGATGCGCTCATCGAGCACCATATTGAAATGAGCGCGATTGGGCAGGCCGGTCAGCACATCGTAATAGGCCAGTCGATGGCTGCGGGCGCGGACGCGTTCATGTTCGATCGCCAGGGCACAAAGATGGACGCAGGTCTCCACCATCTGCCGCTCGAAGGCGGTCGGGCCGCGAGCCTCGCCATAATAGAAGGCAAAGGTCGCAACGACCCGCCCGGCGCTGTTGCGCACCGGGCTCGACCAGCAAGCAAGCAGACCGAATGGCAAGGCCAGTTGCTTGTACTCGGCCCAGAGCGGATCGGTGGCAATGTCGGTGACCTCCACCGGCTCGTTGCGCCAGGCAGCCGTGCCGCAGGAACCGGCCACGGGAGCGGCCACAAGGCCATCGATAGCAGCGCAATAAGATTGCGGCAGGCTCGGCGCCGCGAGCGTTTGCAAGCGCATGGCCTCATCGACCAGGAGGATCGAACAGCGCACCCCGGGAGCATTGCGCTCGACCGCCCGGCACAAAATCGTGCCGACGTCGCGCAAGGCGTCCCCGCGCGCCACCGCTTCCAGCACTTCGGTCTGGAGGCGCAACAGCAGTTCGGTTTCACTGGCAGCCATGCGGGCTCTCGCGGATCAGCAGCAGACACTATAACGCGGACGTAAATAGCGCGTTCTCCTATTGATCACATTTGAAACAAGCCGCTCAACTGTTACGCCGCGGCGGACAGACTGAGCGCGCTCTAGAATTCTTGCTGGTTAGGGAAGAATTTACCATTTGGTCCATTGTCAGGCGCTGAGCTTCCGGCTTTGTTAGGCGGGAAGCAAGAGTAAAGATCGTGCTAAGCGAAACCCTGCTGGCCAGCATCTATGCCATCGCCACCGAGCAGCAGGCCTTTGGCGACATTAGCGGCGTGATTGCGTCCGAGTTGGGCTATGGGCATGGGCTGATCTCAATCAGTTCGGGCGGCGGGCCGGTTGAGCTGGCAATGACGCAGGCGCCCGAGGTGATGCAGGGCTACCTCGACTATTACCACAAGCTCGATCCCTGGGCCGGCGTAGCGGCTCGCACGCGCTATGGCGAAGCCATCGTCACCGACATCGAGCAACGGCAACAGTTCTACGACACTGAATTCTACGTCGATTTCGCTTTTCAGATCGGCATGGTCGATCCCCTCGGGGTGCGCATGCCCCTGGGCAAGGGCACCGAACTGCTGGTCGGGCTCAACCAGGCGCTCCGGTCGACCCATCCCACACCGGAAGACGAGCAGATCATGCTGGTGATCGGCCGGCATCTGCAGCGGGCGGTGCAGTTGCGTCAGCAGCTGAGTGGCGTCGTCGGGGACCGGGGCACGCTCCTTGCAGCGCTGGACCGGGTGGCGTTCGGCATGGCGATCACCACGGCGGATGGACGCGTGCAGGCGCTCAACAAGGCGGGGGAAGGCGCCATTGCCAGCGGCTGTGGATTGTTGGTCCGCAAGGGGTTCCTGACCGCACAAGACGGCAGCATGGCGGGGGCGCTGGCCCTCCTGATCCGCGACGCCAGCAATGGTGGTTCGGGCGGGGCCCTGCGCCTTCGCGCAGGCCTCGACAGCTTTGCCAATGTGCTGGTCGCCCCCCTGCCCCCGAACAGTGACTGGCCAGGCAGCGGCTCCCGAACGCTGGTCGCCTTCCGGCTCTCGGGCGCCCCGACACACCTTAACGCTCATCTCCTCATCTCCACCTTCGGCCTCAGCCGTGGCGAAGCCCAAGTGGCCGTAGCCCTGACGGAAGGCAAATCCGGCGAAGAAATTGCCCTGGCCCGCGGGGTGAAGACCACAACGATCAAGAGCCAGTTGCAGTCGATCTTCATAAAAACGGGAACAAGCTCGCAGCGGGAGCTGGTGGGCTTCCTGGCAGCTCTACCGGCGGTGGTGGTAGACTAAGAATAGAAGGCTTTGCGGCAGACAGCCTCGCAGCGCGCAACTCGCCTTGTGAGTCCGGCCTGGATCAGGCAGGAAAACGGCCGGCCACGTGGGCCGGCCAATCCGGGTTAAGCCGCCTGTTCGGTGATGTCGCCGCTGTGGCGGATTTCGGTGCCGAGGACCTTGAGGCATTCGCGGATGAAGGCGGCCAGCGCCGTCCAGCCCTTGGCCGATACCATGGTGCCGTCGACATAGGCGTCGGTGGGCGAAAGATCGATATAGGTGCCGCCCGCCAGGGTGACTTCCGGCTCGCAGGCAGCGAGGGCCGCAACTTTCTTGCCGCGCACCACGCCATCGACGGCGATCAGGATCTGCACGCCGTGGCAGATGGTGAAGATGGGCTTCTTGGTTTCGTGGAAGTGCCGGACCATGGCCTGCACGCGCTTGTCGGTGCGGATATATTCCGGACCACGGCCGCCGGCGGCATAGACCGCGTCGTATTCGTCGAGGCGCACTTCGCTGAAGGTTTTGTTGATCAGCGCGTAGTGGCCCATCTTTTCGGTATAGGTCTGGTGACCTTCAAAATCGTGGAGCGAGGTCGCGATCACCTCGCCGGCCTTCTTGTCCGGGCACACGACATGGACGGTGTGCCCCACCGCTTCCATGGCCTGCTGATAAACAAAGATTTCGTATTCTTCGGTGAATTCACCGCACAGCATCAGGATTTTCTTGCCGGGCATTTGACGGTCTCCAAACAAAGCAGGGGCGGACCGCGCTTTTAGGCGCGGCCCATGTGAGATCAGAACGGGCTATCGGGGAAGTAATATTCGTCGGCGTTGTCCTGCGTGATCAAGGGCGCGTCGAGCTTGACCGTTCCACGCACCGGCGCCTGGCCGTTGAACTGGGCGGCGGTCATGTAGATCGCGGTCTTGATCATGGACGGCGGATAGGGCGTTTCGATCGGGGTCATGGCGTCGCCGGCCTTCACCTTCTCGATAATTTCCTTCATTCCGTTGCCGCCCAGCGCATATTTGATCTCAGTGCGGCCGGACTGTTCGATGGCTTCGAGCACGCCCAGGAGCATGTCGTCGTCATTGGCCCAGACGGCGTCGATATGGGGATACTTGGCGAGGTAGTCCTGCATGAGGCTGAAGGCCTCGTCGCTGTTCCAGTTGGCATACTGGATGTCGAGGATCTTGATGTCGCTTCCTTCAAGGCCTTCTTCAAAGCCCTGGATGCGCTCGTCGTCGATCACGGTGGGGATGCCGCGCAGCACGACGACGTCGCCCTTGCCGCCAAGATTGTCGACCAGGAACTTGGCCGTGGTGGAGCCAACGGCGATGTTGTCGCCAGCGACATAAAGGTCCTGGATGGTCGGATCGGTGAGGCCGCGGTCAACCACGGTGATGAAGGTGCCGGCGTCCTTGACCGACTGGACGGGGCCGGTGAGTTCTTCGGACGAATGGGGCAGGATCACCAGGGCGTCTGGCTGGCGGGTGGCGGAAAGGTCTTCCAGCGCGCTGACCTGGGCCGTGGCAGAGGGCGAGGTCTTGACGATGACTTCGATGTTGGGGAAGGCAGCGTTGATTTCCTCTGCAGCCTTTTGCGCGTGGTAGACGACGCCGGCGGTCCAGCCATGGTCGGCAGCCGGGATCGAGACGGCAATGACCTTTTGTTCCTGTGCAAAGGCGGGCACTGCCGCGAGCAGGGTAGCCAAGCCGATGGCACCCAAGAGATTTCTTCTCAACATCAAATTTCCTCCCAGAAATGGACCAGTCGATTGTGCAGGGCGTGAGGTCCGGTCACGGCTGCTTGGAGAACCTTTGGACGAGCATGGCGATGATGATGATCACGCCCTGAACAGCGGCCACGAGGTATTCGGAAATGAAGTCGGACAGCACCATGAGGTTGGCGATCATCTCGAGGATGACGGCGCCAGCAATGGTGCCCCAGATGCGGCCCTTGCCACCGCGCAGAGCAGTGCCGCCGATCACCACGGCGGTGATCACCTGCAACTCCCAGAGAAGACCGGTGGTCGGCGTGGCGGCGCCCAGGCGCGGCACGTAGCAGATGGCGGCGATGGCGACGCAGATACCCTGGATAACGAAGGCAATGGTGCGGACGCGGCCGACCGAAATGCCGGAAAAGCGTGCAACTTCTTCGTTGGCGCCCACTGCAGCGCAGCGGCGGCCGAACTTGGTGCGGTAGAGGATGAAGGCACCGACGACGGCCACGGCCAAAGAGACCAGGATCGGGATCGGAATGCCGGCGAGGTTGCCGTAGTAAACCGGGCGGAACGGGTCGCGCAGGCTGCGGTCGATCGGGATCGTGCCGCCATCGGACATGAAAGTAATGAGCGCCCGGAAGATGCCCATCGTGCCAAGGGTCACGATAAAGGGCTCGATCTTGCCGACGGTGACGATCAGGCCGTTGAAAAGACCTGCCAGCGCCCCGACGCAGAGCACAAGTGCCATGCCGGCGATGATGGCATTGGCGCCCATGCTCGGCACCAGTGCATTCATGAACATGATCATGATGCCGGTGACGAAAGCTGCCATCGAACCGACGGAAAGGTCGAGACCGCCGGAAGAGATAACGAAGGTCGCGCCGACTGCGATGATGGCGATAAAGGCCGAGCGTGTGACTACGTTGGTGATGTTGGTGGCGGAAAGGAAATCGGGGTTGATCAGCATGCCGACCACGGCAAGCAGGACAAGCGCGATAAAGGGGCCAATTTCGACCCAGTTAATGCGCTGGACAAGCGGCTCGCGAACCGGCGGCGCGGTGATGTCGGTCATTGGATGGTTCCTCCTGCCGCAGCGGTTGGCCCGCCGCTTGTTGCCGCCAGCACAACGGCTTCTTCGGTGATCTCGTCACCGGCGAATTCTGCGACAATGCTGCCGGCCCGCATCACGAGTATGCGGTCGCACAGGCCCACCAGTTCCTGCAGTTCCGACGAGATCACGATGCAGGCCTTGCCCGCCCGGATCAGCGCGTCGATGAAGGAATAGATCTGGCTTTTGTTGCCGATATCGATGCCGCGGGTCGGCTCGTCGATGATGACGACCTTGGGGTCGAGCATCATGATCTTGGCGAGCAGAAGCTTTTGCTGATTGCCGCCCGAAAGCTGCCCAGCTTCGAGCTTTTTCGAACGCACGCGGATGTCGTATTCGCTGACGGCACGATCGAGTTCCTGCCGCTCGAGCTTTTGCTCCATATAGGGCTTGCGATAGAGCCTTGAGAGCGCCGTGAGCACCAGGTTTGGCGCTAGGCGCTCGCGCAGAAGCAGGCCCTTTCCCTTGCGGTCTTCGGTCAAGTAGCCGATGCCTGCATCGACCCCGTCAGCTACCGAGTGGATACGAACGGCTTTGCCGTCTACCCGCACCTGACCGACCTTGGATGGCCGCAAGCCAAGCAGCCCTTCGAAGAGTTCGGTGCGCCCTGCCCCGATCATGCCACCCAGGCCCAGCACTTCACCGGGCCGCGCGACGAGCGACGCTTCGGTGACAAAGCCTGGAACGGAGAGGTTCTCGATCTCGAGAATGGGCTGCTGTTGCGACACGCCGCGCTTGGGCGGGTAGAGCATGGAGAGTTCGCGGCCCACCATCAGGCGCGCCATGTCTTCCTGCGTCACCGCCTCGGCATCATAGGTGCCGATCATCTTGCCGTCGCGCAGGACGGTGATGCGGTTGGCCAGTGCTTCGACTTCGTTGAGGCGGTGAGAAATGTAGAGAACGGCGACGCCGCGGTCGCGGAGGCCGCGGACGATGCCGAGCAGCGTGTCGACTTCGCTGGTGGTCAGAACCGCGGTCGGCTCGTCGAAGATCACCAGGCGATGGTCTTCGAGCAGTGCGCGGGCGATCTGTACGAGCTGTCGCTGTGCAATCGGCAGGTTGCTGACCAGGTCGCGCGGCGAGGCTGTGCAACCGAGATCAGCGAGGCGTTCGGAGGCAATTCGCTCCATGGTGCGATCGTCGACCACGCCGTTGCGTGTGCGCTCGCGACCGAGGAACAGGTTTTCGACCACGGTCAAGCCGTCTGCGAGCAGAATTTCCTGATGCACCAAAGCGATGCCGGCATGTTCGGCCGCAACCGGCGTATTGAAGACCACCTCTTCGCTAGCCAGGCGGATCGTGCCCTTGGTCGGTTTCACATGGCCGGAGATCAGCCGCATCAGCGTCGACTTGCCGGCGCCGTTTTCGCCGATAATGGCGTGTATCTCGCCCGACCGAATATCGAGATCGACATCGGACAGAACCGTCACCGGACCATAGGCCTTGGAGAGCCCCGAAAGCTGCATCAAGGGCGCAGATACTTGCGCTGCAGTTGGCCGGATCATGTCGACCGCGCTCATTCGTCGAATACCGGCAATAGACGATCGCGGGAACGTTCGATGTGGAGGCGCATCGCCTTCTCGGCCGCAGCGGCATCGCGCGCTTCAAAAGCGCTGATGATGGCTTCGTGCTCCGAAAGTGCTTCCTCGGTCACGCGCGAGTGGAACATCAGGCGGAAGATGTGGAAGTGCACATGCTGGTGGATCAGCGTGTCGCGGATCAGCTCGTTGCCCGCGACCTTCATGATCATGTCGTGGAAAACGGCGTCCTGGCGGGCGAACTGGGAATAACGGGCACGCTCGTCGCCTGTCTTGGCGCGGCGGCCCATAACGCCGGCTGCCTCAGCCAGCTCGGCCACCGACTCTTCATCGAGGCGGGCGACGGCGCGGCGGGCAGCGTCGGGTTCGAGCAACAGGCGCAACTCGTAAAGATCGGCGAACTGCTTGGCAGTGACCTGCGGGGCGGCGCTATAGCCGACAAGATGGGTCTTGTTGACCAGACCTTCGGCTTCAAGACGGCTTAGCGCTTCGCGGATCGGGGTCTGCGACACGCGCAGCTCACGCGCCAGATTATCGACAGTAATCCGCGACCCGGGCGCGATCTTGAGCGACATCAGTTGACCGAAAACCGTCTCGTAAACCTCGGTTGCAAGGCTATGGCGCGGGATGGCGGTCGCCACATCGGCGCTGCTGCTCTGTGCTGCTGAAAGCTCTCGGGCCATCTTTTCCTCTTGACTTAACCACTGGCTAACATGATGTTCGCCGCCATGCAATACGATATCGTATAGGATTTCCGATGCGGGTTTTGGTGGATGAGGCGGAGAGGGTTGCAACGGCGCTGCTGACAGCAGCCGGCGCTCCGCTTGCCCATGCCCGCATCCAAGCCGATAGTCTGGTGGGCGCAGAACTGCGTGGACATCCCTCTCACGGCTTGCAGCGGCTGCCGCGATTGCTTGACCGCATCGAGCGCCACTTGGCCGACCCCAAAGCACGTGGCGTGCTGAGCTGGCGCAGGCCAGGCTCGCTCCATGTCGACGGGCAGCAGGGTCTAGGACCAGTGATCGCCTTTGCAGCGATCGACACCCTGCTTGAGCGGGTTGACGACACGGGTATCGCTCTCGCAAGCGTCGGCAATTCCAATCACCTGGGCATGCTGGCGCTTTATGTCGAAGCGGTGGCGCGGGCCGGAAAGATCTGCATCGCCCTTTCCACCAGCGAAGCGCTCGTGCATCCGTTCGGCGGTACCCGCGCCATGCTGGGCACCAATCCAATCGCTATCGGCACTCCCACAGGCGGCGAGCCTTTCGTGCTCGACCTCGCCACGAGCCTTGTCTCCATGGGCAAGATCCATGACCACGCCCTTCGGGCAGCACCTCTTCCAAAGGGCTGGGCGCTCGATGACGAAGGGCAGCCAACCACCAATGCCGAGCGGGCAAAGCGCGGCTCGATCGCGCCGTTCGGCGGGGCGAAGGGCTATGGGCTGGGTCTTGCCTTAGAACTGCTGGTCGCCAGCCTGGTTGGCTCTGCTTTTGCCCCCGATGTTCATGGCACGCTCGATAGCGAGCACGTTGCCAATAAGGGCGATGTGTTCATCATCATCGATCCCGACCATGCCCAGACCAGCCGGATGGCCAACTACCTCGACGCCATTCGCCTGAGCCCAGCCACTGATGCCGAACGCCCCGTCAGCGTGCCTGGTGATGGCGCGCGGCGGCGCCGGCTCGCGGCGCTCGAATACGGCTTTGGTGTCAACGACAATCTCTGGCGCTCGCTTACCGAACGCCTGGATCAGACCTCACCCCCGCTTCATCAGGAACTCTCGTCATGAGCCTATTCGCAGCCCTTCGATTGCCGCGCGAGGTCCTGTTCGGCGCGGGACAACGTCATGCCTTGGGTAAGGTCGCGGCCCGCCTCGGCGAACGCGCCCTCATTTGCACCGATGCGCGTTTGGCCAACGAGCCGGTGTTCGCCGAGATAGTGGCGCAGCTTGAAGCCGAGGGCATCACGGTTGAGGTCGACTCCACCGTCGAACCCGACGTGCCGCGCGACTCCTGCAGCAAGGTGGCCGATGCGGCGCGTGGTTTTGCCCCCGATATGGTCATCGGGATCGGGGGCGGTTCTTGCCTCGACCTGGCCAAGACGGTGGCCTTGCTGCTCCAGCATGGGGGCACGCCGGACCAATATTATGGCGAGGGCAAGGTGCCAGGCCCGATCCTGCCGATGATCGCGGTGCCGACCACCGCTGGCACCGGTTCGGAAGTGACGCCCGTTGCGGTCTTGTCCGACCCTGACCGCGCCATGAAGGTGGGCATTTCGAGCGCGCACCTCATCCCTTCCGCTGCCATCTGCGATCCGGAACTGACCCTCACCTGCCCGGCCGGCCTTACCGCCATTGCCGGCGCTGACGCCCTCACCCACGCTATCGAAGCCTATACCGCCATTCGCCGCCAGCCCGGCCCGGCGCTGGCGCAGGAGCGCGTGTTCGTCGGCAAGAGCGCCCTCACCGACCACTTTGCCCTATTGGCCATCGAACTGCTTGGCCGCAGCCTCGAGCGCGCCTATCGCGAACCCGGCTCGATCGATGCGCGGGCCGACGTCATGATGGGCGCCCTTTGCGCCGGCATGGCTTTCGGCACTGCCGGCACCGCCGCCGCACATGCCATCCAGTATCCGATCGGCACGCTGACGCACACTGCCCATGGACTGGGCGTTGCCTGCATGCTGCCCTATGTTATGACCTTCAACCGCTCGCATGCGACCGCAGAATTCGCTGCTATTGGCCGCGCTCTGGGCTCCAGCGAAACGGACGAAGCCAAGCGCGCCGATGCAGCGATCGAGCTGGTCCGCACGTTGTTCGAGCGCATCGGCATTCCGGTTAATCTCAAGCTGCTTGGCCTCCAAGAAGAAAAACTCGGCTGGACGGGTGAGCAGGCGCTGACCATCGGCCGTTTGATCGACAACAATCCGCGGCCGCTCGATGCGTCCGCCATGCAACGGCTGATCGGGGCCGCCTTCAGCGGCATCCTGCAGCAAGCATCCTGATCCCCACGGAAAAACATCATGAGCACTGCCAACGTCCTGCCGCTGAACAACCCCAATAGCCTCGACTGCTCGCGCTACGCCAAGGGCCTTTACATAGGCGGGAAGTGGATCGCGGGATCGGGCATTCCCGTGGTCGACCCTTCCACCGAGGAGGTTCTGGCCGAGGTCCCGGATGCGAGCGAAGATCAGGCCCGGCAGGCGGTCGATGCTGCCCATGCAGCGGCGCCCGGCTGGCGCGCGACGCCGCCGCGGCAGCGTGCCGAAATCCTGCTGCGCTGCCACAAGCTGATGCTGGAGCGTGCCGACGAGCTGGCCATGCTGATCTCGCTCGAGAATGGCAAGGCGCTGACCGATGCGCGCGGCGAAGTGAACTATGCGGCCGAGTTCTTCCGCTGGTATGCCGAAGAAGCGGTGCGCATTGCCGGCGAATACCGGATGGCGCCTTCGGGCAGCAATCGAATCCTCGTCGACATGGAGCCGATCGGCATTGCCGTGCTGATCACACCGTGGAATTTTCCGGCGGCCATGGCCACCCGCAAGATCGCGCCGGCGCTCGCCGCCGGATGCACCGTGGTGCTGAAGCCGGCGAGCGAAACGCCGCTCACCGCTTATGCCTTGGCCGATCTTTATGCCGAGGCTGGCGTTCCGGCCGGTGTCGTCAATGTACTGACCACCAAGAAGCCCGGGCCGGTCACTGCGGCCATGCTCAACGACGCACGCGTGCGCAAACTCTCGTTTACCGGATCAACAGGGGTCGGTCGTACGCTCCTGGCGGAGGCGGCGAAGACGGTTCTCAGCTGCTCGATGGAGCTGGGCGGCAATGCCCCGTTTGTCGTGTTCGACGATGCCGATCTCGAGGCTGCGCTCGATGGCGCCATGGTCGCCAAGATGCGCAATGCCGGCGAGGCCTGCACGGCTGCTAACCGCTTTATCGTCCAAGACGGCATCTACGACCGCTTCGCTGAAGGACTGACCAAGCGCATGGCGGCACTTCGCGTGGGCGCGGGAACTGACCCGGCGACCGCTTGCGGCCCGATGATCACCAAGAAGGCGGTCGACAAGATCGAGAGCCTCGTCGCCGACGCTGTCGGCAAGGGTGCGCGCGCCCTTACCGGTGGCGAACGGCCGCAAGGTCAAGGGTTCTTCTATCCGCCAACCGTTTTGGTCGACGTTCCGGTCGAGGCCGAAATGGCCAGGGAAGAAATCTTTGGGCCCGTCGCGCCGCTTTATCGCTTCTCCACCGAAGACGAAGCGGTGGCGCTGGCCAATGACACCGAATATGGTCTCGCGGCCTATGTATTCACCGGCGATCTCAAGCGCGGGCTCGCCGTGTCGGGACGCATCGAGGCTGGCATGATCGCGCTCAATCGCGGTTTGGTTTCCGATCCGGCAGCGCCCTTCGGCGGTGTCAAGCAGAGCGGGCTTGGCCGCGAAGGTGGCGTCCATGGCATTGCCGAGTTCATGGAGCCCAAATACATCGCGACCTCGTTCTGATGGTCGACCTGTTCCGCACCCGCGACCATGTTGCGGACTTCGACGGCTATGTTTCCCAGTTCGTCACCCGCAGCGCTGCCACGAGAGCGACGCTGCGGGGGCAGCTGGATGTGGCCTATGGCGAGGGGCAGGACGAAAAGCTCGACCTCTTCTTTCCGGAAGGCCTGAGCGCCCCTGCCCCGGTGCACCTCGTCGTTCATGGCGGCTACTGGCGCATGTTCGCAAAGGCGGACTATTCCTTCATCGCCGACACGATCACCCAGGCGGGTGCCATCGCGGCGATCATGGATTATTCGCTGATGCCATCAGTGCGGATGGAGACCATTGTCGACCAGGTTACCCGCGCAGCGAGCTGGCTATACGAGCACGCGGGAGAGTTTGGCGGCGATCCAGCCCGATTCTCAGTCTCGGGTCACTCTGCCGGCGCGCATCTTTGCGCCATGCTGCTAGAGGGAAAGAGCCCCTTCCGGCCAAATGCCGGTCTGCTCCTCAGCGGCGTCTACGACATCGAGCCTCTTCGCCAATCATTCCTGCAGCCGCTGATCGGCATTACCGAGGAGGAGGCAGCCCGCTTCTCGCCGCTTCGGCTGTCGCTGGAGAAGATCGAGGACGTTCGCATCCTTGTTGGCGATGGGGAAACCGAGCCATTCCACACCCAGGCCGCCAGCTTGGCACACAAACTCGGAACAACGCCCGTGCAGATATCCGGCAACCACATGAGCGTCGTACTCGATCTTGGCGATGCCAGCAGTCCTGCGGGGCGGCACCTTTGGTCGATGTGCAGCAGGCTTTAGCTGACTGATATCGGAGCGCATTGGGATCAAGGCGCCTAATTTCTCATGCCGCTACCCGGCTGTCCGATATCAGCTCTTTGAGAGAATGGCCCGAGCCCTGGCTATGACGGGAGCGTCGACCATCCGGCCGTCGACCTCGAACGCGCCCTCCCCTCCGGCAGCGCGCTTAACGACCTTTTCGGCCCACTCGCGCTCCGAGGCACTGGGGCTGAAGGCGGTGTTGAGCAAGGGGACCAGACTTGGATGGACGCAGGTGGCGCCGTCAAAACCATGCTGGGCCGCTTCCCGCGCGGCAGCTTCGACCCTGGCCTGGTCCGAATAATCTGCGGTTGACTGCAAGAGGCCAAATGAGAGCAAACCCTGCTCTTTGGCGGCATAGTGAACCAAGAGCTTGGGCAGCCGGAGCACGTCGGGGGTCGGCTCCGCGCCGATCGACAGCGCGAGGTCCTCGCCACCAACCGAGAGGCCAAGGAGGCGTGGTGCCTTGGCGATGGCGCGTGCGTCCAGCACAGCGCCGATATTTTCAAGCAGAGCGACAAAGCTCATCGGCGAGCGGCCGGTGTCCGCCTCGGTTTTCTCCAACGCCGCCGCGAGTTGAGCGACTTCGTCGGCATGGCGGACCTTGGGCACATAAAGGCTGACCGCCCCGGCGCGGCATGCCGCCAGTGCGTCCTCGATGCGTCTTTCGCCGCTATTGATGCGCACGAATACGCTGGCGCCGTTTCGGCCTACCGCTTTGACCGTTTCGGCCAGGCCTTGCCGCGCCTCGTCCTTGGCATTTTCGGGCACGGAGTCCTCGAGGTCGAGGATGATCGCATCGGCGCCGCGCTCATGCGCCTTGGCAAGAAAGCGTTCGGAATGCGCCGGGACGTAGAGCAGCGAGCGGATCATGGGGCTTCCAAAGTGCGTGGATCGATCCCGGCTTCACGCAAGATCTCGGCCGTGTGTTCGCCCAGGCCAGGCGCTTGCCGGCGCCAAATGCCGGGCGTTCCAGACAGGCGCGGGACGATGTCGTGCATGGGCAGGGTGCCGAAACCATCATCTTCGGCGTCGACGATGATCTCGCGATCGCGAAAATGCTGGTCCGCCATGGCATCGGCGATGTTGTAGACCGGGCCAACCGTGGCGCCCGCTGCGCGCATCGTCGACAGAGCCTCTTCGCTGCTGCGGGTAGAAAACCAGGTGCCGATCGCCGCGTCGACAAGGCCGCGGTTCTTGACGCGGTCGGAATTGGTGGCGAACCGCGGATCCTCGTTCATGTCCGAACGGCCGATGACCTCGAAAATGCGTCTGGCCACGGCCGGGGTCGAGCCGGATAGCGCCAGATATTTCTCGTCGGCGCATTGGTAGACGTTGCGCGGCGAGGCCGTATTGGAAGCGCTCCCGACCCGCTGCTTGATCTTTCCGGTCACGGCATGGATGGCAGCTTCCGGGCCCAGCACCGAGAACATCGGTTCGAGCAAGGACAAATCGATGACCTGCCCACGCGCCCTGCCCGCCTGGCGCGCATAAAGCGCCATCATCGTCGCCGACGCGCCATAGATGCCGGCGATCATGTCGGCCAGTGCCAGGGGCGGCAGCACCGGCTCGCGATCCGGGAAGCCCGTGCGATCGGCAAAGCCGCTCATCGCTTCGACGATGGTGCCAAAGCCCGGCAGCTGCGAATAGGGCCCGGTCTGCCCGAAGCCGGAAATTCGAACGACGATCAGGTCAGGATTGCGCTCCAGCAGCTTTTCGGGCGCCAGGCCCATATTTTCCAGCGTGCCGGGGCGAAAATTCTCGATGAACACATCGGCCGTGTCGACCAGCCGCCACAGCGCGTCCATCGCCGCCGCCTGACGCAGGTTCAGCATGACCGAGCGCTTGTTGCGCCCATAGGTCTTCCAGAACAGCGAGTGTCCGTCGTCTTTCCAGTCGCGCAACGGGTCGCCCTCGGGCGGCTCAATCTTGACGACGTCTGCGCCAAAGTCTGCCAGCTGCAGGCTCAGCATATTGCCCGCCATCAACCGCGACAGGTCGAGCACGTGAATGCCGTCCAGGGGTCCGGTAGCGGTGGGATCAAAGCGCCTCGTCGCAAAACTCACCGCAGCCTCAATCCCGTCGCCTTGTCGAAGACGAAGAGCTTTTGCGGGTCGATCACGAGGTTGATCCGCTCACCCGGCGACAACAGCGCATGGTCGCGCACGACAATGGAAATGTCCTTGCCGCCGACACGGGCCAGCACTTCCTGTGCATCGCCGGTCGGCTCGACCACCACCACTTCCGCCGGCACACCCTCGGAACCGAGCGTAATGTGCTGCGGGCGCACGCCGTAGACGATCTCGATGCCCGCAACTGTGTCGAGCGGCGCCCCGAGCGGCATGGACTGGCCACCCGTGAGGGTTACCGCTGAACCGCCTTCGTAACGGGCATCGAACAGGTTCATTTCCGGCGAACCGATAAAGCCGGCGACAAAGAGGTTGGCGGGATTGTTGTAAAGCTCGAGCGGCGCCCCCGCCTGTTCGATACGGCCGCCATTGAGCACGACGATCTTATCGGCCATGGTCATGGCTTCGGTCTGGTCATGCGTCACGTAGACCATGGTTTTGCCGAGCCGCTGATGCAGCCGCTTGATCTCGCCGCGCATCTTGACGCGCAGCTTGGCGTCGAGGTTCGACAGCGGCTCGTCGAAGAGGAAAGCGCGCGGATCGCGCACGATGGCGCGGCCCATGGCCACGCGCTGACGCTGGCCGCCCGAGAGTTCTCGTGGCAGCCGATTGAGCAGATCGGTGAGCCCCAAAATATCGGCAGCCTCCGTCACCCGGGCCTTGATCTCCGCCTTGGGCGTGCCGGCGAGCCGCAGCGAGAAGCTCATATTGTCCGCCACCTTCATGTGAGGATAAAGCGCATAGGACTGGAACACCATGGCGATGTCCCGCTCCTTGGCCGGCATGTTGTTGACCACCTTGCCGCCAATGGTGATCTCGCCGGCGCTGATGTCCTCGAGCCCCGCGATCATGCGCAGCAGCGTCGACTTCCCGCAGCCGGAAGGGCCGACCAGCACGACGAATTCGCCATTCGCCATCTCGAGCGAAATGTCGTTGAGCACCTGGACCTGGCCATAGCTCTTGCCGACATGTTTGAGTTCGATTTCCGCCATGCTGGTCTCCTCCCGTTATGCCGTTTCGATGATCTCGAACCGACCCATGCTCAGCCGTCCGATCGCGCCGAGCCGAATGCCGGCCATGCCGTATTCGTAGTCACCATCGGTCGCCGTCAGGAGCTCCTGCCCGTCAACCGCAAAGCTAAGCTTGTCGCCCTTGGCCGTCAGCGCAAACTCATAGCTCCGCCCGATCTCCGGCTTAAACGGCGCGCGGGCGAGGACGGTCGATCCGAAATCCTCCTTGAGGATCACCACCTCGTCGCCCTCAAAGCCCGCCGCATAGAAGCGCCCGGTGCCTTGCACCCGCGCTGTCACCAGCTGCGATGCACCCGACAGCCGCTGCACATCGGTTTTCACCACGACGTCCCGGGCATAATAGTGCCCGGTCCACATATCGGCATCGGTCGCCGTATGGCCCTGGATGCGGCCAAAGCTCTTGGTCCAGTGACCGCGATTGAAGGTGAAGCGGGAAATGGCGCCCCATTCCTGCACCTCGGTTTCTGGCTCGATAACGGTGTGTCCCGCCCCATCGACACGGAAATCGGCAAGAAACAGCCGGCCCAAAAACTTCAGCCGCCCGAAATATTCGATCGAGATCCCGATCTCGTCGATCGCCTCGACGCCCTCCGGCACGACGAAGCTATAGTCCTGCCAGCCTTCCGCCGAGGGCACGTCCCATGCACCCGTCTCCTCGATGGCGCCGCTCATCGTGCGCCGCACGTAAGGCGCCACGCGCAGGTTGCCGTCGCCGTTCCAGGGATCGAGCCAGAGCTTGAAGCTGACGGTCTGCCCCGCATCCACCACCGGCGAGAACATCGGGCGATAGCGCTCGTCGTCGAAATCGCTGCGGCGGTAGAAGGGCTTCCAGAACACCCGACCACCCTGCCCGCGCTCCAGCCGATCGAGCTGGATTTCGAGCGAGCCGCGCGAACCGTCGACATGCCGTTCGCCCGAATGACGCAGTGAGATCTGGTTGAACCCCTCGGTGCGGAAGCCATGCGTCGAGCCCGGCAGGTCGAAGTCGAAGCGCAGCCCGCGGCGAGTGAAATCCTCAAGCCAAAGCGCGGGAACCTCGCGTCCGGCCAGCTGCAATGCCAAGACGGTCAGCTCGCGCGCAAAGCTCGGGATATCCACGATGTTGATGGTGCCGACGATGCCGGAGGCCACGAGAAAATCGTTGATCGGCTTCCGATACTTGCCCCAGCCTTCATCCAGCCCCTGGAAGGTCGCAACGATCGCTGCGGCATTGCCGGCATTGCAGTCGGTGTCCCAGCCCGCCATGGTGGCGATCTCGGCCGTGCGCGGCAGGTCGCCCTTGCCATAGAGGATGGCCATGATGGTCACCCCGGCATTGGGGATGATGTGGCACACTCCCGGATAGCGATCATAGCCCCAGTCCGCCGTCAGCATGTCGCGGCAGGCGCGCCAGTCGTCGGGATTGGCCTTGTGGAAGTCGATGACAGCCCGGCACACTCGCGCATAGGTCGAACTGGCATCGACGGTCGCCATCGCCGTTTCGACGATCTCGTCGATGCTCGTTGCCTCAAAGGCCGCCGCGATCGCCGCCGCGCAGAAGCGGGCGCCGTTGAGACCGTCGCCGTCATGGGCGACAGACGCAGCCATGGCCGACATGTCCGCGGCACGCTGCGGATTGCCCGGGTTTACCCAGCCCCACGAGTCGATGAAGATCTGACCGCCGATCTGCTCTGCGACGGTGGTGCCGTTCTGCGCAATCGAGCCAGACTGCGGCGCTGGAATACCGGCGCGAAGATTGCGATAGGCCGTGTGCTCGGTCGATATGCCGAAGCCGCCCCACCAATACATGCCATGCTCTTCGGCGGCATAATTGAGCCAGGTCTTGCCGACGTCCTCGGCCGTCGCGCCCAGGCCATAGTCTCGCAGCGCACGAATGAAATAGACGGGCCCGTTGGTGTCGTCGTCCGCGGCGAAATTTTTGAAATCGCGCAGGTACTGGGTCACCTCGCCATAGGTCTTCTGGATGCGTTCGTAGCTCCAGATGGTTGGCTCCACCGGGGCGCCGAGACGCACGCCAATGGCCTTGCCGATAAAGCCGGCATAGATCTTTTCGAGGATTTGAGTTTCAGAGAGCATCGTCGTCTTTCGAGTCTATGCGCCGAGAAGGCGCGAATTCGCGAAGACCTAATGGTGAGCTTGTCGAACCACGGGGTCGGGCGAGTGGAGATATCCGGGCACGACCTCGTCCTTCGACAGGCTCAGGATGAGGTCTACTGTTTGTTTCATCAGGCCAAACCCAGTTCCGCCCTGGCCACCCAGCGCGCCTCCGATGCCGCCCGATCGGCGGCGATGATTTTTCTCGCAACATCCGCGAAGGCGTCCGCTGAAGCTTGCAGAGGCATCCGGTTGGCCCGGTCGATCTGCGCCGCGTCCTCGCTTTCGATCACGGCCTCGCCATGCATGGCGCCAAGGATTGCGCCGGCCATGACGCCGATGGAGTCCGTGTCGCGGCCTGAATTGATACCGTCGACGATGCTGGTGCGGAAATCGCCGTCGTTCAGCAGGCAGAAGCCCAAGGCCAGCGGCAGTTCCTCGATCGCCATCAACCGGCTCGGGCGGTAGGCGTCGGACAGGCGGCCTGCCTTGTCGGAGCGATGATTGACGTCGTCGCCCATAACCGAATAGTGGCCGATCACCTCGTGGAAGGCCTTGTAGACCGCTTCATGGTCATCCCGCTGCCCGCGCAGGCGTCGCGCGGTTTCGGCGATATCGGCAATCGCGGCACGGGTGCCGTCCTTGGCCAGGCTCAGAACGGTGTCGACGATCGCCTCGATGGTAGTGTTGGGCACAAAAGCTGCCGCGACAGCTGCGGCCATCACTCCGGCGGCTTCGAGCCCGTAGCTTTCCTGGTGCCCTGCGGCAAAGGCGATGGCCTCCTCATAGGCCGCGCGCGGGTCGGCAGCGTTCACCACGCCGATCGGCGCGATATACATGGCCGCGCCGCAATTCACCATGTTGCCAATGCCGCCCTGTCGGGGATCGCAATTGCTGAGCTGGTGACGCTGGAAAATCCACTTTTCTGGATAGAACAAGCGGTCGATCAGCATGGCTTCGCGATCGAGCTCGGGCACCCAGCGCGGTGTCCAGGCGATCTGGCGCACCATGCCGTCGGCCATGTCCCAGGCATCGAGATGCCGGCCGGTCTCGGCATAGATATCCATCAGCGCCAGCGTCATCAGCGTATCGTCGGTGACGATGCCGTCGCCGCGAATGCGATGGTTCCGTTCGGCTGCCGGCAGGTCCATCTTGTGCCAGCGCGTCATCACCGACGTCACCCGCCCATAGCGCTCGCGAATCTGCGCGGCAGACAGCTTTTCCACCGGCGCCCCAAGCGCATCGCCCAGCGCAATGCCATGCAACATGCCGCGAATGCGAGACTGGAGGGTTGGGGTCATCGGCATAGGTCTTTCGATTTATCTATCAGTCACTGACGTTTCAGTCGACTCCTCCCCCTTCTTCAGGGGGAGGGTCGGGGTGGGGGTGCTGGCGCTTCCACGTGTTGGGAGGTTGCGGAAGGCGAAGAACCCCCACCCAACCTCCCCCTTAAGGAGGGGGAGGAGTCGTTGCGGAGCTAGCCGCCCAGAACCGTCGCCGCATATTCCGCCATGCGTGCACCGCCCGCGGCGTTGTACTCGTCGACGAATTGCTGCCACTGGTCGAGACTGGCTTCACCCGTCACGAAGCGGGCAACCCAGGAGCGATAGACCTGCTCGGCGGCATCGACTTCGGCGGCATATTCGGCCGGCCAGACAAAAGCATTGTCTGCCGTAAAGCCGTTCTTGATGTTGTCGAGTGCGGTCTGCGCCGTCGGCGACAGCAGCGGGGTCGGCGGGGTCCAGTTGGCGGCGTTGAAGAAGCGCGCATACCAAGTCGAAATCTGGTCGGTGAAGGTCACCGCGCCATCTGCGCCCACCGTGTGGTGCACATCGGCAAAGCCCAGGCGTTCGAGGTCCTGGCCTTCCTTGGACGCCATGAAGTCGAGCAGCGCGACGGCTGCTTCCTTGTTCTCGGACAGCGAGGAGATCGCCCAACCGCGCGATTCCTTGGAAACGTCAACCGCAGCCAGACCCTGTCCGCCAGGACCGGTTGGCGCCGGCAGAACGGCCAGTTCGATCTCTTCGCCAGGATGGGCCTGGCGCATCTTGCCGGCATAGATGTCGATGACTTCGGGCGAGGAGCCGAAGATCACCCCGGCCTTGCCGGTGTAGAACTTGTCTTCCTTGACGTCGAAGGTGTTGGTGACGAATTCCTTGTCGAACAGACCCTTTTCGGCCAGACGCGCATAGAACTCGATCTTGGCCTTTTCGGCGTCAGTGACGCGCGAATTGACCCACTGCCCTTCGGCATTCTTCATCCAGGTGCCGGTGACGCCGAACGCCTGGTTGAAGATGGAGTCGAGTTCGCTCGTATTGCCAAAGCCGGTCAGGCCCAGCGTATTGCCCGGCGTGCCGTCGCCGTCGAGATCGGCATCGTGGATGGCCTGGAACAGGGCTTCATATTCCTCGACCGTGGTCGGGGCTTCGAGGCCGAGTTCATCGAGCCAATCCTGACGGATCACCGGCTGCGGTCCGCGCGGCGGGTAGATATAGAGCAGGTAAGGATAGTTGGCGAGGCGGTCGACATTGTGCGGCCAAAGCGCGGCCTTGATGTTTTCGGAGCCTTCGATCCAGGGCGTCAGGTCTTCGAGAATACCCTGTTCGGCCATCTTCTGGTCGCCGCCCTGGAAGTAGATCACATCGGGAATATCGCCCGACAACAGCATGACGCCGAGTGCATCGGCATAGGCCGCGGTGCCGCTGGGCAGGTCGATGGTCTGGATGTCGATGTCGTGGCCCTTGGCCTTGAGCCCCGCTTCGATCTCCTCGATCAGCCGCACGTCATCGGGGTTGGTGGTCAGCAGATCCTTGCTGACCAGGCGCAACGTCGTCTGCGCCATGGCTGGCGCGATGCTCGCCCCCAAAATGGCCGTGGCCGTCGTGGCCAGAAGCAGTTTCTTGAACGTCATTGTTTGTCTCCTCCGTTTCGTCGTCACACCGCTTGCGCGGAATTCTTTTTGGGTGGTGGCACCCCCACCCAACCTCCCCCTTCAGAAGAGGGAGGAGCCAGTTCGGCGTCTGTGGCACCACTTGCGCCAACCACCGGACCACTCCTCCCCCGCCTTACGGGGGAGGCCGGGTGGGGGCTCTTGGCGCGACCATCCCTCATCCCTTGAGTGCCCCCGACATCGTTCCCTTGGTGAAGAACTTCAGGATCAAGGGATAAATCGCCAGAATGGGCAGGATGGTGATGAAGATCATGCCGGCCTTGAGGGCGCGGATGTTGATCTGGGCGGCGCCGATATTGCCGCTGGCATTGGCGGCGCCAACGATGGCTACACGGTCGCCCTCGATGACGAACTGGCGCAGCACCACCTGGAGCGGCCACTTGGTCTGATCGTTGAGGTAGATCATGGACCGGAAGAACTCGTTCCAGTGCAGCACGAGATAGAAGAGCGCGATGGTGGCAAGCGCTGACTTGGCCAGCGGCAGCACGACCAGGAAAAAGGTCTGGAACGGGTTGGCGCCGTCGAGCTCTGCCGCTTCCAGCAGCTCCTTGGGGATCTCCTCGAAGAAGCGCACGAGGATGATCAGGTACCAGGCGCTGACCACCTTATACATGATCACGGCCCAGGGCGTGTTGAGCAGGCCCAGCCGCTTCATCAGGAAGTAGTCGGGGATGATGCCCGGCTCGAAAACGATCGTCACCAGCACCGCAATGAAGATGAAGCGGCGGCCCGGAAGACCCGGCCGCGACAGGCCCCAGGCCATGAGCGCGGTGCCAAGAACGCCGATGGTGACGCTGGTTGCCGTCATCCAGATGGAGTTAAAGAGGCCGCGCTGCACATTGGGGTGCTGCAGCAACAGCGACCAGACTTCGAGCGAGAACCCATCCGGGATGATCGAGAGACCCGAGAACCCGGCGACGCGACTTGGTTCGGTGAACGATAGCGCCAGTAAGTTGAGCAGCGGCTGTAGCGTAAAGACCGTCAGCAACAACAGCGTCGAAACGATGAGGATATATTCGATCCGCTCGAGCGGGGTGCGGCGGGACTGGCTGGCCATCACCATACTCCCTTTCCGGTCAGGCGCTTGCTGACGAGATGCGAGGTGACGATCAGGACCATGCCGATTACCGCCTTGAAGAGCCCCGCCGCCGTCGCCAGCGCATACTCGCCCGTCGAAAGGCCGAGCCGGTAGACATAGGTGTCGAGGATGTCGATCGTGGATGCGTTGACGTCGTTCTGGAAGTTGATGACCTGATTGAGGTCGGCGCTCAGGAACAGTCCCATGTTGAGAATGAACAGCGTCGCGATGGTCGGCACGATGCCCGGAATGGTCACGTGCCAGATCTTCTGCCAGCGGCTGGCGCCATCGATCTCGGCCGCTTCGTAAAGCTGCGGGTCGATGGCAAAGATCGCGGCCAGATACAGCAAGCTGTCCCAGCCGGCGGACCGCCAGATTTCGGAGATCACCAGAACCCAGCGGATCGAGCCGGGATTGGTGAGGTAGTTGCTCGGCGATCCGAAGCCCATGGCCTGCTGGATCTGTCCCACAGCGCCATCGGTCGGGGACAGAAGCGCGATGAACACGCCGGCGATCACCACCCAGGACAAGAAATGCGGCAGGTAGATCGCCGACTGGATGGTGCCGCGCAGTTTGCCGTTGCGGATTTCGTTGAGCAGCAGCGCGACGATGATCGGCACGGGAAAAACGAAGGCGATCTTCATCGCCGAGATGATCAGCGTATTGGCCAGCACCTGATAGAAGATCGGCGACGCGAACAGCTGCTGGAAGTTCTTGAGCCCCACCCAGATATTGGGCGGGATGATGCGCACCTGCTCGAAAGCCATCTTGGCTTCCCAGATCGGGACGTAGTGCCAGATGAAGAAGAAGAGGAGGCCCGGCGCCATCATGGCGTAGTAGGGCCACCACTGGCGCAACTTGGCACGCCAGTCTTGTGCGGATGCCGCTCCTGAACGTTTGTCCAGGACCCGTTCATGCAGACCCTCCCGGCTTCCGGGAACGTTCCCATCCGAGAGTACGGCAGCGACCTTTTGCCCGTCCTTGGCAACCATGCCTAGCTCCTCCCTGCCCCAGCAACTCGCTTGGGCGCCATGCTCGACAGATCGGCGAGTGATCCCCGCTCTAAGAGGCGGCATGGCATGTAGATGCGCCGGTGTTCCGGCTTGTGTTCGATCTCGTCGAAGAGACCCTCGACTGCCCGCTCGCCGATCGCGCGGCCGGGCTTGGCGACAGTCGTCAGCCCCGGCCAGGCGAACTCGCCCGACGGAATGCCGTCAAACCCGAGGATCGACACATCGCGCGGGCAATCGAGCCCGGCGTCGCGCACGGCCATCATGGCGCCCAGGGCCATCATGTCATTGGCCGCGAAAACCGCAAGATGGCCGACGCGTGGCTGCGCCAAAAGGCGCTTCATCGCCTCGCGCCCGCCCTCCACCGTATATTCACCGTCCTCGATCGGCAGGATCGCCGGATCGATATCGCGCTCGACGCAATGTTCGTGCACAGCGCGCAGAAATCGCGCCCGGGCAAGGCGAGACTTCGGCCCGAGGATCAAGGCCGGTGCGAGATGTCCTTTGCCAACAAGGTGGTCCAGACCCAGGCGCACGGCTTGAGCAATATCGGAGCCGACGCTTGAAATGCCCGGGAAACGCTCGGCGCTCGACCCGATAAAGACGCAAGGGAGACCAAAGCGGTCGAGATCGTCGAAACTGTCGGAAACCGGATTGACGATGGCGCCGTCGACGCGCGCCCGGCGTAGCGTGCGCAAATGCGCCGCCTCCGCCTCGGGATCCCAATCGGACGAGAAGACCAGAAGCGAAGCCCCTGCCCGCGTCGCCCGATCCTGCGCCCCACGCGCCACATCGGCCCAGAACGGATTGGTGATATCTGGAATAACCAGCCCCAGCATGCCGCTGCGGCCCGATCGCATACCCACAGCCAGGTGATTGCGCTCGTAACCCACGGCCTCGGCCGCCTTGACCACGCGCTCCCGCGTTTCCTCGGTAATATTGGACGAACCCGCGAGCGCCCGCGCCGCAGTGCTCTTGGACACTCCCGCGCGCTCGGCAACATCAATAATGGTAGGCCGTCGATTCCGGCTCGGTCCCATAACTCTTCCCAAAAGCCAGATCCTCCTCCAGCCTCGTGGGAACGTTACCGCAGCCACACCAAATGTCAACCACCCCCGCCCGCAGCTCCATGATCCGTTTTGAAACCTTCGGGCTCGGCAGCGCATCAACTCGCTTCTGGTCTTTGCTCCGGGTCAGTCCGCGTCGATCATCTACAAAGCCACAGCAAACCCGCCCTGTGATCTGATCCCAGGCTTGGGCGAATGCTGCAGACACCACTTGTGCCCGCAGCTTCGTATCAATTGTCGCCGGCAGCGTCGCTTGATGCCCTGCCAATGTTAGCGAACGCTCTCAAGCTGAATAACGGACAAGACCGTCAGCACATGCTTTTTACCGTCACGAGCGAGCCATGTGATCGATTGGCCAACACGAAGACCAATCAGGGCTGCGCCGACGGGGGTCAGCACCGATACCCTGCCGGCGGAAATGTCGGCCTCGGAAGGATAGACCAAAGTCACTTCAGTAAGATCGCCTTCGCTCGTGCGGTACTGCACTCGAGATCCCATCCGCACAGTGTCAGTCGGTAGCTTGGCATCGGGGACGATGTGCGCTCGCTCCATCTCGTCTAATAGGGTTTCCGCAGCTACTGATGAGCCGCCGGCGGCCATGGCGAGCAACTGACGGTGTTCTGTTGCGGCGACAACGATCTTCGGCCTCAGGGTTCGGCTGTGCATTTTCGTGTTCTTTCGCGGTTCAATAAACGTGGCGGTTGGGCGCGTTCGCGACCGAGACTACTTCCACCCAGCTCGATATTCCCTCAGGGCTGAGCCAGGACAAAGTTTGGCCGGGACGCAACCCAAGGAGTGCGGCCCCATGTCGAGAGGTCACCGATAGTCGATAGCTTGCTTGACCGATGCGGCCATTTTCGTCGGGCACGACCAGCTTCACCGTGCACTCCCCGTCCTCTGACCTGAAGCGGACGATGCTGTTGAGCCGCACAACGTCGAAAGGCAGGCGATCGTCAGGAATGACCTTTGCTCGGTCGAGTTCGTAGAGCAGGAAATCGATGCGGTCTGCATCTTGAGTGATGTCCGTCAAGGCCGCCACTACCAAGCGTTGGCGCTCTCTTTCACCCACCAGAATGTCTGGCGATTGCATCATCGGCACGATCAAGGCCGTCATTTTTGCAATCTTCCCTTGGCGCCACTGCGGTCGAACGTTGCGAAGAGGTGTTCCGGAGTTGAACGGCTTGAGGAATAGTCCTTCAAGCACCATGGACAACGACGAGCCGCGCGTGGTCGCGGTCCTGAACAGGACCGGCAAAATCTCAAGACCTGCATGATCGGCCCTTAGCGTCCGGCTCGAACGGCGCAACCAGGCGCTTTCGAAGAGTTCGGAACGCAAGAAGAAATAAGAATAGTCATCGCGTGTTCCTCATATAGTCGCACGTCAACACCAACCAATGCTGTTGGCGAAACCTGCGAGATGATAATTTCGGAAATTTAGAGCACCCTGGCGCCACTCTTGCCTTGCAGGCAGGTAGCAGCACCAGGCAATCAGCCTGCCTGGCGACGACCGGAAATCAGTTGGCGATTGATAAATGACTTATGGCTCATGGCGGAGATCATGGCCATATTTTCCAATTTGTCAAATCCGGCACCGGTAGACTACTCAACAGTGCCGTCTACAACGCGGATGACCGCATCAATCGCAGCCTGCGGTGTGCGACCACCATCTTGGGCTGAGCCGCATCGAGTTGAGCGATTGCGCCAAGTTCGCGATCCCAGATCACCGACACCTCGGCGGTGGGTGTCCTATCGCTCGGTGAAAGACGCCTTTACCGATCCTAAACCCGGCGCTTGAGCTTCCGCATGCGTACCTTGAAACACAACTGGTCCCAGGCGAGCACCAGTGATGACCACCATTCCTGCGGTCAGCGGCGTGTTCCGGGCAGCGCTGTGTCTGACGAGCCATGTAAGTGCTGACAGCATGTTGGATGTTGTCGGCCCACTCTCCGTGGAAGCGCCATGCCGACCGTCGAGCGACAAGGTCATTGCCTGGTTGCCAAATTCGGGAAGTGTCGCGAAGGACACCGGAGCGCCGAGCACGATGGCGCCATTGCTTTGCAAGTCGGCAAAAGCTGCCAACTGCGGCACCGACCTTCGATCGGCGAAACGCGATGACAGCAATTCTAACGCCGGGTGCACCGAACCGATCGCGGCCCGGACCTCGTCCTCGCTCGCCGTGCCGCGCAGATCGCGGGAGAGTTTTACGGCGACTTCGACCTCGATAGCCAGTCCGGGCAGGTCGCTGTGTCTGAGCCGGACGCCGTCGGGATGAATAGCGCTGGCGAGAAGTGGCGAGCAGGCTGGCTCGCCTGTCTCCGGAAAGGGTGCGACTTTCCAGGCGCCAACCTTGCCCAGCGCGACGATGGTTTCGTCCTGGATGGCATAGGCCGATTTCAGATCGGCCGGTACCAGTTCTGCCGGCAAGGCATCCACCGTGGTGCCCGCCTTGCGGTGGGCGAGCAATAGCTTGGTCAGTTTATTGCTCATCCCAACGCCTCTCTAGGATATGCCCGAGCTTAGACTGGCTCAAAAGCCATGACGAAGTGTCCGTCAGCGACTTCCTGGTAGTTGCGGAGGGGCGGCGCGTAATCGGCCGGCCGCATGGGGCTGCGAATATCTTCATTGGTCAGTCCGCGCATGCGATGACGCTGCGCCGGGTCGGCCACTGGGACAGCTGCAAGCAGCTTTTTCGTGTAGGGGTGCTGCGGATTGGCGAAGATATCGGCGCGCAGGCCGATTTCAACGATCTCCCCCAAATACATAACGGCCACGCGGTGGCTGACGCGCTCCACGACCGCCATGTCATGGGAAATAAACAGGTAGGACAGCCGCAGGCTTTCCTGCAGCTCGAGAAGCAGGTTGACCACCTGCGCCTTCACCGAAACGTCCAGTGCCGAGACGCTTTCGTCGGCAACGATGACGCTTGGCTCAACCGCCAGGGCGCGCGCGATGCAGATGCGCTGGCGTTGGCCGCCGGAAAGCTGATGCGGATAGCGTGTCGCCATGGATGGGGAAAGCCCGACGCGCTCCAGCAGCGCCGAAACCCGGCTGGGGGCTTCCGAAGCACTTGCCATGTTGTGCAACAGCATCGGTTCGGCGATGGCGGTGCCCACCGTCATGCGCGGATTGAGGCTGGCAAACGGGTCCTGGAAGATCATTTGCATGCGATGGCGCTTGGCGCGCATCTCGTCTTCGTTGAGCCCGGCGATTTCTTCGCCTTCAAGCTTTACCGAACCTGCAACCGGGGTCACCAGCTGAAGGATGGAAAGGCCGGTCGTCGACTTGCCGCAGCCCGATTCACCGACCAGCGAAAGCGTTTCGCCGCGCTTGAGCGTGAACGAGATATTTTCGACCGCATGGACGCGTCCTGAGACGCGGCCCAGCATGCCGGAGCGAATGGAAAAGCGGGTCGAAAGATTGTTAACCTCGAGCACGGGCGGCGCGGCGTGGTCGATGGTGTCGACACTGGCTGCGGCTTCGCCCAGCTGGCCAGTTTTGGCATCGGCGATGGCAAAGCGGCGGGGACGCGGCTCACCAGTCATCGAGCCTAGCTTGGGAACGGCCGAGAGGAGCGCCTTGGTATAGGGCTGCTCGGGCGTCGTAAAGATTTCGGTCGTCGGACGATCCTCGACCACAACGCCATGCCGCATCACCACCGTGCGGTCCGCGATTTCGGCCACTACGCCCATGTCGTGGGTGATGAACAGGACCGACATGTTCTCTTCGGCCTGCAATTGCTTGATCAATTCAAGGATTTGCGCCTGGATGGTGACGTCGAGCGCGGTCGTCGGTTCGTCCGCGATCAGCAGCTTCGGTCCACAAGCGAGAGCCATAGCGATCATCACGCGCTGACGCATGCCGCCGGAAAATTGATGTGCATATTCGCCAAAGCGGCGAGCGGCATCTGGGATACGAACGCGGTCGAGCTGCCGGATCGCCTCGGCCTTGGCGGCCGTCCGCGACAAAGCGCGATGCGCCAAGAGCGCTTCGACGATCTGCTCGCCGATGGGCATTACAGGGTTGAGGCTGGTCATCGGCTCCTGAAAAATCATGCCGATCTGCTTGCCGCGCACGTCGTTCATCTGCGCGTCGGTGAGGCTGAGAAGTTCACGCCCATCGAGCTTTATACTGCCCTCGATCCGGGTCAGCCCTGGATTGTGAAGCTGCATGATCGACATGGCGGTGACGCTTTTGCCGGACCCGGATTCACCAACCACCGCCACCGTTTCGCGTGGGCCGACCGAAAAATCGATTCCGTGAACAACCTCGGACCACTCGCCACGCGTGCGGAAGGCAGTCTTGAGGCCCGATACAGAAAGAACCGGGTTGATCATTGATGTGGCTCCTCTACGGTGGTGTGCGCATAAAGAAACGCAGTACAAGGATTGTCAAGGTTCTATTTACAAGTGAGCATGGCGCCTTCCCTTGGAAAAGGCTTGGATTTCCGGGTCTTTCTCGAGATTGAAGCGGCTTGCATGTGAGTTTCGACCGAAATAATTTGACAGGTTGGCATCCGAGTTTACAACCAGAAGGGTCTGGTGTTGAGGATCAGGTCCATCGCTCTGCTTGTTGCCATTGTTGCTGACGATCTTACTGGCGCCCTGGATGTGTCGGCGCCGTTTGCACGCCTTGGGCTGAAGGTTCAGATCGCCGTGTCACTGGCCGGGTTGCCTTACGCACTCCAGGCAGGCGCCGAAGTCGTTTGCGTCACTACCGCCAGTCGCGAACTGCCCGCCGGGGCGGCAGCGCAACGGATGGCGGAAGCGGCGTCCAAACTGGCCGAGGCCAGGCCTGCCATCGTTTTCAACAAGATTGACTCCCGGCTCAAGGGGCATGTGCGGCTCGGCATTCAAACTTGTCTTAAGGCTTTCGGCAGAAGAGACGTAGTCGTGGCGCCGGGTGTTCCGGCGCAGGGGCGGCTTGTCCGGAATGGCTTGATTGTTGGCAGCGGTGTGCTCGCGCCAATCGATATCGCATCCCGTGTCGACGGCATTGAAAGCCTTTCCATCCCCGATAGTGCTACCAACGAGGACATGGAGCGCATTGCCCGCCGGATTGACTCCAGCACCACTCTCTTCGTTGGCGCCAGCGGGCTCGGCGCGGGCCTTGCTCGTGCGCTGACCGACGGCGCTGCGGCGCCTTTTCTACAACCCAGCGCGCCGATGCTGTTTGCGATCGGCTCGCATGACCCGGTAACCCACGCGCAGGTCGACAGCCTTACGGCGCTTGCAGGGTGCGATCTGGTCAGAACTACTGACGGGGCATTCGCAAGCGACCTGCCGTGGAGGCGCATAACATTGGTTCGCGCCATGAGCCAACCCGACCATCCAGAGCACGGCTCACGGCTGGCGCGGTTTGGACGATCTATCGCCGAGCAGTTGCGCCGTGATCGTTTCGAAAGCGTGCTGTTGTGCGGCGGAGAGACTGCGCAGACGGTGCTGGATGATCTGGGCATCACAACACTTCTTCTACGCGGCGAAGCTGCCTCGGGTATTCCGCTTTTCGAAGCGCAGTTGCGTGGTCGGTCACTCACGATATTGACGAAATCGGGTGGGTTCGGCACACCAGATGATCTTTTGCGGCTCGCCGAAGTTGCACACCCAGTTGCGCCAGACATCAGCTCCAAGAGTGCAGGAATTTATCAATGACACAGACCGGCAGCAGCCTCGATGTTGAACCCCGTCACAGGACGCTGTTTGCCGATCGTGTGTATCAATTGCTGCAGACCCGGATTTCCAACGGCGAATACGCATCCGACGAGAAGCTGCCAAGCGAGAAAGAACTTTCAGATCAGTTCGATGTTTCGCGTCCCATCGTTCGCGAGGCGCTTGATCGGCTGCGCAAGGAAGGGATGATCTATTCGCGCCAGGGCGCCGGCAGTTTCGTGCGTTTGCGCACCGAACCGCGCTCGCTTGGCTTCCCGCCCGTCGAAACCATCGCGGATATTCAGCGCTGCTATGAGTTCCGGCTAACCATCGAGCCCGAGGCTGCCTTTTTTGCGGCGAAGCGACGGAACGAAGCCGCTATTTCCAGCATCGGCGAGGTGGTGGAGCTCTTGAGCAGCGCGACCGACCAGCAGCGGCATCGAGAAGACGCCGACTTTGCTTTTCACAAGGCGGTCGCTGATGCCTCAAACAACCATTATTACAGCTCCGCCATGCAGGCCTTGCGAAGCCACATCGCCGTCGGCATGAAGCTGCACGGACTTGCGCTCATGGGACCGGGTCGTGGCCTTGAAAAGGTGCTCGACGAGCACCGCCATATCTACGAATGCATTCGTGATGGCGATGCGGAAACCGCGCGGCAGCAGATGCGCACGCATCTCGAAGGCTCGCGCAACCGGTTGTTCGAGGATCGCGTCCTCGATCTCTCACTCTAAAGGGCAGCGCGGTAGATTTGAACGATGTCGGCAACGCTCATGTCGCGCGGATTGTGATCAAGCAAGCGGCGAATGGCGTGAGCTTCCTGCGCCATCGAGGGAAGATCGGTCTCGGAAACCCCAAGCTTGCCCATTTGCATCTCAACGCCAAGGCCGGCGCAATAGTCGTAGCTCGCGGCCCGCAGATCGCCACCGGCGATCCCCAGGAGTTCGGCTACCAGCTGACTTTTTTCCGGGCGTACCGGCGCGTTAAAGGCCAGGGTGTGCGGGAAAATAACCGCATTGGCGAGGCCATGCGGAACCCCGAAACGGGTGCCAAGCGGATAGGACAGGGCATGGCCGGCGGTGGTGTTGACCGGTCCAAGGCAGAACCCGCCATAGAGCGCCGCCATTGCAAGGCCGGCGCGTGCTTCGACATCGGAGCCGTCAGCCACGGCGCGGGCAAGATAGCGTCCAACGAGGCTAATACCTTCGCGGGCGTAAAGATCGACCAAGGGATGCGACCGCCGGCTGGTAAAGGCTTCGACACAGTGAGCTAGCGCATCTATGCCGGTCGCCGCAGTGACGGCCGCTGGCAAGGACGTGGTCATCTCCGGGTCAACGATAGCGATGTCGGCGACCATATGCCGGCTATCGGCAGCGAGCTTGGCCTTGCTCGCTGGGTCCGTAATCAAGGCCCGGGCGCCCACCTCGCTGCCCGTTCCCGCTGTGGTGGGGATCGCGACCAGCATGCAGCCGCGCGCCTCCGCTTTGTCGACGCCGACAATGTCGCGAAATTTTTGAGTGCTGCCGCAAAGAACTGCAGCAAGCTTTGCAAGATCCATCGCACTGCCGCCGCCGAAGCCAACGATCACGTCGGGAGCAAACGCTTTGGCCTGATCGATGAGACGTTCAAGGTTCGGCAGGTCGGGCTCTGGCTTAACCTCGGAAAAGATGTGGCTCTGCCCTGGCAGGGCCAGCAGGTCGGCGCGGCCGGCATTGAACGCGTCGGCGACAACCAGGACACGTTTTTCGGCCCAACGGGGCACGAAATCGGCAAGGCGGCGCGCCTTGTTGGCCCCGTATTCTATGCGCCCAGGCTGCACGAAGGTGAGTGGCTGCAGAAGAGGGACGGCTTGCGCAACAGTTGCGGTCTGGAGGGCCGAAGACATTATTTGGCGCCTTTTGGATTTAGAGCGTCGTTGAGGCCATCGCCGATGAAGCTGAAGGCGACCGAGGCAATGGCGAGGGCGATAGCTGGCGCTGCCAGAAGGTGGGGATATTGCTGCCAGGTGCGCAGACCATCCGAAATCATCAGGCCCCAGCTCGGCGTTGGTGGCTGTACGCCGACGCCGAGGAAGCTGAAGGCGCTTTCGAGCACCATGGCGCCGCCGAGTCCGGCGCTGACCACGACGATCAGTGGGCCGATCGAATTGGGAATGAGGTAGCGCAGAATGATCTGACGTGTCGGCAGGCCTAGCGAACGCGCTGCAAGCACATAGGGCTGGCTGCGCACGGTGAGGATTTGCGCACGAACGGTGCGGGCGTAGGGCGGCCACATCACAAGGGCAATGGTGCCAAAGACCATGATGAAGTCGGCGATCACCGTATTGCGGAAGATGACGTTTTCGGTGGCCAGGTACATGCTGTCCATCCACCGGCCAAGCTGCGGCTTGAGGGAAGTGTTGATGACGATGACCAGCAGCAGGTTGGGCACTGACATGAAAACGTCGGTGAACCACATGATGGTGGCGTCGATTTTGCCGCCGGCATAGCCAGCAACGGCGCCAAGCGTCGCGCCGATCAAAACGGAGATGGCTGTGACGATGATGGCGACGAAAAAGGCGGTACGGGTGCCGTAAATGACGCGGCTTGCGACATCGCGGCCCAGTTCATCCGTCCCAAGCCAGTGGGTCCAGGATGGTGGCGCATTGCGGGCATCCAGCGACTGCGTGAGGAAATCGTAAGGCGTCAATAATGGGCCGAAAATAGCGATCAGCACCAGGATGAAGATTGCTGCAAGGCCGACCATGGCGATGCGATTGGCGCGCAGCCTCGCCCAGGCGTCGGTCCAGAGGCCAACAGGGGGCTCGCTGGGCTTGATCAGGCCAGCAGGTTCGGTGGTTACGGTCATGGGTCTACCTCTTCTCGGCAGCGCGTGGATCGAGGAGCGGGTAGGCAAGATCGATCACGAGATTGGACACCATCACGAGGGCCGAGGCGATCAGGGTCACCGCAAGAATGACCGGGTAATCGGAATTCAGCAGCGACTGGATTGCGAGGCGACCAAGGCCAGGGAGGCCGAACACCAGCTCCACGAAGACGGCGCCATTGACGAGGGTGATCATGATCAGGCCGAGCTGCGTCAGCACGGGGGTGAGGATGGGGCGCAGAATATGACGCATGACGATGCGGCGCGGCTTGAGACCCTTGGCGCGAGCGGTGCGCACGAAATCTTCGGTCAGTACTTCGATCACTGCTGAACGGGTCTGGCGCACGATCAGCGCAATGGGGTGGAAGGACAACACCAGGAGGGGCAGGATGACGCGGACATCGAAGAGGCCACCCCACCCATAGGGCACGGCGCCACCGGGCAGGACGAGGATCAGCAGCACCATCAGGATGGGACCGGCGACATAGGATGGCACCGCGTAAAGAAACAGCGCGGAGCCCAGGATAGTATAATCGAGCGCCGTGTTCTGGCGCAGCGCCGCGATGACGCCGAGAGGGATCGCGACTACCGTAGTCAGGACAATGGCGAGGATGCCGAGCGATATGGACACCGGGGCGGCGGCGGCAATGGTGCGCCCGACGGAGCGGCCCGACGTCAGCGAGTTGCCGAAATTGCCCTGCAGCACATTCCAGACATAGTCGGCGAACTGAAGGAAGAACGGGCGATCGAGACCCGCCGCTTCGCGGATGGCGGCGAGGCGGTTTGGATCAAAGGCAATGCCGCCAGGTTCACGCAGGAAGATCAGCTTGATCGGGTCGCCCGCGCCATAGAACGCCAGGGCGTAGACCGCGAGCAGCACCAGCAGCACTGATGGGATCCATAACAGCACGCGCTTCAGGGCATGGACGAGCATTCATAACCTCCTAGAAAGGGGCCGCACAGCGCGCGACCCCTTCTTGCTTATTGGCGAAAGCTACTGGATCTCGATGTTCCAGGGAGCGAACACCTGCCAGTCGAGGTTCTTCTCCATGCCGGCAACATTGGGCAGAGCCCAGCGGGACATGGCCTCGATGTACCAGGGGAGGAGCTGGTAATCTTCGCGGAAGACGCGCTGCGCTTCCTGCGCAAGCTCGTCACGACGCGGATCGTCGGTAGGCAGGGGCGCAGCTTCGTCGAGCAGACGATCGACTTCGGGATTGTTGTAGCCATTCATCTTGTTGATGGCGACGCTGGAGGTCGAATGGATGGCGGTGCGGAGGAACTCGGTTGCGTCGGGGACGCGCGAGCCGGCATCGTCGCGGACGATGTGAACGTCGGCTGGCGAGAAGTTGTCCAGCGTCGGTTTCAGCTCGATCGCTGTGATACCGAGGTTCTGGCGCCACTGCTCGATGGCAAACTGCGCTGCTGCCTGTTCGGCAGGAGCGATGATGCCGGCGAAAATGATACGCGGCAGCTTGTCGGGCGAACCGTATTTAGACGCGGCAAGCGCCGCCTTGGCTGCTTCGGGATCGTAAGGATAGGGTTCCCAGTTCGGATCGACACCCTGCACGCCAACCAGGATCTGCTCGGCCTGCTTGTGCGGCCCCTTGGGGAAGGATGCGCGCATCATCTCGGCACGATCGACAGCAAGGATCAGCGCCTTGCGGACATTGACGTCATCAAACGGCGCGGTCTTGGAATTGAAGTAGAAGTGCTGGCCATTGGGAATTTCGGTACCCTGGCTGAATTCGACGCCGAGATCGTCGACGATGGTCGGCGTCACGAGAGCCGTATGGGCATGGTATTCGCCCTGTTTGAGCAGCGTGGTAGCAGTGACCGAGTCCTCGATCACGCGCAACTCGATGCGGTTGAGCTTCACTTCTGGCCCAAAGAAGTTTTCGTTGGGCTCCCAGACGACAAAGCCGTCATCGAGGTTCATCTCGACCAGCTTGAACGGACCCGAGCTGATGACGCCACCTTCGGGCGTATACCAGTCAGGGTTCTGGTTGCCATCAGCACCGCGCGACTGCGACACCTTGGTGATCGGCACGAGGTGGTTGCCAAGGCGCATGTGGAAGATCGGGTCGGGCTCGACCAGGGTAACCTGGATTGTGCCCTCATCGATGATACTGACGCCCGGAAGCTCGGTGCCGTTGCCCGCCGATAGTTCGGCATAACCCTGCACGCCTTTCAGCACCAGCGGCACGCGCTGGCTGGCGCTCAGTGGCATTGCGGCCATTTCCCAGGTGCCCTTGACGTCTTCCGGTGTGATCTTGGAGCCATCGGAGAATACGGCCTTAGGGTCGAGCTTGAAGGTCCAGACAGTCCAGTCCTCGTTGGGTTCCCAACTGGTGAAGACATAGGGCTGCAGTTCGGCCTTGTCGTCGAAATACATCGGCGAGGCCCACCACAGCGAGTGCCAGCGCAGCGCCGCACCACCGCCACGCAAGGGCGACCAATTCATGTCGAACGAGGGGTGAATGATCTTGAATGTTTGTTCTTGTGCCGCGGCCTTACCGGCCAGCATGCCGAATGCCGTGAGGCCAATAACGAGGCCGGCGCCGCCGCGCAGCACGTCGCGACGCGACGGTAGACGGTTTGCAGTCGAAGTATCGACCATAGGACTTCCTCCCTTATCCGCCGCCCTACCCTTCACGGTTCATCATGCGGCATTGGCCGGGATCATGTCATAGCGCACTTGCATGTCAACATGTATTTCTATAACTACCATACCAGTAGCACAAGTGGTGTCAGTCGCTTGTGTTCTGGCCTGTCTCTTGGTACTTCGCCCATCTGATAAGCTTGAAAAATCACTTTACAACTTTAGTCGAGGAGGATGCTGTGGCCCATTCTGAGGTGAATACTGATGGCAAGATCGCCGTGCTGGGGAATGACGCCGGGCGCGAAGAAGCCTTTCTGCCCATCCATGTCGCCCAGTCCCATGCAGCCTTCCTGCTGACGCTGAAAAACGGTGATATCGGGTGCACCTGGTTTGCCGGTACTGAAGAAGGCAAGCCAGATGTCTCGATCTACTTTTCCCGCCTGCCAGCCGGTGCATCGGCATGGGAGCCCGAGATCAAGATATCGGATGATCCTGATCGCTCGGAGCAGAACCCGGTCCTGTTCGAGACACCAGCGGGTGAACTTTGGTTGCTCTACACAGCGCAGATCTATGGTGGACAGGACACTGCCATCGTGCGTCGCCGCATCTCCCGCGACGGCGGGCTGACCTGGGATCCGATCGAAGTCCTGTTCGACGAGCCGGGCACTTTCATCCGCCAGGCCATGGTGGTGCTTTCGAGCGGTGAATGGATCCTGCCCATCTTCCACTGCCTGCCCGTACCCGGCGAGACCTGGCATGGCCAGAACGATGTCAGCGCCGTCAAGATTTCCACCGACAATGGCCTGAGCTGGACGGAACACAGCGTACCCGACAGCAAGGGCGCGGTGCACATGAACATTGTCGAGCGCCAGGACGGCACGCTGCTCGGCCTCTTCCGCAGCCGCTATGCCGACAACATCATGCAGTCGATTTCGTCCGACAAGGGCCGTACTTGGTCTGCCCCTTCCCCGACCTTATTGCCGAACAACAACTCGTCCATACAGTGCCGCCGCCTGCCGGATGGCACGCTAGCCCTGGTCTTCAACAACATTGCCGCAACCCAGGCCGTGCGCGATGAAGCGAAGGACGGTCCAATCTGGGGCGTTCCCCGCACGCCGCTTTCCATTGCTCTCTCGATGGATGAAGGCCGCACCTGGCCCCATATCCGCGACATCGAAGTGGCCCCGACACCTGCACCCGACCTCAATCCCGACAAGCCGGACCGTCGGGCGCGCGAACTCTCTTATCCGACAGTGACAGGCGATCACGAAGGGCGCATCAACGTGGCCTTCACCTATTTTCGCAAGGCCATAAAGTTTGTGCGGATCCGTCCGGAATGGGTCAAAGGCGCCTAAGACCTTCAAGGGAGAATGCGCATGGCTGACCAAGCCGAAATGCCGATCGCCATAACCATGGGCGATCCAGCCGGGGTGGGTGCCGAGGTCATCGTCAAAGCGGCGGCCGAACTGCCCGCTGCCGAACGCGCCGGTTTGCTGGTTGTTGGATCGGCGGAGACGCTGGAACGCGCCATCGCCGCGACCGGAGTGGACCTGCGGCTCGTGACTGGCGTGGTCGAGGATGATCGCGCCTTGCGGCTCGACGCTGTCGAGGTTCCCGGCACGCCATTGCCGTTCGGAAAGCTCGATCCGGTGGGCGGGGAGGCAAGCTATCGCTTCATCGCCCGCGCAGTCGAGCTGGCGCAGTCGGGGCGCGCTGCCGGCATCGTCACGGCTCCGATTAACAAGGAAGCACTTAACCTCGCCGGGCACCACTTTGATGGGCATACCGGCATGCTGGCGCACCTTACAGGTTCGCGCTCGTCCTTCATGCTGCTCGCCTCGGAGCGGCTCAAGGTCATCCACGTGTCCACCCACGTGTCGCTGCGCGATGCCATTGGTCGCGCCACGCCGGAGCGGATCCTCGAAACCATTCGCACCGGGCATGCCCATCTGGTGCGGACCGGCTACAGCAAGCCGCGCATCGCCGTTGCCGGCATCAATCCGCATTGCGGGGAAAACGGGCTTTTCGGCCGCGAGGATGACCTGCAGGTGGCGCCCGCCGTGGAGATGGCGCGCCAGGAGGGCATCGACGTTGTCGGCCCCATCTCCGCTGATACCCTTTACTATCGCGCCTATTCCGGGGCCTTTGACCTGGTAGTGGCTCAGTACCATGACCAGGGCCATATCCCGATCAAGCTCGTCGCCTTCGACACTGCGGTGAACGTGTCGCTTGGCCTGCCGATCGATCGCACCTCCGTCGATCATGGTACGGCGTTCGATCTTGCCGGCACCGGCAAGGCCAAACACGTCAACATGCTTGCCGCCATCGCTTATGCCCGCAAGCTCGCCGACAACAAGGACCAGGCCAAATGAGTATTCGTGGAGTTTTCAGTGCCGCTGCGACGCCGCTCAATACGGACCTCAGCCCCGATCATGGCGCCTTGGCTGCCCACTGCCGGCAGTTGCTGGACGACGGCTGTCACGGCGTTGCCATGCTCGGCTCGACCGGGGAGGCGAATTCGTTTTCGGCCGATGAACGCCGCGCCATGCTGGAAGCCGTTGTCAGATCCGGCATTTCACCCGATCAGCTCATGCCCGGCACCGGCCTGTCGGCGCTGCCCGAAACTGTTGCACTGACCCGGCATGCCCTTTCGCTGGGCGTTACTAAGGTCGTCATGCTGCCGCCCTTCTATTACAAGGGCGTCAGCGATCAGGGGCTGTTTGTTGCCTATTCGCAGGTGATCGACGCGATTGCCGACGACCGGCTGCGCGTCGTGCTCTACCACATTCCGCCGATTTCGCAGATTCCGCTCAGTCATGAGCTAATCGCCCGGCTGTGTGAACGCTACCCAAACACCATTGCTGGGGTAAAGGATTCAGGCGGCCAGCTCGAGCATATGGCGAGCCTTGCCAAGACCTTCCCGCAACTTGCGATTCTCGCCGGCGCCGATCCATTCCTCCTGCCGCTGATGCAGGCTGGCGGCAGTGGCTGCATCACGGCGACGTCCAACCTTGCGGCGCGCCAATTGCGGGTCGTGTTTGACAAGCATGCAGACCCGGCGGCCACGGCCGAAGTCGAAGCCGCTCAGAGGCGGATCATTGCTCTTCGCGAGGCCAGCAACAGCTTTGCTCAGATCCCCACCATCAAGGCGATGATTGCCCGCCGCAATGATGCACCGGGCTGGCGGCGGATGAGGGCTCCATTGGTTGCCTTGACCGATGCGCAGGCCGATCAGCTCGCCACCATTCTCGAGGGCGTCGACCAGAGCCATCCGGCATGATGATTGTCGACGACCTGCTCCGTACCGGGCGCCGCGGCCTGCGCACAAGGCCTGGCAGCCTGCTGCTCGGACCAACAGGCGCCCGGTTGTGGGCAGAGATGCTGCATGACGCGCCAGGGTTTACCGGCGCCATAGATTTCATTCACAAGCTCAACATGCCGATGCTGTTCGGCATCGCCTATGACCAACCGCAGGCGCCGCTGCCTTCAGAAGTGGAATGGCGGCCGAGCCATCTCACGACGCGAAGCCGGTTCGGAAGCCTCGAACTAGAAGAACGCCGTTTTGTGACCTGGGACGATGAAGCGGTATCGCTGCAGCGCTGGCACAATGATGGCGCTGCGCCAACGCAGATCCGGCTGCTCACGGACGATCAATGGGTGACCGTGGGAGGCGAGCACGCCACGGGCGAGCGCCTCATCGAACCACATCAGTTCACCCTTCGCGTGCAGATCGGCACAAGCCATCCCGCGCTTTGGTCAGGCATCACGCTTGCACCGGGCGAGACGATCGAGTTCGTCGTCGCCGCGGCGGTCGGTACTTCCGACGAGGACACCTGGCCCGCCCTGACGCGAAAAGTCGAAAGGCTCGTCGCCCAGCTCAGCCAGTCGCTGCTGGCGCGGCAAGTCGCCGACTACCAGTCCTGGTTCGATGCCGTGCCGCATTTTACCAGCAGCAGTCCCGTTCTCGACCGGCTTTATGCCTATCGCTGGTTCTTGCTGCGCCACAACCTTGCAAAGCCCGGTCGCGCCCCGCTCGATGGGACCTACTTTTACGAAGGCCGGTCGCACAAGATGAGCAAGACGGCGTGGAAGCCCGAGGGCTGGGAATTCAGCAAGCTTATTCCGCTATCGACGCCGATGCATCTGATCGAAGCGCGCTGGCACCACGATGCTGGACTTGGCACCGGCGTCTACCCGCTGCTGGCCGAAGCACAGCGGGAAGATGGCCAGTTCGATGCGCGCACCCTCAGTCGCGTCATCCATCCCTATGCCAATTTCCTCGGCTGGGGCAGCTATCAATATGCGCTGGCGCAGGGCCTAAGCGAGGTGCTGCGAGAGGCCATCCCGATGCTCAAGCGACAAGTGCTGGGAGAGGCAGAGTTTCTGGCGACGGGCGAAGACAACCTGCCGATCCAGCAGCGGCATCAACTCACCGGCAAGGAATACCAGCCCAGCTACTGGTACTTCCACGATTACCCCGATGATCCGCTGGACCAGTCCACCTACACGCCGCTCAAACGGGTTGACCGTGCGATCTATCACCATCTCAACGCGCGCGGTGTCGCCGGCCTTTGCCGGCTGGCCGGGGACAGCGAGGCGGATCGGTTCGACCAGCTCGCGGAAGATATCGCCCGGGACGTGCTGACAAAGCAGTGGGACGGCGAGACCGGGTTCTTCTACGACCTTCATCACCAGACCGACGAAAAGGCCATGGTGCGAAACGTTGTCGGCTTTTACCCCTATTGGGCAGGCTTAACTGGCGAGGAGCATCTGCCCGGCTTCCTCGAAGCACTAGGCCCGCATCACTTCGATACGCCCGCCCCGCTTCCCTCGGTGTCTCCAGAATGCCCGGTGTTCCAGTCCGGCGGCAGTTGGAAAGGGCACTTCCTCAAGGGCCGTAATGGCTGCATGTGGGATGGGCCGACCTGGCCCTATACCAACAGCGTCGTCATCGACGGCATAGGTGCAGTCAGCCGCGCCAATGGTCACCAGCACGACGACCTCTTTGCCCATTTTTTCTGGAAATATGCGCTGCTGCATTTCCGCAATGGCGATGGCGAGACGCCGTATCTGGTCGAGCATTATGACAGCATGACCGGCGAGCCGATCAGCGACGAACCCGATTACAACCATTCCTACTTCGTCGACCTGATCATCCGGCAGGTGGTTGGCATCGAAATAGCTGATAACGGCGACATCACCGTGGACCCCATCGACGTCGGTCTCGAGTTCTTTTCCCTCGAACGATTAAAGGTTCAAAACCAGATGGTTGAAGTGAGCTTCTCCCGGCAGAACGGAACCAGCATACGGGCTGTTTGAATTGCGAGTGCTTGGTCACAGCAAGATCAAGAAAATGGGCGGCCGACCGCGGTCGGTCTCATTAGCTCATTGCCGGCGTGAGAAGCAGCTGCCGCGCTATCGATCCAGCCCGCTCAGTCGCTGGCAGGTGTCAATGAAGGCCCGCAAGGGTGCCCCGGCGAAACGGCTTGGATAATAGAGCCGCGGGCCGTCAAGAGTTACCCAGAACGGCTCAAGGATGGGTACCAGTGTGCCAGCCTTGAAATCAGCATCGCACCAGTTGCGAAAAGCGCCAATGATCCCGAGTCCGGCGCGGGCGTAGGCAAGACCACCGCTGACGGCGTTGACGCTGATGACGAGGGCAGACAGCGGCTCGACTGTGATGAATTGCGCGTCCTGCCGCAGCCGCCAAGCAAGCAGCGTGCCCCCATTGAGCCGGTACCGAATGCCGGCGTGCCGGGTAAGGTCGTCCGGCGCTTGCGGCATGCCGTTGGCTTGCACATAGGCCGGCGATGCCGCGAGCGCCAACTGCTGCAGGCGTGGCCCGATGGGGATGGACACCATGTCCTTGTCAAGGTGGGCGCCATAGCGGATACCGGCATCGCATCCCGCCGCGATGATATCGACGCGATCATTATCGACCACGATCTCAACCTCGACCTCAGGATGCAGCCTACGGTACTCGGCCAGCAAAGGCGGCAGAATATCTGGAACAACGGCTCCGGGAACATTGAGCGAGAGCCTGCCCCGGACAGTTCCCATGGAATTGGCTGCTTCGGATACAGCCGTGTCCATGCCTTGGAACAGCGGCCGTATTTGATCGGCGAGGCGCTGCCCCTGCTCGGTTGCCCGCACACTTCGGGTTGACCGTAGCAGCAGCGGCACCCCTAGGTCAGCTTCTAGCCGCGATATTGTTGTGCTGATCCGGGATGGCACTGTGCCAAGTCGCTGCGCGGCCGCACGAAAGCCGCCGCTATCCAGTACAGCCAGAAAGATCTTGAGGTGATCCGGCGACGGACTGTTCTTCATCAAGAACAACCTATTCTCCACACGGCAGATTTTCAACGCATGCCAGAACAGTCAGTGTCTGTCTAACACGGAGACAGACATGTTCATTATAAGTGGCGCCACAGGGCAACTCGGTCGCAAGATCGTTCAAAATCTGTTGCAGCACGTCCCGGCGGAGCGCATCGCCGTCAGTGTGCGCGACCCCGCCAAGGCAGACGATCTAGCAAAGGCAGGCGTGCGCGTTCGCCAGGGAGACTATGGCGACGCCGCAAGCCTGCGCCATGCGTGGGAAGGGGCGACTCGGCTCCTGCTCATCTCGTCGAACGCGTCGGCTCATGGGGGTGATCCGCTGGCGCAGCACGCTACAGCAATCGCCATTGCGCGGGAGCTTGGCGTTCAGCGCCTCTTCTACACGAGCCAGATTGCGAGTTCTGCCAACTCGCAGTTCCCTCCGGCGAGGACCCACGCTGCAACCGAACAGATGCTGGCTCAATCGGGACTGGCCTGGACCGCAATGCGGCACGGTTTTTATGCAGACAGTGCGCTCGCCATGAATGCACGCGGCTTCGCCAGCGGCAACCTATCCGCCCCCGCGGACGGCAAGGTGTCCTGGACGACCCATGACGACCTGGCAGCAGCCGATGCCATGCTCCTCGCCGGCAAGGATATATACGACGGCCCAACCCCGGCCCTAACCGGCACCGAAGCGCTTGACCTCGCCAATCTTGCCGAAGCTGCCCAGACTATTCTGGGCAAGCCGGTGGTTCGTCGCGTGCTTGATGACGCAGACATGATCTCGTCTGCAGAGGCTTCAGGCGCGCCGTCAGACCGCATCGCGATCATGATGGGCTATTATAGGGCTGCCAGAGACAGGGAATTTGCTCACGTCGATCCCACACTCGCCAGGCTCATCGGCCGCCGCCCTCAATCGATGCGCGAGTTCATGGCTGAACGGCTCAGATAGCGGCAGCGGCATATCGATCGCTAGATAGGGTGTGGCGAAGGTAGACAGGCACATCGCCAGCCGGCGCGGATCCTACTCGTTCCAACCAGCGACCTCATGGCCGCCAAACAGCATCGATCGCAAACCGCGCATGGTGAGGCTGGAGCTGAACGTCGGCAGTGGCGCGCTGGCCTCGTTCAACCGTTGGGTCTGGCTTTGGCTGAAGCGTATTTCAGTGGCCGCGATGTTGCTTTGCAACTGAGCTACCTTGCTGGCGCCTATCAAGGTCGATGCTACGCCAGGGCGCGCCATAACCCAGGCCAGCGCAGTTTCTGCCATCGAGCGATCCAGCTCGGCTGCGACCTCGCGCAAGACCTCTAAAATGGCCCAATTCTGATCGGTGAATTTGCTGTTGCCGAATGGATTGGGTCCGCTCAGACGGCCCGAACCGCCGGTATCTGCCCTGTTGTACTTGCCGCTGAGGAAGCCACCCGCCAGAGGGCTCCAGGGCAGGACACCCATGCCAGCCTCGCGGGCAACCGGCAGATGTTCGCTTTCCACATCGCGCGCCACCAGCGAATATTCCAGTTGCATGGCGATCGGGCCGGGAACACGGCGTTCCGCCGCTATGGTTGCAGCCTTCATCGCCAGCCAGGCTGGCATGTCGGAGAAGCCAAAATATCGGATCTTGCCGGCAGTAACGAGGTTGCCCAGGGTTTGCACGATCTCCTCGACTGGGGTCACGCCATCCCAGACGTGCATCCAGTAGAGATCGATGTAGTCGGTTCCGAGACGCTTCAACGACTGTTCAAGTGCGCGGTGAATGTTCTTGGCTCCTGCGCCGCCAGCATGAGGATTGCCTCCCCTGCCCCGCGGTGCCGTCAACGGGCTCGATGAGGCGTTGAAGCCAAACTTGGTCGCCAGCACGATTTCGTCGCGTGAGCGGGTCTCCCTGATGAACTTGCCAACCAATTCTTCGCTGACGCCTCCAGAGTAGATATCTGCGGTATCGACAAAATTGCCGCCGCCGTCGCGATAGGCATCGAAGATAGCCCGCGAGGTCCTCTCATCGGCGCCGAACGGCCCCGGGCCAAACGTCATCGTGCCGAGAGCCAGCGGGCTGACGACCAAGCCGGAACGTCCAAGGGTTCGAAAATCAGTGAGAGGCATGGTTCTAATCCATAGCGATCGATATGAAATTAGCTACTTCCCTTGTACCGATGGGTCAAGCACTTTATTAGTGATCGTTATGAAACCAGATGCTGTCCCTGCGAGAAGAACCGGACGACCATTGTCCTTCGATCGAAAGCACGCGCTCGAACAAGCGATGCTGACCTTCTGGCGCTATGGTTACGAGACAAGTTCGATCAGCGACCTAACTGCGGCCATGGGCATAACTGCGCCAAGCCTCTACACTGCCTTTGGCGACAAGAAGCAGCTCTTCCTTGAAGCGATGCGGCTCTATGCCGGCTCACCCTACGATATGGAGCAGGCGTTATCGGACGCCCCGACGGCGCGCGAGGCTGCGGAGCAAATGATGGTGGCTGCAGTTGAAGCTTTTACTGGTGAACTGACGCCGCGCGGCTGCTTGCTGGCCAGTGCTACGGCAAGTGGCTCGGAAGCATCAGCAGAGGTGCAGCGCGAGGTAGCGCAGGTGCGGCACCAGATACAGCAGCGGATCAAAGAGCGGATCGATCGAGATGTCACCGCAGGCCTATTGCCGGATAACACCGACAGCGAAGGTCTCTCCGGGTTGGCCATTGCAGTTATTCAGGGACTATCGGTCTTGGCTCGGGACGGCGCAGACCGTTCGCACTTGATGGCCATAGCGCGAGCCGCGACAAACGCCTGGCCGACGCCAGTGCCAAGCACCCGCGATCTCTAAATCTTGTCCACGGGCTAAGCAGCGAACGCCAGAGAAGTAGTCTCATCCGTGCCGATCAAACGCGCTGCTTTGACCGAGGCCCGCACAGACTGCACGGGCCTTTCTTTTTGGCGCTCCCGAGCCCCCAACGTAGAGTGGCAATTTTAGTTTACGGCTTCAGGCACCCAGACAACCATGGAACCCTGTTCACGATTGGCCCAAAGAAAATACGGAAGAGCGGTGAGTGTAGATGGTGCCTCGTGCGGCGGGGTAGTTCGGTAGAGCTGGTGGAAGTCTGCTTCATCAATGGAGACGGCTTGGGCCTTAAGGGTCACAATGCCACCGAATAGATCGCTCCTCGTTTCCGCGCGCAGTTCCGCGTTGCGCGGCAGCTTCAAGCGCTGCACCCGGCCGCCCGGGTTGTCGGTTTCTTCGAGGCAATAGACCAGGGGACCGCGCTTTAAAGCGACGCGACCGGCGTCCATGATGACGCCAGGATGGGCGTAGAGGCGGACCGGGGGCATGGGCAGGTCAAGGGCGATGACATCGCCTTTCTGCCATTCGCGGTTGAGGGTCAGATAGCCCTTCTCGGCAGTGGAAAGATCGATGGTTTTCCCGTTCACCGACACGCTCACGCTTTCGCTCCAGCCTGGAATGCGGAGTTTGACGTCGAAGGTGGCCGGCGTTTCAGGATCGACATGGATCTTGATGTCGCCCGACCAAGGATAGGTCGAGACCTCGCGCAGGGACACTTTGGTGCCCGCGATTTCCACTTCCGAAGCGATACCGCCATAGAGGTGGAAGGCGACACCGTCTGCGGCGGTGGACAGGAAGTACTGGCCGACAGACGCTACCAAACGCGACACGTTCATGGTGCAGCAGGGGCAGGTGTGCCATTCCCAGCGCGTCGGCGTGCCATCGCTCTCAAGCGGATTGGCATAGAAATAATGCTCGCCATCGCGGCTGAGGCCTGAGAGTGCGCCGTTGAACATGGCGAGCTCGAGAATGTCGGCATATTTGCCGTCGAGATCGAGATGCAGCATGCGCTGCGCCCAAAAGATCAGCGCCACCGAAGCGCAAGTCTCGGCATAGGCGGTCTGGTTGGGCAGGTCGAAATCGTGGGTGAAGCCTTCGTTGTGCGCCGATGGGCCAAGACCCGCCGTCACATACATCTTGGTTTGCATAACGTCGTCCCACAGCACTTCGCAGGCACGCTTGAGATCGGGATCGTTGAGCTCGGCGGCGAGGTCAGCCATGGCGGTATAAAGATACATGGCGCGCACGGCGTGGCCGACGACCTTTTCCTGATCCCGCACCGGCTTGTGCGATTGCGAATATTCGTAGTTGCCGTGGACATAGGGCTGACGCGTGTCGCCACCCTCGCGCCGCTCGCGCTCGATGTCGAAATAATGCGGCGGCTGCTGGCCGCGCTCGTTGATCATGTAGGTGGCGAAGTCGAGATGCTTGCGCTCGCCGGTAAGGTAATAAAGCTTCATCAGCGCCAGCTCGATTTCCTCGTGACCGTCATAGCCGCGCCGCTGGTCGGGCCCGGTGCCGAAGGTGGCGTAGATGTGGTCGAGGTAGCGTTCCATGATATCGAGGAAGCGCCGGCGACCCGTCACCTGGAAATAGGCCACGGCACCCTCGAGCAGGTGGCCGGCATTATACATTTCATGGTTGTCGCGCAGGTTGGTCCAGCGCTTTTCAGGCTCGCGGCCCAGATACCAGCAGTTGAGATAGCCATCGGGCGCCTGCGCCTTTTCGAGGTCGTCGATGGCCGCCTCGATCTTGGCTTCGATATCGTCGTCGCGGCGATGCGCGAGGGCATAACTTGCCGCCTCGATCCACTTGCCGACATCGCTGTCCCAAAACACCTGGACCGTAAAGCCATTGGCGTGACGCGGGAAACGCAGCGGCGGTGGCGGCTGGGGGAGTTTTAGGGAGTCGAGGATGCCGTATTCGCCGAGCTTCCTGTGCTGGCTGGGCACCGTGCGGGCAAGGACAGTATCGAGGCGCTCATGCCAGAATTGGCCTTCGAGCTTGACCTCGGGAAAGGGAACAGGGGCGTAGCGGGACATGGTGGGGCCTTAAAGTGCGATACCGGTCGTGGGATCGAAAAGGTGGACTTGGGCTGGGTCGATGCGCAGGCCGACACGGTCGCCGGCGGCAAGGTCGGTTCGCTCGGACTGGACGAGCTGAAAGCTGCCATCTTGTGAGGTGAGATAAGTCGCCGAGCCCGTGGACTCGACCGTTCCGACATCGCGGTGGAAGGTCGCCGCATCATGGCTGACAACAAGGTGCTCCGGCCGCACGCCGGCGATCACCGCTCTGCCCGGCTCGAGCCGACGGGTCAGCGGCAACGTGCCACCGGCATCGAGCATAACGGCATCGCCGCTCCCGGCGATCTTGCCGGCCAAGAAGTTCATGGCCGGAGAGCCGATGAAGCCGGCAACGAAGCGATTGACCGGCCGGTCATAAAGGTCGAGTGGCCTGCCCTGCTGCTCGATAACGCCATCGCGCATGACCACGACCCAATCGGCCATGGTCATGGCTTCGATCTGGTCATGGGTGACATAGACCGAGGTGGCGCCAAGACGATCATGTAGGGCGCGGATTTCCTTGCGCATTTGCACGCGGAGGGAAGCATCGAGGTTGGACAGCGGCTCGTCGAACAAGAACGCCTTGGGATTGCGGATGATGGCACGGCCCATGGCGACGCGCTGCCGTTGCCCGCCCGAAAGCTGGCGCGGATAGCGGCCGAGCAGATGCGTCAGCCCCGTGGTTGCCGCGACCTCCGCCGCCTTCTGCTTGGCTTCCGCCTTGCCGACGCCGTGGAGGCGCAGCGAGTAGGTGAGGTTTTCCTCGACAGTCATGTGCGGGTAAAGCGCATAGCTCTGGAATACCATGGCGATGTCACGGTGGCGTGGCGGCACGCCGGTCATCTCCTTGCCGGCAATGCTCATGCGGCCAGAAGAAATGGTCTCAAGCCCGGCAATGGAGCGCAGCAGCGTGGACTTGCCGCAGCCCGAGGGCCCGACCAGGGCGACGAAGCTCCCCTTGGGAATCGTCAGCGAAATGTTCTTGAGGGCGTAGAAGCTGCCGTAATGCTTGTCGATGCGGTCAAGCTCGATCTGGGCGGTCATTTGAGGGCTCCCGAGGTGAGGCCGGAAACGATGCGGCGCTGCAGGATGACAAAGGCGACAAGGATCGGCGTCACATAGATCGCTGAATAGGCCATGATGGCGTTCCAGTCGGTGGAATTGGGCCCGAGGAACCCCGAAAGTCCGACGCTGGCGGGCTGTTGCGAAGGGTTCTGGATGATCGACTTGGAATAGATGTATTCGCCGAAGGCGCTCATGAAGGTGAGGATGGCGCAGACGAGAATGCCGTTGCGCGCCAGCGGCAAGACGATGTTGAAGAAGGCCCCGACGCGGGAATTGCCATCCACCAGCGCCGCTTCCTCCAGCTCGCGCGGCACGCTCATAAAGGTGGCGCGCACCAGGACGACGAAGAAGGGCATGGCCTTGGCGGCGGCCGCCAGCACCACTGCAGTGCGAGGAAAGTTGAGCAGGCCAATCTGGTTGAAGCCGACAAAGAGCGGCGTGATCATCACGGAGGCCGGCAGCACCTGCAGCATCAGGATGGCGAAGAGGCCAACGTCGATCCAGGGATTGCGATAGCGGGCGAGCACATAGGCGCAGCCGGTGCCGAGCACGACGGTGATGAGCGTCACGCCGCCTGCAATCAGCACCGAGTTCCAGAGATAAGTCGGCATGGTGCGCCGGGTCCACACATCGGCGAAGACGCCAAGGTTCGGGTTTACCGGCCAGAAGGTGGGCGGATTGGCGAAGATTTCCGAGCCCGATTTGATGGAGGTGACATACATCCAGTAAAGCGGGAAGAGGTAGATCGCGGCCAGTGCCAGCGCCACGACCAGCAACAGCCAGGGGGTGTAAGTCCTTGTCATCCGCGCACCTCGTGGCGGGTTGAGCGCACATAGATGACCGAGGCGAAAAGAACGAGCAGGAACATCATCACCGAGACGGTTGCGCCCTTGGCGAAGTCATAAAGCTGGAAGCTCAGCTGCCAGGACCAGTAGCCGGCCACGTTCGAGGTGTTTGCCGGACCGCCCTCGGTGAGCGCGGGAAAAAGATCGAACTGCTGCAGCGTGCCGATTAGCCCCAAGGACAGCACTGCGCCGATGGTGGAGCGCATCATGGGCAGGGTGATGGTCCAGAAGCGCTGGAAGGCATTGGCGCCATCGAGCTCTGCGGCTTCATAAAGATCGCGCGGAATGGCGGCGAGACCGACCGAAAGCAGCAGCATGTTGAAGGCAAGACCCAGCCAGATATTGGCGATGATCACGGCCCAGATGGAAAAATTGGGGTCGGACTTCCAGAAGACATTGGAGCCGATGATGCCGAAACTGCGCAGGATGACGTTGAGCACGCCATAGTCGCCGGCAAGGATCAGGCTCCAGATGCCGCCGACCACGAGGCCCGGCATGACCCAGGAAACGAGGAAAAGGCCGCGAATGGTCGAGGCGCCGGGAAAGTTCTGCGCGAAGAAAAGGGCCAGAGCAAAACCCAGCACGAATTGGCCGGTCATCGAGCCGAAAACAAAGATCAGCGTATTGCGGGTGACGAGCCAGAATTCAGGCTGCTGCACAACGGCAACATAGTTGTCAAAACCTACAGCGGGGCGGAACAGCGAGCCCAGGGTGAACATGTCCACCTGCTGGAAACTCATCAAGACGTTGTAGACCAGCGGCGCGCCGGCAAGCGCCAGAAGAAAGAGCAGAGCTGCGCCGACCAGGATGATATCGAAACCGATACCGTCCCTGAGCCCGCTGAAATATCGCGACACCGAAAGCCTCCGTGACCTTGCCTGAGAAAAATGCCGGCCAGAGCGAACTCCGGCCGGCCCAGTCAGGGAGGACTACTGCTTGAAGATGGTGTCGATGGTGGTCTGCGCCTGGTTGAGCGCGTCCATGGCCGGCATCTGGCCGGTCAGGGCCTGCTGTTCGGCGTCATAGATGGCCTTGGAGATTTTCTGCCATTCCGGGTGCGGGCCGCGCGGCTGCGCGTATTGCAGCTGGTCCTGGAAGACGACCAGTGCCGCGTCCTTCTTGGCTTCGCCGGTGACCGGCAGTGCGATATCGCCGCGGGCCGGCAGGTTGCCGAATTCGGGGAAGATACGGTCTTCCTGTTCGACGAAATATTCGAGAAGGCGGAAGGCTTCATCGGGGTGCTGGGTATTAGCCATGATGCCCCAGTTGAAACCGCCCAGTGCCGACGATTTCTGGTCGTCTTCGTTGATGGTGGGGAGCAGCGCCACGCCCCAATCGAACTTGGCGTCTTCCACCATGCGGTCGATTTCCCACGGGCCGGAAATGGCCATGGCAGCATTGCCGGAATTGAAGACGCCGGTCGAATCCCACTGGCCGAGGCTCAGCACGTCGCGGCTGGCATAGCCATTGTCGATCAGGCCCTTCCAGATATCGAGGACCTGGGCTGCGCCCTCGGTATTGACCTTGTTGGCGCCGCCACCCGACATCTGGATGATGGGGAGGAACTGGAAAGTGCCTTCTTCGCCGGCACGGGCCGAGAAAGTCACGCCATAGACGTTGTTGGCCGGGTCAGTGAGCTTGGCGGCATCTTCAGCCAGTTCAGCCCAGGTGCTGGGCGGCTCGGAGATCCCGGCCTTGGCGAAAAGGTCCTTGTTATAGAAGAGGCCGATTGTGTCGGTATATTTGGGCAGGCCATAAAGCTTGCCTTCCCAGGTCACGGAATTGAGCGGGCCTTCGAAATACTCGGCCTTGCTGATGATCTCCGAATTGGCGACGCGATCGGTGATGTCGAGCATGGCGCCGCGCGACGAGAAGAGCGCAAAATCGGGATTATCGAAGGAGACGATGTCGGGCGCATTGCCGGTCGCGAAGGCGCGCAGCGTTTCGTTGACGATCTCGTCAAAGGGAATGGCGCGATATTCGACGACGATGTCGTCATTGGCCTCGTCGAATTCCTTGGAGAAAGTGTCGGCAATGCCGGTCCGGTCGACACCGTCGATGGACCAGACTTTGAGCGTCACCTGTGCATAGGCGGGCGTGGCCGCGACCAATGCGCCAAAGGCGAGACCGGCTAATAGACCGAGCTTGGTAAACTGCATTATATCCTCCCTTGCGGCCTTGGCCGCGTCCTGTGCCGTTTTGGATTTCCTCTTTCCAGACGGCGCTTTCCTCCGCTGCCATGGGCACGCCAATGCCTGTGGCAGCACTCCCTAAACCTCCTGAAGCACCTCTTCTTCCGCGCGGTTCGCGACACGGTCGCTTCCGCAGGATTGGCGCAACACGAGCTTGCATGGCAGCGTGCGGATGCCCGGCTCGACCGGCTTGCCCTCGGCAAGGTCCAGGATCAGGCGTCCGGCTTCGCGGCCGAGTTCCTTGAGATTCATGTCGATCGTGGTGAGCGGCGGGCGCGTCGCCGCCGAGACGATTTCCCAATTGTCGAAACCGACCACCGAAACCTCGGCAGGCACATCGATGCCGCGCTCGCGCAGCGCATCGACGACGCCGCGGGCGATCTGGTCATTGCCGCAAAAAATGCCGTCTGGCCCATTGAGCTGTGCCCAAAGTTTTGCGACGGCCTCATGCCCCCAGGCTTCCGACCATGCGCCATACAGCACCTTGGCGTCTTGGCCCGCCGAAGCTCGGAAGGCCTCGGCGCGGTTCTGGACGGAGGCGAAGCTATCCGGCCCGGTGACATGGACGAGGCGGCGACGGCCATGGGCCAGCAGGTGCTCGGTGGCTTCCCGCGCACCTTGCCTATCGTCGGAAACCAGCGTCACTGCATCGGCCGGACCTTCAGTAAAGGCATAAACCACCGGCACGGGGAGATCGGACAGATCCACCGGCAGGCGGCGGTCGATGCGCTTGCCAGTGGCGATGATGCCATCGACCTGCTTGTCGAGCATGGCATCGACATGGATTTTGCCGAGCGCCGCATCGTCCTCGATCCCGCACAGGAAAACCGATACGCCCTGGTCGACCAGCGCTTCGTTGATGCCGGCCATCACCGGCAGGGTGAACCGGCCATAGGTGTCGTTGGTCAGAAGTCCGATAGTAAAGCTGCGCTGACGCGTCAGCGCCCGCGCCATGGCATTGGGCCGGAACCCCAGAGCGGTGGCCGTTTGTTTGACGCGGGTGCGTGTCGCCTCGGTCATCCTGCCAGTATCGTTGAGGGCCTTGGAAGCAGTCGCAACGCTGACGCCAGCCACGCGGGCGACGTCATAGATGCGAATGCGCTCAGCCTTTGCCACGTCGGCGTACCTCAAAGGAAAACCCTTTTCTCACTCTTGGTAAAACGGTTTCTCATATTTGGTCAATAGTCATACTTATATGTGGACAAAACTGCCGCCGCGGGCATTCTGCAGGTGTTTGAGCGCGTAAAGCTGCCCGGTCATTTCCAGTTCGTCGCGATAAACCGGATCGTGCCAGCCTTCGATGTCGATCGAGCCTGACCATCCAGCCAGACGCAGCTCGGAAATGATGTCGGTCCAGTTGCTGTCGCCAAAGCCGGGCGTGCGCATGAAGACGAAGGGCAGCTTGCCGAATATGCCGTGCTCGCGAATGACGTCCCAGCGGATGGTCGCGTCCTTGCCGTGCACGTGGAAAATCTTGTGCGCCCATTTGCGGATCTGCGGCAGCGGATCGATCAAGTAGACCATCTGATGGCAAGGCTCCCATTCGAGCCCGATGTTGTCCTGCGGCGTCTCGTTGAACATCAGCTCCCAGGCGTCGGGATTGTGGGCGATGTTCCAGTCGCCGGTCTGCCAATTGCCGTCCATGGCGCAATTTTCGAAGGCGATGCGGACGCCCTTGTCGGCAGCGCGCTGCGCCAGTTCGGTCCAGACCTTTCTGTATTGCGGCAGGCTGTCGGTCAGCGGCTTGCCCCGCACCCGGCCAGTGAAGCCAGCGACACAGGTGGCGCCGAAGTGGTGGGCGTTGTCGATGCAGTCCTTCCAGCCCTGGAGGGTCTGCCGGTCCATCTCCTGGTCTTCGAGCGGATTGCCGAACATGCCGATGGTCGAAATGGTGATGTCGCGATCCCCGATCGCATCGAGGCTGCGCTTGCCGAGTTCGGCAATGTCCTGGCCATTGGTGGTTTGCCAGAAAAAGGGCTCGAAGCTTTCAAAGCCCTGGTCGGCAATCTCGGCAATGCGCTCGGCGGCCTTGCCGGACGAGGCAGAAATCATGGTGCCGATGCGAATGGTTTTTGCAGGATCGCTCACTTGGTCTGTCCTAGGTCGATAGTGACGCGCTGGCCGGTTTTTGCGCTTTCGATCGCGGCAAAGACCATGGCGAGGCTCTTGATGTTGTCGGTAGAAACCGTTTCCGGCTGCCGACCGCTCTCGATGGCGTCGAGAAACTCGGCGATGACGCTGGCATGGCCGTGCGTCTGGTCCTCATCTGCCGGCGGCGGGACGTCCATGGTTTCAAGTTCGCGGAAAAAGCCGGTGTCGCTGGCGGCGACCTTGGCATCGAACCTTTCGTCTCCATCCCACAGCAGCGTGCCCTTACTGCCGACGACGCGCCATGAGCTCTCCCACGACGTGTTCGCGCCTTCCGCAGCCCAGGAGCCGCGATAGTTGAAGACGACATTGTCGGCAAATTCGAAGATCGCGTTGGCGGCAGCGCCGTGGCGGTACCAGGAGCCCGGCGGATTGGTCTCGAGGCAATAAACCGCCTCAGGCAACTTCCCTGACATGAAGCGCGCGGCATCCAGCGTATGGATGGCCATGTCGAGCAGCAGCACGTTTTCCATCTCGTCGCGAAAGCCGCCGAAATGGGCGCCGATGAAGAAGTCGCAGTTGAGGCTCGCGAGCTCGCCGATGGCGCCGCTCTCGATCAGCCGGCGAATGCGCCGCACGCCCGAGATGAAGCGCCGGTTCTGCACCACCGCATGAACGCGCCCGGCCGCCTCGGCCTCGGCGATCATTTTTCGACCCTCGTCGAGACTCGTCGCCATCGGCTTTTCGCTCAGGACGTGGCAGCCATGGCGGAGGCCGGTCGCCACCACACCGTCGCGGGCCGCCGGGATGACAACGTCGAACAGGAGATCGGGCTTGGTCTTCTCCAGCACGGCATCCAGGTCGGTCCCGACCACCGCTTCTGCCAAGCCGAACTCCGCCGCCCGCGCCTCTGCTGTCGCGCGGTGGAGATCGACCAGGCCCACGACCTTCACCCGCCCCTGCAGCAGCGGGTGCTCGGAAATAGCCGACAACCAGCCTTTGGACATGCCGCCGCAACCGGCTAGCACCGCCGTAAACACCAAGATTTCCTCCCTGGGCCTCGCGCGCCTGCCATCTATCGCAGCTTTCGGCACAATGTCCCGTAAACGTTTACGACGCTATTCTTGGCAGACCAGACGTGTCAATACGAAATCGTAAACGTTTCTGGAGCCAACCAGAACGGTGGAGATCCTTGTGGAAATGACCGGCATCAGGCGTCTCGCGCAGGAGCTCAACGTCTCGATTGGCACGGTGTCGCGCGCCCTGAATGGCAAACCGGACGTCAACGAGGAAACGCGCAAACGCGTGCTCGAAACCGCCGCCGCCATGGGCTATGTCGCCAACCAGGCCGGCCGCGCCCTGCGAAAAGGTTCGACGGGCGTCATCGGCTTCATGATGCAGACCGGCCACGAAATCACCGGCGAGGGCGACGTCTTCTTCATGAGCGTTTTCGATGGCGTGCAGACCGTCTTCGCCCGCCATCAGCTCGACCTCGTCGCCCTCCTTTGCTCATCGGAAGAAGATCCGGACGCCTACATGCAGCGCGTCGTCGCCCGCGGTTTTGCCGATGCCCTGATCATCTCGGCGACCAAGCGCGAGGATCATCGCATCGATTTTCTCGCCAGCCGCAACATCCCGTTCATTGCGCTAGGCCGGTCCGAAACCGATGCCGGCCATCCCTGGCTCGACCTCGACTTCGAAGGCATGGCGGAAGTCGGTGTATCAAGGCTAATCGACAAAGGGCATCGCCGGATCGGCATTTCGGCGCCGCTTGATGACACCAATCTGGGCTTTGTTCTGGTGGATGCCTATCAAGAAGTGCTGGCTCGACACGGCATTCAGTTCGACCCTGACCTTGTGTTCCGCGCTAACCCGAACGAGCGCGGGGGCCATGCCATTGCTCATGCCATTGCCGCTATGCCGGACGATCGGCGTCCCACTGGAATTTTGCTGACCAACGAGGTCATGTCCCTTGGGCTTTACAATGGTCTATACGAGGTTGGTCTCCCCCCCGGGCAAGCCATTGCCGTTATAGGCCGAAACAGTCCGCAGGCGCATTTTCTTGTTCCGAAGCTGACCTGTTTCACGCTGTCCTTGCGCGAACTCGGCATATCCTTGGCAGAAGCGCTATTGGCGACCATGCCGGGTTTTCGGGAGCACTATCCGCTAGGCACCGTCCGAAATGTCGTATCGTTAGAGCTTTTGGTCGGTGAGAGCGACGACCTTGTCGTGGAGACTGGTTCGCCCCGTCCTGCTTGACCCAAGATCACACGTCAGCGCCCAAACCTGCTGAAAGCTGCATGCCGAGAGCGGATACTGGCCGGCACTCTAAGCTACGCCATTTTAGACCACCTTTAGCGCAGCCTGCGTGTTTGCTCTACTATGCCCGCGACAGCGCGATACATGCTGGCCGTGGTGTCGCCGGTAACAATCGCGCCCAGCAATGGCGCCGCAACACCAATGTCCTTTAGAGCCGCCGCGTCCTCGGGCGTGAGTTGAAGCTGGCTTGGTACAATAACAGGAACGTCCACCGCATCGACGATCTCGCGGTATTTCTGCAGATCAGCGTCCGACATGTTTGTACGATAACGTTCGAACGGCATGATCGAGGCTTCGATGATGCAGCCGGGAATGGCGGCAATCCTGCTCACATCTTGCGCACCGCTGGTGGAGGCGAGTGCCGGCATTGGCCGCAGCTTGGACCGGAGCAAGTGTGGCTGCAGGTGGTCGACATAGACGTTGAAGCCTTTAAACCCCAAGTCATGGAGCGCGTCCATCTCCCCTTCGGTCGGGACGGTTTCCTGGCCGGCCATAACCAGCAGCGGGCAGCCGAGCTTGCTCAGTTCTTCAAAGAATGGGCGCTCCTCAGTAAAAGAGCCAAAGGTGGTTCCCGTAGCGCGGTGATAGGCGTTGAGATGGGTCTTGATGGCCGTGGCACCGGCGTCGAGCGCCGCCTTGGCGAGATCGAGATCATGGCGTGCCAGCGAAACGATCACCGGAAAGCTGCCGTCGACCAGCGAGCGATAAAACGGGGTCTCGGCGTACATCAGTTGATCCTTTGACCCTGAGCATCGAAAAGGTGGATGGAGGAGAGGTCGGGCTGGATGCGGATGGTTTGGCCTGGTGCAACGCCGATCCGCTCGCGGAACACACCGATAATCGTGTGCTCGCCCAGAGTCATGGTGACCTGGGTTTCCGAGCCGGTGGGCTCGATCAGCAGGACCCTGGCTTCAAGGCCTGCAGGATCAAGC